>NZ_JAKJSR010000019.1:0-188611 GCF_050337155.1 Vibrio cionasavignyae
TTGGAGTTATTGGCTTTTGGTGATGGAGAGGCCCTTAGTAATGGAAGTAAAGGTCTTGAAGTCAAAGTCGTTCAAGAGGCATTGATTGAATTGGGTTTCGATTTAGGTCCTGCGGGGGCTGACGGAGATTTTGGCAAAGCGACAGAAAGCGCTATTAAACAGTTTCAGAAGGGTTATGAACCGACGCATAACACGCATGAAACTTATAAAATTGGTGAAGTCGATGGGATTGTAGATAAGAACATAGCTCTTGCTTTGGATGAGGCCGTCAGTGAAAATTGGCAATATATTGATGATGCTATGGGTGAAAAATGGTTAACTGTGCCCAAGGGACAATTTACCTTTGATAATGAGGGCGATGATATTGAGTCATCCGCTTACTTCTCAAGAAAAGCCCACGTCCCTCATAATTCAGACGGGATAGTGATTGGTCAATCGGGCGTTACGATTGGGCGAGGTTTGGATTTAGGGAACCCACCCACAGGAGCAACCGGGCAGTCACCTTCTAAATTGCACTTAAAAGAGCTATTTCAAGTGTCAGAACTGACGTCAGATTTGTCCGATTGGTTACTCAGTGTAGAAGGTGTGAAAAAAGAAAGCGCCCTAGAGTCACTTAACAATTCAAGCTTGGAGAGCAATGAGCTTACATTAACACGCAAGCAGCAACACTTAATGTTTAATACTGTTTATGAGTATATGGAAGAAAAGACTCGTATTTTGTTAACGAAGTCAGATGTTCAAGCTAAATTTGGGGTTGTTGATTGGGCCAGTTTACCTCTTAATGTTAAGGAGGTCCTAGTCGATTTGACTTATCGTGGGGACAACAGCCCAAGAACAAGAGAAGGGTTTGTTCCTGCTTTAGTTGATTTTGATATTCTTAAATTTAAAAAAATAATGTTCAATAGCAACAACTTGTGGGTTGGAGTTGATTTGAACAGGAGGCTAAGACGTGAAAAACATTTATAAGAGTATGTTCTGTGTTCTTGTTGCTTTTTCTAGCGTAACATTTGCGAGTGAAAAACTTCCTTCTAGCTCAGACATTAGAGAGTTAAAGCAAAGTTATGATAATCGTACAGGTAAAGTTGGTGATCTTATTGCCTATATTCCGACAAAAAAGCCTTGCTTGAATGTTTTATCTAAAAATAAGCATGTAGAATTCTGCTTTATCGACTCAACGGCAGAAGATTTAGGTAAGAGCGATAAGGCAGGTTTTTTCATTACTCTCTCAAGTATTGCCAACGAGAGCGTATCTTTTGAATATCATACGATGTGGTACTCAAAGAGGTGTAGTTATTTTACATTCGAAGAACAACCAACTTGCGAACAGCCTTATACTAATTAAGTCTTCGACTTAGAGGTATTATCAAACATTTTAGCTAGCTCAATGGTACCCATCGCGCTAGCTCGCCCCCTTTTATTTTGCAAAACCTGAAGTTATTCATTAATAGCTAAGTTAGCAAAGGGACTGGTATATTTTTGTCCAAAAACTATTTAGGTATATCAGCCACACCTTATAAACCAAGGTTAAACCCCAGGGCAAAACTGTCAGCTCTTGCATAAGCCAGTACGGCTTAGATTAGTTGATAAGTGTGAATTCATTCTTCTGCCTTCGAGAAGTGACTAAAGGGCCATATATGGTCATCCTCGCTGATTACAAGGCATTAGTGACCAGTTCAAAAAAAGGACTAAAAAGGCAGATACTGAACATAAAAGTGTTAGCTATGTAGTGTTTTTTAACTATAAACAAGCGAAGACGATATACGCCTACTAGCCTAATGGGTCACATGGAATGTTAAGTAGGAATCAGGTCTTGTTCGTCAAATAGGATGAGCAATGACTGATATGGAAGATGAAAAAGATAAAATTATTGGTTACTTTTGCCTGTCTCTTTTGGGTTGTAGGTAGTATAAACGGCTGTAGTAAAGCAGCGCCAACACCAGAATGGAAACTATTTAAAGGTGACTATCAATGGCAGCTATTTATGCCAATTTCGGCAGTGCCTTTGCAGAATACATCGACACCAACCAAATCGCTTTATAAGGCTTACGACCAAGAAATAAAACGCTGGGTTGATAATACACTCTATAGCTGTTTCGAGTATAAAAGTCGTTTTAATGACTGTCAGTTTACCGAATATAAGACTTGGAACTTATGTGATGCCTCCTATCAAAAATCAATTTATTTTGGCTACGGTTATGACCGTCTAGTTTCTGTGCTCAATGATTACTACGTTAATGGGGTTCACCAAGCAAGTTATGCTTCGTTGTTAGAGTATAACGGAAAGAAAAGGTGGCATGATACTACAGTGATTTTGGGACCTAGAGTTCATGGTGCTAGGATAACGAGAATCTCAGAGTTCAATCAGGATTGTACAGTAAAGATTGGAATGACAGTTGAAGCAGTAATGAACTGGGAATATGCGTATATCGATAAGAAAAATCAGAAAACCATCTATTATGAGCCAGCTGACGATAGAATAGAATACGAAATTTCACGGAATTATACGGCACATAAAGATATGTTTGCGCCATTGTCGGAAAAGCAGCTCAAAGACTATGTTATACATACGAAAAACAAAAGTAAGAGTATTAATACAAGCGGTTACCGTTATCATGCTATTAAGAATCTCGACATTGTAGCTAAAAGAAATAATCAAAAATATGCACAGTTGTCTTCAACGTACCTGCATAAATTGGATAGCTTATACTCTCAAAATGACCCTGAAATGTACGATGGAGAAAACGTCCTAATTACATTGAATAATTCTGTCGTGGGAGCGACAAATACAGCTTTGGGGGTGGTTGCAGAGGTAGGCAGTGCATATGCCGCTAATTCATCGTCATATTCTTCTAGCTCTTCAGGCGGCGCGGGGAAAAGCTTAGATCAAATGATGCAAGAGCAGCGCCTGTTGCTCAATGATGCAGTTCAAAAATCCCAAGTACGATCAACCAAGACAGGTATGCAATCAAATGTGTCCACTTCAGTGGCTTCTACGCACTCTCCATCTAAGAATACGAGTTCGAAAAGTACACCTGTGGTCGTCTCATCTGCATCAAAGTCTACCACTAATAATCATTCGGTAGCGCGTAATAGTAAGAGTTCAGCTAGCACGAAGAGTGTTTCAGCAAAGACTTCTATGGATACTGGTAAATCGAAAAAAGTAGAGGAAAAGAAACGTCGAGCGTTTGCCGTACTATGGCGTGACAAGCAAAATGAGAACTGGTTGGTCGATGGTCCTATACAAAAAGGGTTGACTGAGTACGCCTCAGAAAGAGAAGCGTTGGATATTGCCTGCCCCGGGTCGGACACTGAGTTTCGGTATATGGAAACATTCCAAGGTTACCGAGTTTATCAGTGTACGGGCCGTCCTTTAGAGAGTTGGGATAGGGATATTCCACAAATCTATGCTTTGCCGGGTAAGTTCCATCTATAGCGGCTGATGTAACCAGCACTGAATGGTAATGTTACTTTCTTCGGAAGAGCCGTCGGTAGCTCTTCCGAAAACACTCCGAAAGTAATGAGGCTCTCTTAACTGGTTACCCTAACCACAATACCAAGCCATTACTTACAAGCCTTTACCACAAACTCGGATTTCCCTCTGCCGTTTTGCTCGCTTTACCGCTAGAATACCCCCATCACAACCCACTCATTTTCCGAATTAATAAGGAATGCCATGAGCAGCCAAAACACACTATCTAGCGATATAGTGATTGTTAGTAACTCTTCCGATAACCCATTTGCCATCGATGTCGCCTATGCGATGGGGCAGCATGAAGACATTTCAGATGTCATCAGTATGAAACACTTCATGAACACCGAATTTTGCCCTCGCTTCATCTCTGATGAAGACGATATGGACAATATCGGCAATAGTTTAGACGGTAAGACTGTCGTCATCGTCAGTACCGGCAACTTGGTTACCAGTCGTCAAGAGCTGGCGATGCATAACTTTATTATTGCCCGCGCTGCCAAAGAAAATGGTGCCAGTCGTGTGGTGTTGGTGGAGCCTGATCTGTTTTTCTCTGCTCAAGATCGTGGTGCACGCCCTGGGCTTGGCGACACAGGTGGTGAGCGTTCTGCTTCGGACATTAAGAAATTTGATGGTCAGCCGTTTACCGCGCAATTGTATGCGCAGTTATTAAAGCTGTCTGGCGTTGATGATGTGGTAACGGTACATAACCACTCTGATTCGGTACAGAAGATGTTTGGCGATGTGTTTGGTGGCCGTTTCTATAACCTCATTCCTTATCAGATTTACGCGCACTACCTGCTTAACTCCAACATGTTGAACTACGGCCCAGACGGTGAGGGTTTGGTACTTTGTGCGCCAGACAAAGGGGCGCGCGACTTTGTCAAAGAGATGTACAACAGAATTGGTTTGAGCAAAGCCAAATTCATCATGTTGGATAAAGAGCGTACCGCTGAGCGTAAAGTGGAAATCACCCTGCACAAAGAGAGTGAAGATACTTTCGAGGGGCTGGAGAAATCGAGCATTGTACTGTTTGACGATATGGTGCGCACTGGTTCAACGGTGGTGAAATCGTGCCAGTTCCTACAGCAGCTTAAACCTAAGAATATGGTGTTTACGGTTTCACACTTCTATGCCAGCACTGAAGGGCGTGAGCGTATGTCTCACCCAGCACTGGGTGAGATTTTAACACTGAATACCATGCCAACTATCCTTAACCGCGACGAGCAAGGCCGTCTGCGTAAGAAGATGGTGGTGTTAAAAATCGAGAAGTACTTGGCACAGGAACTCAGTAAGATTTTAGCGATACCGCAGCGCTCAGAAGAAGAAAACCCATATAAGATAGATATGTCCTCTAAGAACCCGCGTTTTCAGCGCAAGATTTGGTTCTCTGATCAGCTATCTGAGCTTAAAGGCTAACCGACGCGGCATATTGACGTAACATGACCTCCCGTCATATGGGAGGTCATGTCATTAGTATGATCTCAATAATTTAGCTACTAAACCTAAGCTACTAAACCTGAGCCACCATTTTTTGCAGCAGGCCAATGATGGTTTTTTGCTCATCAGGATTGAGGCTGGAAAGCATCTGCTGATTGACTTCAACAGGCAAATGAATCACTTCATTTTTTAGCGCTCGACCTTCAGCCGTGAGAAAGATTCGAAACGAACGGCGGCTTTCTGGATCGGCTTGACGCTCAACCAGACCGAGCGTTTCAAGTTTATCAAGTGTTCGTGTTGTCGTGGAGCTTTCTACTTTTGAGGTTTGAGCGATTTCTCGCTGAGTCATCCCTTCTTTTTCCCACAAGCACATTAAGGTTGGCCACAGTGCCAGCGTCAGCCCTTTTTCTTTTAAGCGCTTATCAAACTCTTTTGATGCGTGATTCGCGACAACATTTAACAGCCAGCCAAAGCTTGTTTGGCGATCGAATTTTTGTTCCATACTTACACCATTGAAATAGCAATTATTGCTATAGTAACTAATGTTGATGCTATTAGCACGAGTATTGCGCGACTATTACTGACGATATTAGGTTGCGCGATAAAGTGATTGGTTGGCACCTGTTGATAGCCAGAAAGCATTGCCCACAGTAAGGGTTTAGAGCGAAGCTTGTAGATCAAGACTGCGCCAACGTGCAGCACAATGAGCATTGGCAGTAGATCCACTAACAGAAGGTGTGTTTGTTCTGCGCCGAAGTAGATGATCTCCGGGATCTCCACGCCAACAGCGGCTAATCCATCAAACATGCCTGCGAGAATCATGCCCGTTATGCATTGTAATAGTAAGCTGGCCAGAAGGGTAAACACCATCCAACTCCCTAGTGGGTTATGGCCAAGCTGTGTATGGCGTTCCGCTTTTAGGTAGGCCCATACTTTTTGAGGCGAGGCCATAAATTGACGAAAAAGGCTGGTTTCACTTCCCACCATTCCCCAGGTGATTCGCCAAGTAACTAAAGTAAATAACGCGAGCCCTAACTGAACGTGCGGTCCGTTACCACTAATACCAGTTACCATAAGTGCCAAGAAAATAATGGCTTGGCTCCAATGGTAGAGTCGAGTTGCTAGGTCCCACACCTTAATTTTTATCATATTGGTTATCTCATTTTTCGAATGTTCAATTAATTTACACAACAACAGTTGCAATGGCAACTATTGTTGTGTAAATTAATGCTCAAGCGATAGGTAAACTCATAATATAAAGAGGCATGAGATGATTACATTGATGAAATCGAATTTGAAAATGTTTGCGGGAGGCTGCGTTCCGCAGTTGGTCACAAGATTGTTTGTTATAGCTTTAGTTGTACAAAGCTCTGCAATTAAAGCGGACGAAATCGAACAAAGACAGCAAGCTTTCAATCAGATAGAAAGTTTGACGGAGTCTGTACAGAAAACCTTAAATGGAAATGAGACAACGTGGGCAGATGTAGAAGATACGTCTATAAAACTAGTTGCATATAGTGATATGCTAAATCAAGCGTTTCCAGAAAATTCGCACCAAGGAAGTCGAGCAAAACTGGATGTGTGGCAAAAACCAGAAAAGTTTAATCGGTTGATGTTAGAGATGAACAATAGCTATAAAACGTTATTGACTGCCGCTAATAACCAAGATGAAAAACAAGCTAAACAAGCGATTAAATCAGCAGAGTCGACATGTCGTGCTTGCCATCGTACCTATCGTTCTCGCTGGTAACCCTACAAAAATTGTAATGAAATAATAAATAGAGAGTAAAGTCATGAAAATAATTAAAAAATTAGTATTGAGCCTATCGGTCATAGCGTTAACACCGAGTCTTTCTTTTGCGCAAGATTTCGGCGTTGAATTGAAATGGAACACGACTGATATTTATCAAGTACTGGAAAAAATGCCACAGCAAAAGCAAGCGTTTAAACAGTTTGTTGATAGCGGAAAAGTCAAAGACATGTTTGTAACGGACAGTAAAGTGGGAGAGCAGACGACCCAGTTGCTTAGGTTTGTAATGGAAGGAGAAAGTGAGGATGATATTAGAGCGTCATTATCCGCTCTTCCTCTGTATGAAGCCAACCTTGTAAAAATTAGTAATATCCAACCAATGGGAGCCAAGTGGCTAGATAAGTCACCACAGAATAATAACTACGGCCTAACGTTTACTTGGAAGTCTGGCATCGAACCATTGGAAATTGACCGAGTACTTAGTATTGATCTACAGCGTGTGATTGCGTTGAATCAGGTTGGCTCTGTGTCTTCCTCGTACATTAATACGCAGACATTGCAATCGAATGTTGTACGTCCAGTGTATTTGGTATCGGTACTTGCTAAAGATGCGACTCAGGCCATAGAGATGAGTAAGAAATTTGAAGCCGTCCGTTTAGGGTATGCCGATGTAGAAGTACTGCATTTAGGAAGAAAGCTGGATATGACTCAGTTGTAACACCTACTTTCGTCGACCGACCCAAGGGGGGCAGACTATGTACTAGAAGTACCCCTCTTGGTTATTAAGTGATTGGCTACTTTGACCATGAACGAATTGGTTGGCGACCGATCGTAACTAATCATATCACTCAAGGTAGCAATAATGATTCAGGGATGTTGGAGGCTTTCGCGTTACTCACATCGTGATAGCGTTCTGTGTTAAAAGCCAAAAGCCAAAAGCCGATGGTATTTGAATCAGTCAAAATACCTCGGCTTTTAATATGAAATGAACGTTACTGTGGCTTTAATGACAAAACGTTATCGATATCTTCGGCGCAATGACGTTCAGGCACTTGCTCCCACTCTTCACCCCAAGAGCGATTTAAGATGCGACCACGCTGCACGCCTTGTCTAGCTTCGAGCATTTTTGCCCAGCGCATGACATGTGTGTAGCTTTCAACTTGTAGAAATTCGGCGGCATCATACAAGTTACCAAGCACTAAGTTGCCGTACCATGGCCAAATAGCCATGTCAGCAATCGTGTACTCTTCACCAGCCACGTAGGTATTGGTCGCAAGTTGTTTGTCTAATACATCTAGTTGACGCTTTGCCTCCAACGCGAAGCGGTTAATTGGATATTCAAGTTTTTCGTCCGCATACGCATAGAAGTGGCCAAACCCACCCCCTAAGAAAGGTGCAGAACCTTGCGCCCAAAATAGCCAATTGAATGTCTGTGTTCGTGCAGCGCCTTCTTTAGGCAGAAAATAGCCAAATTTCTCGGCAAGGTGGACAAGAATCGAAGCAGATTCAAAGACGTTCACGCTGTCTTCGCCTGAACGGTCAACCAATGCAGGGATCTTTGAATTGGGGTTTACGCCAACAAAACCTGATGAAAACTGGTCACCTTCACCAATATTAATTAAGTAAGCATCATACTCAGCTTCTTTGACACCCAGTGCGAGTAACTCTTCTAGAAGAATAGTGACTTTTTGTCCGTTTGGGGTGCCGAGTGAGTACAGTTGCAAAGCGTGGTCACCAACTGGTAGCTCTTTATCATGGGTTGGGCCAGACACAGGGCGATTAATGCTTGCCCATTTATTGCCACCTTTTGTGTCGTGAACCCAGATTTTCGGCGGTGTATATTGATTTTCCATACTAACTCCTAAGTTAAATCGGTAAGGGCTAAGCTAAAATGCCGAACGATGTTTAATTCTAGTCCAGGATTGCAAAGCGCATTAGTCCAAGGCATTGATTAACGGTTGCCGTCACTTATGACTATGTATTTAACAAGACCATGAAGCGGTTGTCTAATTGGTCGCATCTAATTGGTCGTATAGTTCTGTGGGAACAGCGCACGTTTGGTGACGTCATCTTGTTCTGTTTTAAACTCAATGTCCTTGCCAACATCGCGCGCGACTTGTATAGCAGGACGTTGGTTGATGGCATCAAACCAACGCTTCAAATTCGGGTAAGGCGTCAGTGCCTCTTCACCCAGTACAACAGCGGCTTTATCAATCCATCCCCACGCTGCGATATCGGCAATGCTGTAGGTTTGTCCAACGAGATAGTCTCTGCCTTTTAAGTGCGTATCGAGTACCTCGTAGTGACGTTGTGCTTCGCGTAAGTAACGATTGATCGCGTAAGGGGTCTTTTCTGGTGATGCATGTCGAAAGTGAACCGATTGACCTGAGAATGGACCGAGTCCAGATGCAATGAACATTAACCAAGATAGCATCTCACCACGATCTTCAGGTTCTCCTGCTAGAAGCCCTGTTTTTTCGGAAAGGTAGAGCAAAATTGCATTGGAATCAAATACTCTAACACCGTCATCTTCTATCGCTGGGGCTTTGCCGTTCGGGTTTATCGCGCGATATTCAGGGCTGTGTTGCTCACCTTTATAGGTATCAACGGGAACGAGTTCATAAGGTAGCCCCGTCTCGGCGAGATATAGCGCGACTTTCATCGGGTTCGGTGTCTTGTGGAAGTAAAATTTTAGCATGTCATTTTCCTTTGAATTGAGTCAATTTGAGACAAATCACTAGACCTTTCCTTCTCGTGATAGCCAACACTATAGAACCATTTGAACGATCGTTCAAATGGTTTTTGAACAGTCGTTCAAATTTACTGCGAACGATGAAATGAGTAGCTAGATTGAATCAGGTGTCGGGTAAGCTGTGAACATGATGCCCAGTTTTATCGTTAGTTACTCAGGCGTATACAGGCCCATACAGTTAAATATCGCTGCGATTAAGGCTCTGTTTCATTTAGGGGGGGAGGCTCATTCTATACAATAGACTTAGTAAAGTATGATTTACGGGTTGATTTTATTGTGTTTTTTTAGCGATAGAAATAGGTCATACAGTAATTCGATGTCAGCTTGATCCATGGACATCATGGTGTCCATCATATGCAATACACTAGCAGGCACGGCGAGTTGCCCTCCGTGTTCTCGATCGATGTCATCGACTGGAAAAAACTGCAAGATGCTGACATCAAGTACTTTGCCTAAACGAAAGAGATCTAAAACGGTAAACTGACTGCCTTGTACCTTATCCATCTTGCTATAAAATGCGGTTTTGCCAATTCCTGACTTATCCGCCAATTGGTTTTTGCTCAGACGGCTGTGCACCATATAGCTTTCGATCCGCTCAATGAGCATCGCACGGAACCGATGTTCGGACTCACCGAAAAACTCAAATCCAGTGGTATTTAACGTCGCCATCATTGCTCCTCATTAGCGTTTTTCCATTTTATGAAATCCAGTGTAGTTACATTTTCGAATAATGAAAATATAACTGAGTATGCTGATTCAAATAGCGTGACGCTAAATGGCAAAAAGAGAAGAGGCTGCAATGAAAATAGTGAATTTACCCTTTCCCCTAGCTACCTTGACGCTACTGGTAGCAATGATGTTGTTCTCCCCCGTGAGTAACGCATTATCAAGCCCTGAAGCAAGTGTAGTGAAAGGCCAAACCGAGCAATATGCTCGTGTTGTTGCTCGAGGGAAGCTATTAAGTTTGACCAAGTGGAAAGTGGAAGTGGACTTTGGGCAAGAGGTTGAAATTGGTATTCGAAATAAGGACCTATTACGCGATGAAGCGGGCAATACGGTGGCTTTTAACTCCCCCATTGACGCGGTTAATTTTTTAAACTCGAAAGGCTGGATTTTAGTCTCTGCGAGTTCATCTGCGGATCATTTTTCTGCAATATTAAAGCGCACTGTGCAATAGCATGGTGTGGTTGCAGGGCTTCTAACGGTTGAGCCGTATTGGGGCTGAGGCCGTCGCTAAAGACTTAGTTAGCGAGTGCAACGTTACGTTCCCAACGATTCTCATTTAAGCGATATTGCTTAAGTGTGTTGAGGACGTGCTCCAGAACTGGCCCTGATGAATGGCTTCGTGATACCAAACAGCCCACAGCGGTCAACCAGCCATTAAATTCATGGGCGACGGGAAGTGACACGATAGCACTTTGCTCTAATTGTGTTTTGATAAGCAATTCAGGAACGAGCGCCCAACCAATGTTTTGACGAACAAGATCAATTAGGGTTTGGTGGTTATTGGCATACCAGATCTTTGAACTAATGCCGTAGCTGAACCAAAGTTCTTTTCGTTTAGCACTGCGATGAACGCATTGACGGTGAAGTTTCAAGTCGTCGTGCTCGACCATGGGGAGTTTCGTTAACGCGTGTTCCGGGGCAGCAATGGTTAGAAATCGGGCTTGTCCAAGTACAAAGAAATCCATGTCGACTTTAAGCTCTCCATCGGCGAACACAATACCGGCATGAGCCTGACCAGTACGTACTAAATCTTCAATATCAAAGCTGGAGGCGGTGATAATTTCAAAGTGCGTAATGGGAAACTGGTCTGCCAATGGTGCTAATATGCTGAGAAAGTCGTCACTGACAATGCTTTCATCGACAGCAATGATAAGTTCATGTTCGTACGCCTTGGTGAGCGCTGTTGCCTTCTGGTCAAAATAGGCCTGTTGCTGCAAAATTGATCGCGCAATGGGCAACAAGGCCTCGCCGCTTTTTGTTAATGTCGGAGTGTTCTTTTCTCGGTTGAATAAATCTTGGTTAACGGCTATCTCTAGGTTAGCTATTGCTTGGCTGACCCCTGATTGCGCGCGTTTTAGCTTGCGAGCTGCCGCAGAAAATGACCCACTTTCGCACACCGTTACGAATACCTTCAATTGCTCAAAACTGTACATAGTCACTCCCCCGATTGAATAGGTTAACTAAGCTATCACTAAATGTGATGGCTGTTAACTTTATCTGTGCGTTTGTCCTGACATAATCCCAGCTTCATTTTTTGTTAAGTAAGTCTATTGGAGCGATTTATGGGGACACTAGAGCGTGTTTTTCATTCGGTATTATTTGAAACGTTGGCGGTAACATCATCCATCCTAGGGTTAGCATTGTTTACTGAACATGATATTGGTTCACTATCAGGAACAATGATAGTTATTGCAACCATGGCGATGATTTGGAATTACTTGTTCAATTTGGGCTTTGATAGGGCTGTACCCGGTGAAAAAACCGAGCGGTCACTGTCACTGCGAGTGATCCATGTGCTGCTGTTTGAAGTTGGATTGTTGTTTTTTACTATTCCGGTAATGGCTTATATTCTAGAGGTAAGCTTATGGCAAGCCTTCCTAATGGATTTGGGTGTGACCATCTTTATTACCATCTATGCGTTTCTCTTTAACCTCATTTATGATCATGTCAGAGCTTACGTGCTGCAGCGAAGAGTATTAAAAGGCGTCAGTGCAGTACTGTAGAAATGTGAATCCTTGAAAGGTCAGACGTTACAACTCTATTTGATAGGTTTTGACTATTAAATAAGTAGGTTCAATCTGCTTTGTTCGTGGTTAAGAGCTGAGTATAGTGGAGGCAACTGAACAAAGCAGGACAACATCATGGCGAAAACACTTAGGTTTGCATCAATTCACTTTACCATTGCATTTAGCGTGGCGTATGTTTTTACTGGTGAGATCATTCTGAGTAGCATGATCGCCATGCTGGAACCCGCAGTGAATACGGTGGCGTTTTATTTCCATGAAAAGTTATGGGAAAAATCGCAATGGCTGAAGTCATTAAGTCAAAATGTTCGCATTAAAACGGCGTCATTTGCAGTGGTTCATTATAGTGTCGCGTTTTCGGTGGTATACGCACTGACCGGAAGTATTGTTGCTGGTGGAGCCGTGGCATTGCTAGAGCCCGCAATTAATACCGTAGCGTACTTCTTACATGAAAAGTCATGGAATAAAAGAGTTAGCAGCAAAAACGTTGTTATTACGCCGAATCAATCTGGTTGTATTACTGCTTAGTCGACACTGTTATTAGTCAGCACAGTTATTGATCGACATAGTTATTGATCGATATAGTTATTGGTTGACATAGTTATTAGTGAAATCGTTCTTAATAATAATGTTTTAAGTGAGATTATTATTGGAATACTGACCTGTTCTAGAGGAAGAAACCCAGTGCCATCTGTAATGGCACTGGGTTTTTAGTTTTGATTTACAGCGTATCTAGGGTCTTTCACCAGCGCTCAAGCGCTTTTCTATATCTTTAATGACACTCGGAAGATCATTAATCGTATCCACTAAGTAGTGTGGTGATGCTTTACCAAGCTTTTCACGTGCTCTCTCGCGAGCTGCATTTAATGTGGCTTCATCGGCTGCTTGGTATTCTTCTAAGGTTAAGCCAGCTTCATTACCCGATAGTAATAGTCCGACTGTCCACATTCCGGCGTTGTGACCTTCTTCAATACCGGGAGCGGCATCGTCAACTTTTACGCAAGCGCCGACACAAGTGACATTTAGCTCAATCATGTTTTTTAGTGCCATGAACGGAGCTGGGCGACCACCTTGAGGAAGGTCATCCGTTGCCACAATATAGTCCGGCTCATAGCCATAGTCTTTCGCGGCAGGGATCAAGACATCCATGACCTCTCTTGGGTAACCTGAGCAAGAACCTATTTTAATGCCTTGCTGCTTTAGCCCATTGACGACCTCAATAGCGTTGAGGATAGGTTCGGCGTGATCGGCGACTTTTGCTTTTTGTAGCGGCATAAATGTCGCGTAAATTTGGTCGATATCGCTGTCAGTCATCGTGCGACCAAACTGCTTTTCCCAGCGCTGAGCAACGGCTGGCAGGTGACCGACCGCTTTAATATGATCCCACTTACCAATGCCCATTGGCTCACGTGCTTCGGCAAGCGTAATGTCAAAGTCATAACCTTGCCTAAAGGCTTCCACAAAAATACTGGTGGGTGCGAATGAACCAAAGTCGACAATGGTGCCGGCCCAGTCAAAAACGATGGCTTGAACAGGCGACTTAGTGGAGGCATTTGGTGTTGCTGAATAGAGATTAGACATAATTAAAATCCTTGCATACTTTGGCGATCGCGTGCTCGAAAATATCGAGGGCTTGCGTCAGTTGTTCACGAGTGATGATGAGCGGTGGGCTCAACTGTATAACGTTACCTTGTGAGACCTTAAAGCTCAGTCCCTGATTGAGGCATTGATACAACACGGATTCTGCCTCGTCATAGGCGCGCTGTTTGGAGACATGGTTACTCACCAGCTCAACGCCCCATAACAACCCTATTCCGCGTACGTCACCGATCACAGGATAGGTTGTTTTCATTTGCATTAAGCGAGTTTTAACAAACTCGCCATCAGCGCGTGTTTTTTCGAGCAATTTATCTTGTTCAATGGCTTCCATAGTTGCCAACGCCGCCGCACATCCAATGGGACTTTTTTCATGGGTGTAATGACCCAGTGATATCTCTGCTGCGGTGTTATATTTTTCTTTCGTCACCATGGCAGCAATGGGCACGAGTCCTCCCCCAAATCCCTTACCAGTGCATAAGATGTCGGGTTCAATATCAAAGGCTTGATACGTAAACCACTCGCCACTGCGACCCATGCCGTTGGGAATATCATCGATGATCAATAAGACGTTATGCTTGTCGCAAATCTCTCGAATACGTTGCCAGTAGGCTTTGCTTGGTACCTGTACATCGGTATTGCGTACACCTTCGGCAATAAATGCGCCTATGCCACCTTCTTTTTCGATCACATACTCTAAATAATCCGCGTAATGAACATCGCTGCCGTCTTGAGAGGGCAGTGCACCACGGTAAGATATAGCAGGTGGGATACGCTCAACTCCTGCCATTAATGGCCCCATCCCTTCACGAAAACAGGCTTCTCCGCCAACGGATATGGCATCAAGGGAAGCGCCGTGAAATGAGTCCCATAATGACACGACTTTGTGACTGCCAGTGATGTAACGAGCCAGCTTAAGTGCCATGCCTACGACTGAAGTTCCACCAGGTGCAAAGAGCACTCGATTTAGGTCACCACCACAAATATCGGTGAGCTTTTCTGCGCATTTGACTGCAGTCTCGTTGGTAAAGCGACGAGGAGAAAACGGCAGTGAATGCATTTTCTCGGTGACACGCTTCATCACATGAGGGTGGCCATAACCGAGTTGATGGACGTTATTGCCATGAAAATCCATGTATCTTTTGCCACGCGTATCTTGAAGGTAGATACCTTCTGCCGCTTGCAGTGAATCAAGACAAGGCGTTGACATGGATTGATGTAAGAACACGTCAGCATCGCGTTTGAGTAGCGCTTGGGTCGCTTCATCTTGAATACCAGCTGTCCATTCTTGGCGAGCAGGAGTGTTGTTCACATCGCCCTCACTGCGTAAGTGAGTTGCTTGATCTGACATTATTTGATCTCCCAATACATCGAGCTTTTCACTGCTGTGATCAGACGTGAGATATCCGCTGGATGTACATCGCCAATGTTACCGATGCGGAAACAGTCAGCATTGGAGACTTTCCCTGGGTAAATCACAAAGCCTTGTGCTTTAAGTCGGTTGTAGAACTCTTTGAACTGATAGTCACTGTGCTTTGGTGAGTAGAAAGAGGTGATGATTGGTGAGTGCAGCTCCTCATGGAGCAATGGCGAAAAGCCTAACGATCGCATGCCTTCCACTAAGGTCTTTTGGTTAGTCTGATAACGCTGATGACGAGCGGCAATACCGCCTTCGTCCTGTAACTCTTGCAGCGCTTGGTAAAATGCGCGCACGGTATGCGTTGGTGAAGTAAAGCGCCATTTTCCGTGGTTGTGCTCCATGCATTGCCATTGGTCATAGAGATCTAATGTTAGCGAGCGAGCTTGCCCTTGGCATTTTTCAAGGGACGTTTGTTTAGCAATGACAAAGCCAAACCCCGGTACACCTTGAATGCATTTATTGGCCGAGCTGATCATAAAGTCGATGTCTAACTCACCGATATCCATAGGGATACCACCAAAGCTGGACATCGCATCTAGGATCACCGTTTTGTCATGTTGTTTTGCTAGCTTAATGACCGCTTCAATAGGGTTGAGCATGCCCGTTGTGGTTTCGCAGTGCACAATCGCCACATGAGTAATGTCTGTATCACTTTCTAGAGCGCTCTTTACCGCTTCTAAACTTGGTTGCTGGGTTTCCCCCAACGATATGACACAGGTAGGAATGGCGAGATAGTCCGCAATCTGAGCGATACGAGCCCCATAAGCGCCGTTATCGATGACCAAAAGTTTATCATTCTTACCAAGCGCACTGCCGATGGTCGCTTCAACCGATGCCGTGCCACTGCCTTGCATGAGTACGCTGGTATAGCCGGGTTGGCGAGTTGCCAGTTGTGTTAGCGATGAACGAATGACCTCAACGACGTCTTTGTTGTAGTCGTCATCCCATGTGCACCAGTCTTTAAGCATCGCTTGTCGAACGGTTTCAGAGGTAGAAAGCGGGCCGGGCGTTAACAGTAAGTATTCGTTTTTCATTATCATTTCTCATATTGGACTATACCAAGTTGTTGTGACTACTCTAGCAATCCTTTTTAGTGTTCGTAAAGGGGGAGAAAATAGATTTAATAAAAGCTTCATAGTTCGAAATGTTGCGAAAATCGTTGTCATCGAATTTGTCATAAATCGTCGTCAAACTGCCATTTTTCGTTCATTTAATCGTCATAAATGAGAATTACCGTGTAATTAGAAACTGGTACATACCAATTAAGGTGTGACCGTCAATGATGACTTTAAAGGCGACGTGCAGATAAACAGCAAGTCGCCACAAAAATGAAACTGGAGATGGAAATGAAAAACCGTTTGATGAAAGGGGCACTCGCAACGTTGGTTTCTTTGTGGGCAACGAATGCCTTAGCAGCCACGGAAGTGACGGTGTATACCGCTTTTGAAACCGATATTCTTGCTAAATATAAGAATGCGTTTGAGAAGGAAAACCCTGATATCGCTATCAAATGGGTGCGTGATTCGACAGGCATCATGACGGCTAAACTACTGGCTGAAAAAAACAATACTCGCGCAGACGTAGTGTGGGGATTGGCGGGTTCATCCATGGCGCTACTAAAAGAAGAGGGCATTCTTAAGTCGTATACACCGCAAGGTCTAGAAAACTTGAATGCCAATTTGAATGATCCGCAATCCAGCCAGGCGTGGTATGGAAACGACGCATTCTTTAATGCGGTTTGCTTCAATGAAATCGTCGCAGAGCAGTTAAACCTGCCAAAGCCTCAGTCTTGGGAGGATTTAACTAAGCCCGTTTATCAAGGGCACATTGCGATGCCAAATCCTGCGTCTTCAGGAACGGGTTACATGCAAGTGTCTGCTTGGTTACAGAACATGGGCGAGACGCAAGCTTGGGATTACATGAAGAAGCTAGATAACAACATTGCCCATTATACGCATTCAGGTTCAAAACCTTGTGTTCAAGCGGCGATGGGTGAAGTCGCGATTGGTATTTCGATGGCGGTTCGTGGTGCTAAGTTGAAAAACCAAGGCGCACCACTGGCCGTGATCACACCAAAAGGGATTGGCTGGGAATCTGAAGCCGTCGGCCTAGTGAAAGAGTCTGATGCCGCAAAGCGCGTGGTGGATTGGTCAGTTTCAAAAGCAGCGAATGAGCTCTACGTTGAATCTTACCCTGTCGTGGCCCACAAAGAAGTCAAAGCCGTGGTATCAAACTACCCTGAAGTGGAAGGCGCGATGGCGAAGATGGATTTTGCGAAAATGGGTTCAGACCGAGCAGAAGTATTAAAAACATGGTCACAAAAATTCGATTCAAAGTCAGAGCCAAAATCATAAGTTAATCAATCAGCTCTAAGACCCATAGTGCGGTCAAAACTGATTAAAAAGAAGGCTGCTATTAGGCCTTCTTTTTGTCGTTTTTACTTGCGAAACCACACAACAATGAAATTGAAATCAACCTGAAACAAAGCTGTCATTGCAATGAAATATAGCAATCTTAATATTGGTATATACCATTTGGAGAGAAAGTGATGACAGTATCCAATCCTTATCTAGACATTCACAACGTAGTGAAAAAATTTGGCCAGTTCACGGCATTGAAAGAGATTTCATTATCCATTAAGCGCGGTGAGTTCGTGTGTTTTCTTGGACCTTCTGGGTGCGGTAAAACAACGTTGTTGCGTGCGATTGCAGGCTTGGATCTTCCTACTTCAGGACGCATTTGCCAAGACGATAAAGACACCACCTTCCTCCCACCAGAAAAGCGTGACTTTGGCATTGTGTTCCAATCTTATGCGCTGTTTCCCAACCTTACGGTGCAAGAAAATATTGCCGTAGGACTAAAGAATCAGGGGCTGTCCAATAAAGAAGCATTGGAGAAAGTCGAACATTGGTTAGATATGATTGGCTTGCCAACATCAGCAAACAAATTTCCCAATCAACTGTCCGGTGGGCAGCAGCAGCGAGTCGCACTTGCACGAGCGCTAGCATTATCACCAGGTTTACTGTTGTTAGATGAGCCTCTGTCGGCACTCGACGCGAAAGTGCGTACTCACCTTCGTGATGAAATATGCCAAATGCAACGTCGCTTGGGCATCACTACGATCATGGTGACACATGATCAAGAAGAAGCCTTATCCATGGCCGATCGTATTGTGGTTATGAACCATGGTGTGATAGAGCAAGTGGGTACGCCACAGGAAATTTATGAAGCGCCAGCGACACGCTTTGTCGCGGATTTTGTCGGTAGTATGAACTTCATAGAGGCGTCCGTCGCTTCGAATCAATCGTTAAGGGTTGCCGAGTCTATGCTTGCGTTACCGACCTTAGATAATATGCAGCTAAAGCAAGGGGATATCTTCCAACTGGCTGTTCGACCAGAAAATATTCAGTTTGTGGAGCGGGCGAGTGAGGCGATTCCAGTGCGAATTATCGCGAAAGAGTTTCAAGGCGCTTATTACCGCGTTGAGGTAGCGATGCAAAACGCGCCGCTAGCGACCTCTTTATATATGGATGTGCCCGTGAAAGACGTTAAGCGTTTCAATTTACGTCGCAATGATATCCGTTACATCGAATTTGGTAGCACGGGATTACGTGGTTACCCATTAGAAAAACAAGTGTTCGCGTCTGCGTTAGGTAGTACTGCAAGCCATGTTTCAGAGCAGGCAGCGTAGGGGGCAGTATGGACGCAACTTCAACGCTTTCTTTTGGCGAGACAATGAAAAGACGCGCGGTAATGGCTAGCGCCAAGATGAGTCAGGATAATTGGATTCTGCTAAGTCTCCTGACGTTAATCTTTATCTTTATGATGCTGTTTATCGTTATGCCGCTATGGGCAATGATGAAAAAAAGTGTCCAAAACAGCGACGGTGAATTTGTCGGTTTAGATAATTTCTCGGCCTACTTTGCAACCGATAGCCTATGGGTATCCCTGAGCAACACCGTTACTGTTGGTTTGATTGTAACTGTGGTCGTGGGGGCCTTAGCCTTTGGGTATGCTTATGCGTTAACACGAACGTGTATGCCTTATAAAGGTTTCTTCCGCTTTATGGGGGCCGCTCCCATTCTAGCGCCATCGTTACTTCCTGCGATTAGCTTAATCTTTTTGTTTGGTAATCAGGGCGTCGCTAAAGAGTTGCTACAGGGCAACTCGGTATACGGTGTGATTGGTATCTCGCTGGGGCTGATTTTCTGGACCTTTCCGCATGCACTCATGATTCTAACGACGTCACTGCGCACCTCGGATGCCCGTCTGTATGAAGCCGCCAGAGCGCTCAATACCTCTCCGATCAAAACATTTTTTATGGTGACATTGCCTGCCGCTAAATACGGTCTAATTAGTACGTTAATTGTGGTATTTACGCTCGTTGTCTGTGACTTTGGTGTACCGAAAGTGATTGGTGGTAGCTACAACGTGTTAGCCACTGACATTTTTAAGCAGGTGGTCGGCCAGCAAAATTTTTCAATGGGTGCGGTCACCAGTATCTTGTTGTTACTGCCTGCCATACTAGCGTTTACCGTTGATCGCTGGGTGCAAAAGAAACAAAAGAGCATGTTGGATTCACGCTCAGTGCCGTATCAACCAGAGCCAAACAAATTGCGTGATAGCATCAGCTTGCTGTATTGCATGTTCATTTCTTTTGCAGTTGTAGTAGTACTAGGTATGGCTATTTATGGCTCTCTGGTTACGTTCTGGCCATGGAACAAAGCACTGACACTAAACAATTATAACTTCGCGGAAATGAGTACGTATGGTTGGGATCCTTATTTCAACTCCTTAAAGCTTGGTATGTGGACGGCTATCGTGGGATCTATTGTCATCTTTCTTGGTGCTTATGGTATTGAAAAAGGACGTGCGTTTGCTCCACTACGGCAGTGGATGCAAATGATGAGTGTCGTTCCTATGGCGGTGCCGGGGCTAGTGCTTGGTTTGGGGTACATTTTCTACTTTAATGATGCCAATAATCCGCTGAGTGTGCTGTATGGCACAATGGCATTCTTAGTGATTAATACCGTGGTGCACTATTATACAGTAGGGCATATGACGGCATTAACCGCGTTAAAACAATTACCTACTGAAATAGAGGCAACGGCGGCGTCGGTTAAACTGCCGCAATATAAGCTGTTTTTTAAGGTTACCCTACCGTGCTGTTTGCCTGCGGTATTAGATATAGCGATATATTTATTTATCAACGCTTTAACAACGACTTCGGCAGTAGTATTCTTATATTCAACCCAAACGATTCCGGCATCGGTGTCGGTGCTAAATATGGATGATGCGGGTCAGACCGGATCTGCAGCCGCCATGGCCGTGATGATCATGATGTCGGCAGCAGTAGCTAAATTGCTGCATATGGTGATTGGTAAATGGCTTGAAGGCAAGACACAAGCGTGGCGCGTACGATAGAGCTTGCAAATGAGAATGTCTAATTTACCAGGAACGGAAGAACGGAATAAGGATACTAAGTGCAATACGTAAAAATAAAAGATGCGCTTGTAGAGCAAATAGAGTCGGGCACCTTGGCGCCTAGGCAGAAGCTGCCCGCAGAACGTAAGCTAGCGGAATCGTTTGATACGACGCGTGTGACGTTGAGAGAAGCGTTGTCGCTACTGGAAGCTGAAGGTCGAATTTTTAGGGAAGATCGTCGAGGTTGGTTTATTTCACCGGAACCACTTAAGTACGATCCAACAGAAACCCTTAACTTTACCAATATGGCTTTGAGTCAACATAGGCAGCCAAAAACGACGTTGGTTGCAGCAAAAGCGATGATGGCCACCAAAAAAGCCGCTGAGTTACTTCAGTTGCCTCCGTTTTCCGATATTTTCCGAGTTGATCGCGTTAGATATCTTGAAGATAGGCCAGTCGTTTTTGTGACGAATTATATTCGCACCGAGCAGTTTCCTAATTTGCTTAGCCATGATTTATCTCTATCTTTGACGGATATTTATCGAGAGCAATATGGCGTGGTGTACAGCCAGGTTAAATACCGAGTCAGTACTACCTCCTTACTGGGCGAAATGGCACAGGCTTTGCGGGCAACGTCGGGCACGCCAGCGATGATGGTAGAACGTATCAACTACAACCAGCATGGTGAGCTTATTGATTGTGATATTGAATATTGGCGCCACGATGCGATCAGCATTGAGTCTGTGGCTCAGTTGACTCGTTAGTGTGAGCTTTTCATTACTTTAAACGGTGAATGGATAATTAGCGGATGTTTTTAGCATCCGCTTTTTTTTAAGGAATTCCTTTTGGCGCTTTACGCAATTATTTTGGTGGTTTGTTCGGCTTTATTGCACGCAGGCTGGAATATCTTAGGTAAATCGAATGGTGGCTCGGGGTATTCGTTTACCTTAGGGGCAGCCTTGGCTCCGCTTATTTTACTCTCCCCATATTTGCTGTGGTGTCTTGCGGTTATTGGTGTCGACAACCTATCTGCGAAGTTTTGGGGGCTATTGCTACTCAGTGCCATTGGTCAGGTGATTTACCTCGTGGGCCTTCTTAAGGCATATAACCTTGGTGATATTGGCGTCATGTACCCGATTGCACGAGCACTCCCTGTGCTTATGGTTGGGTTGGGAACGGTCGTCATCGGGCAAACGCTTACTGTCAATGCGTGGTTCGGCTTTGCGGTGTTAACGCTTGGCTGCTTAATAATACCGATGAGGCACTTTACCGACCTTCGGCTCAGTTCGTACGCCAACGTAGGTGTGTTTTGGGCATTGATTGCCGCCATTGGCACGACAATATATTCGATCGTAGACAAACAAACACTGAGTTGGATACAGCTCGAAACAGACGGTTTATCGTCCCATCAGATTGCGATATTTTTTCTAGGGATGCAGTTTGCTGCTATCGCTATTGTCCTCATTACTTGGCTGCTACTCACTGGTAAGCGTCATGAGTTAGCCTTAACGTGGCAGTACCGTTATCGCTCCGCAACCGCAGGTATTATGATGGCATTGACATACGGCATGGTACTGTTCGCCATGACCATGGTTGATAACGTCAGCTATGTGGTGGCATTGAGACAGGTAAGTATCATCTTTGGTGTATTGATGGGTATTTGGTTTTTAAACGAGAAGTGGTTTTATACTCGTGGCGTTGGCGTGAGCTTGGTTTTGGCTGGGTTGATCATAGCACTTGCGTAGTTTAGGAAAAGTTTGTTTATCGCTGTAATGTAAGCACTTTATTACATTAAGGAGATCACCCACAAATTCCTCTTATGGCGCTTGTCTCTCAGTTACTCTTTCGTCAGAGTGGGCGAGTAGCTATATCGTAAGGGGGAGGCATGGAAAATAAAACAATTTTAGTCGTTGATGACAACCAGGAAATACTTGATGCATTGAGCGAATACCTTGAGCGTTCAAGCTTTCGAGTACACACCGCTCACGATGGCGAAGAAATGTGGCGAAAACTTGGAGATATTACCCCTGATTTAATTATCCTAGATATCATGCTTCCGGGAGATGATGGCTTAGTGCTTTGTCAAAAGCTAAGACGTGACTCGCAAGTTCCAATTATTATGCTCACCGCAGTTACTGATGATGCCGATCGAATTGCAGGGCTAGAAATTGGTGCTGATGATTATATAACTAAATCATTTAATCCAAGGGAACTACTCGCGCGAATTAAGGCGTTATTACGTCGAAGTGGTTTTAGTGATAACAGTACGGATCGTAAAATACGTTTTTTAGATTGGACATTTGATACGCTAAAGCGTCAATTGCGTCATGATGATGGCGAGCTGATATCACTATCAAGTGCAGACTATGGGTTACTTAGCTTGATGTTGGAATTCCCGAATCGCTTGCTAAGCCGCAATGATATCTCCCAAACACTGTGGGGTAGAGAGGCCGAGCCCCTGGAGCGTGGAATTGATGTCCAAATTAGCCGTTTAAGAAGGCAGCTCAGGGATGAAGACCGCACGACGATCATCACCGTTCGTAACCGTGGTTATATGCTGGCAATCGATTCTAATTGCTAATGATTAACAGAAACTTTCTCCAGTCAATGGTTGCGCGTATTACGCTTTCCATGCTCGCTGTAATAATAGTAGCCGAAATTATTGCAGGAATTGTGTGGTTTACGACAACATCGACATCAAAGCGAGACTCCGCTTGGCAGGCGATGGCTGCTATAAGCGCAGCAGCTTTTGAGACTATTGATTATTTTGCTGATTTGCCAGTGAATTACCGCTACTTGGTCTTAGAGCAATTACGAAACGTAGGAGGTACTCGGTTTTTTATATCTATCAATAATCGTTCGTTATCTATCCCTTCTCTTACTCAGCATACATTTGTACCAGACCTTGAACACCGTGCTCAAATGTTGCTTCAAGACAAACTTAGTATCCCCAGCTCGTTAATTGATGTAACACTTACGCGAAGAGATGAGATGTTACTGTTTAATTCGGGAATCACACTCAAAGAATTACCCGCTCTCTGGAAGGACTATAGTATTGTATTAGGAGAGTTAGACCTGCCTATCGTTGTCGTACAGGTTCAACTTAGTAACGATGAGTGGCTGTATTTAGCCACGGTAATGCCGCTTTCATTTAGTTCTTTAACGGAAACATTTTTGGATGGAAGGCAATTGGTGTTTTTGTTGATTGCAACGATTATGTTGGTTGGTGTCTCCTATTTTGTCGTTCAAAAAGAAGTCCGTCCGTTTCGTTCATTAGCCCGTTCTGCAACTTTAATGGGAGCACAAATGAGAATCGAAGAAATAACGGAGGAGGGAAGTACAGAAACTCAAGCTGCCATTCATGCGTTTAATAAAATGAACAGACGTATCAAGGCCTATCTGCGAGATCGAGAAACTTTCTTTAATGCAATTTCTCACGATATTAAAACCCCGTTAGCATGCCTTAAACTGAGAACTGAAATGTTGGATGATGCGCCGACTCGAAGCCGATTTGAAAAATTACTGACTGAAATTGAAATGATGCTTGATGGTGCGTTGCAGTGTATGAAAGATAGCGAGATACATGAAGAGCTGGCTTGGATTGATATTAATGATTTACTCGAACAGTGTGCCGCTGTGTATAACAGGGAGTCGAAGCGAGTGACGGTATCAATAGCTCCAAAGACAAAAGTGTACGGTAAACCTTTAGCAATTAAGCGTTGTCTATTTAATTTGGTAGATAACGGAATTAAATATGGAGACTTTGTTAGTGTAGAGGTCAGTTCGGAGGCTGGAAGAACTGAATTCGTTATTCATGATTCGGGGCCAGGGATTGATGAAGTATTATTTGAAAAGGTATTTTCTCCTTATTTTAGAGCGACGAATAAAAAGATAGATGGTTCAGGTTTAGGGCTTTCAATTTCAAGGAGTATCGCTAGGGCTCATGGAGGAGATATCTTGTTAGAAAACAGCTTAGATGGTGGTTTTGTTGTGAGACTGGCTTTGGTAGATCTATTATGAGACGGTGGTTATGTTTTATCGTGGTCTTCCTTTCAATGCCCGTGGCTTCCAGTCAATCCGTTGAGCTGCTTCACTGGTGGACGTCAAGCGGTGAAGAGGCGGCGTTTTCAGTAGTGACTGATGTATTTGAAGGATTGCCAGAGACATTGGAAAGTGAGCCTATCGTTGGTGGAGGGGGCGCTCCAGCTAAAGCGATATTACAGGCTAAAGCGATAGCTGGTACGCCTCCAGATATCGCGCAAATGGAGGGGCCTTCAATTAAATCTTGGGCGGCACTAGGTTTTCTCCATGAACTTGATGAGCCTTCAGAGTACTATCATTGGGATTCAACGATATACACGGAGATTCAATCAATACATAAGTACAAAGGTGCTTATGTGGCAATACCTATTAATATTCATCGATTGAATTGGATGTGGACTAATAACGAGGTGCTAGCCTCTAACAATATTCCTTTACCCACAGATTGGGACTCGTTAGTGAGCGCGCTAAAAGCGTTGAAAAAGAGCGGAATTCAACCGCTAGCAATGGGTGATGAACCTTGGCAAATCGTCCAGATGTTTGAAAACATAGCCTATGGTGTAGGTGGTGCTGATTACTATCGGCGGGCATTTGTTAATCTGGATCCTACGGCTTTGAATAGTACTGAAACGCTAGAGTCATTGAGACGCTTTAGGGAAATAGCCAATATAGTGGGTAGCCACCTTCCAAAATTGACTTGGAATCAAGCGACCGATGCACTATTAGAAGGTGAATATGCGTTTCAGCTGACAGGGGACTGGGCATTAGGGGAGATGATTCACCAACATGGTGGACTTCCTGAATTCATAGAATGCACACCATTTCCGTCTACGGACAAAGGCTATATCTATAATATAGATAGCCTAGCTTTCTTTAAAACGTCAGGAAATAAGACCATGGATGTTTCTGCGGTCGCTACCGCTCTGTCGTCACCGGATTTTCTTTTGGAGTTTAGCCGAAAGAAAGGGTCAATTCCCGCCTTAAACAATGTATCGGTTGATGGCTTAAATCGCTGTCAGCAACAATCGTTTAAAGATTTCAATCAGGCGAGAAAGGCGGGTAGAGCGATTCCAAGTTTTATCGACTCGATGGCAGTAAACCCAACCATACAAAATGCAGTGTCGAAAGAGCTCCATCGTTATTTTTTAGATTCGTCGATATCATCTTCGGTATTTATTAGCCATTTGAATGCGATCAATATTGAAAGAGTGCGTTAATTATGTGCTATAGAGTGATTTGTTAAATTAAGCTTACAATCTTATAATAAAATGTAAGCTTAATGGGGGTGAGGATAGTTACAATGCTTATGTTGAATGACTTAACATAAATAATGGAGACGTAATAATGAAGGGTGCATCACTGAGTATTGTTTTATCTTCTTTGCTTTTAGTCCCAAATACAAATGCAGAAGAATACCATTTTATTAGCCCGCATCATGATGATGCACTATTGGTATTTTCTGGGTTTATTTCTAGTATGAACCTAGAAAATGATAGTGATGAAAGAGTAGTGAGTGTCATGTTTGGCGCATCTAATTACTCAACTAATCATCATGACGTACTGACAAATAAGCGAGTATTGAAGATCACTCAATCTCGTTATGCTGAAGACTATGATGCACTCACGGATTTATTCACTAGTTGGGATAAGTTTCGATTCAGAAGTTATGGATATTACGATGCACCACTTAGAATGTATTCCGGAGATATAACAGCTGGTGGTGGTCCCGGAGGAACATTTAGAAACTTTAGACAGCAAGAAATTGATACGTTTAGTATGATGGTAGACAACTTTACCTCGATACTGGTTCGTGATAACTGTACGGCATTGGTACCAATTGCGAATGGAACTCACATTGATCATTTTATCACCAAGGAGGCGTTGATTACTGCAGCGTATAGACTGGGTGATCAAGCTAAGTGTAAAATAATGTTTGGTCAAGACCAACCCTATACTAATGCCAACCTTGATGTAGCGAATGTAGAGATTGATGCATTGAAGGCTCGCCTTCCAGCGAACGCGATAGAGGAAGTGACTTATAATATCCCAACAGAACCAGGTACGAATGAAACAATAAAGCTAAACAAATTTAAGAAATACTATTTTACGCAATACGATGATGGTTATCTTGACCCGCTGACATCCAACGTGACAGAAACTGTTTATGTATGGAATACTAGCACTTATGGTGCGGTTAGAACACATGCTGACTGCGATGGTTCCGCTTATTGTCGGTTAGCTCCTTAGTAATTTTTTCCTCCCTGTGTAAAGAGAACAAGTAATCAAGCCAGTTTATATAACTGGCTTTTCTACGTTTTAATAGTGTTAAATAATGAGTTGCAAAATGTGTAGCATTAACTTTAGGCTGGTTTGTAAAGTGAAGGTTACAAATTTACATCTATTTGTAACCTTCACATTGTCAATTTTTAATATTGTATTGGAGTACGCATTACATTCGTCAAGGATACGATAATGGTTAATAATATAAAAATCGCTTTATCAAAGCTTTCCTTAATTGGAAAAGCACTTATGTTACCTATTTCCATATTACCTGCAGCGGGTTTGCTGTTAGCGTTTGGAGCCAAATTTGATATTCCATTAATGCTTCGCGCAGGTGGTGTAATATTTGACAATCTAGCGCTATTATTTGCGGTAGGGGCCGCAGTTGGGTTAACGAAAGAGTCGGGCATTGCAGCATTAGCCGCTATTGTTGCAATGGTAGTAATGAATGGGACCATGGGGGTCGCGTTAGGTATCACGCCAGAAATGGCAATGAGTGGTGGTCGCTATGCGATGGTTATGGGAATACCAACCCTGCAAACCGGGGTTTTTGGTGGCTTAATTGCAGGTATTTTGGCTGCGACAATGTATCAACGTTTTTTTGATACCAAGTTGCCGGACTTCTTAGGGTTCTTTGCCGGTAAGCGTTTTGTCCCTATTGTCACTGCATTTTCTGCGTTTATCATTGGTTTAGTACTGCCTTACATCTGGTCATATATTCAATCTGGAATTGATGCGTTATCCCACATGGCTAATGGCGGTAATATGTATATCTCGACATTTATATATGGGTTTATGGAAAGGGCATTAATCCCCGTCGGGCTTCATCACATTTTTTATAGTCCTTATTGGTTCTCTTTTGGTGAGTACACCACCGCTGCTGGTACTATAGTCAACGGTGACCATACAATTTGGTTTAAAATGCTAGAAGACGGTGTGACGAGCTTTTCAACGCCAGAATACCAAGATGCTGGGAAATTTCTGTCAGGTAACTTTGCTATTTATATGTTTGCGTTTCCTGCCGCTTGTTTAGCCATGTACCATGAAGCTAAAGATAAAAACAAAAAAATAGCAGCCGGTATTCTTGGTTCTGCTGCGCTTACTTCTTTCGTTACTGGAATCACGGAGCCCGTTGAGTTTGCCTTCATTTTTGTTGCGCCAATGCTGTACCTATTTTCTGCAATAATGGCCGGCGTATCTTATGCGGTGACTTATGCATTAGATATTCATATTGGTAAGACATTTTCCGCTGGTGTTATTGATTTTATTTCTTTTGGTGTGCTACCGGGTATGGACGGGTTTAAAACTAATTGGGTGAACTTGTTTATTTGGGGGCCCGCGATGGCTGCTATTTATTACAGTGTATTTAGGCTTGCCATTCGTAAGTTTGATTTGAAAACGGTTGGACGAGACAATACAGAAAGTAAAGCCATTACCTTAGAAAACGATGAACTTGCCCGTGAGATTACTCACCTTATTGGTGGTAAAGGTAATATCATCACTGTTGGCGCTTGTATTACCCGTTTACGTGTACAAGTTAAAGATGCTTCATTGGTCGATGATGATGCGATTAAAGCATTAGGTGCTATGGGAGTGATTCACGTTGGTTCAAATGGACTGCAAATCATACTAGGTGCACGGGCTCAATTTGTGGCAAATATAATGAATGGCGATGTTGAAAGCCCTGATGGAGCGCTCTCTACAGAAGTGGGTTAACATCCACGATGTTATACAGGCCACCCATATGCGGGTGGCCTGTTGTTGATTATGGCTTTTTCACAACCCTTGTTTCATTGGCGGATACTGAAACCGTCACATAGCTGACGGTTTGCCCGTTAACTTGCTTTTGTTTGGCTTTGATGGATTGTCCATCGACGGTTAGTGATGCATAGTCACCATAGAACCAAGCTTCCCATTGTAATGTTTGTGTTGAATCGTTAGTGAGTGTTGATTGGTGCAATCCATCATGGCGAATAGTCACCTCATGATTGCCCATTGGCAGTTGTGTCACTTCTAGCCAGTCAATATCACCTGGCAAATGTGACGCTGTCACTAATTTGTGATTCGCCGCGTCGGGTTTAATCCCCATTAAGCCTTCAATGGTATTGGAGATGAAGGTGAAAGAGATCTCAGGGTAATCGCCGTTGGTGCCTTGCGTTGGTCGTTCGTGCGGCTGGTCCTTGATATCCATAATGTACTGCATCCACTTCCACGCTTCGTTATTTCGGTTGTATGGGAAGTAGGTTTCAGGGATATACGTGTAGGCTTCAATGTTATTTGGTGCTTCCGGTGTTGTCCCGATACCATCGCCCAAATTCTCTGCAATAAAGTCTAGGTACCTGTCGTTGCGCTCACCGGGTTCGGTGATACGTTTCATCGGCATAAACCAGCTGTTTTCTTTGCCAAAATCGTTCATTCGGAAACCGTCTCTTTGAACAATATTGACGTAGTTGTCCAGCGGCTTGTCGGGATCGGCGATACTCCAATCTTCATTAAAGTAAGTTTTGAGTTGCTGTGCTTTTTCGCGCCACACCGCAGCTTCACTGTATTCTTCTCTTGCTTCTAGCATGGCGGAATAGGCGACCGTAGCTTGATACTGCGAGCCAATGCCATCTCCGGCTTCAATTGGGAATTCCCCACGCTCGTTGTAAGTGGCGGAGCCTTCAAAAATACCGCCGTAACCTTCAGCAATGCCATTGGGATCTTGGTCGTCATGCAACTCGATATAGTCGGTAAGCACCTTGGTGTAGAAGCGCCATAAGTCTTCGTCTTCAATGTAGCGCGTATCACCCGTCCATTGGTACTGCTGCCACGCTTTTTCTACAAACTCGAATTGTGCGGGCACCTCACGCACAAACCAGTCGTCATCTTTGTAGTCGATGGTGTGGGCCGAACCGTCGAAGTTAATTGCCCATAATGTGTACCACTTTCTCGATTCGGTAGCGTGTTTAGCAAAGGTCTTGAACATAGAGAAGTTTTCGAGATCCAGCCCCGCAATTTTTGCCCCGCTGGCTTGGTGTAAAAAATCCCGTGAATAGAACGCGGTTCGATCAAAGTAGCCGGCCCAATAAGAAGGAATGTAGTCAGCGGTTCCGTCCCCATCGTTATTGAACTCATCACGGTTGAGTAAATCATGTTGCCCTGTCATCACAAAGCGGCGGGTTTTATCCATCGCCCACTCGAAGGAATCTTGCAGCTTTTGATTGGAAGAGGTGACGACAACTTGTTTTTCTTTTTCGATGGCTTTGATTGTCCATCGCTGCTTATTGCCTTTTTTGTCTGTCACGATGGCGCGCACTGGCTGAGTAAAATCAACCGTATCGCCACTTTTCAGCGATAGTTGACTGTTGGATGAGATCAGTATGTCGTCGATGGTGATATGGCTTAAATCAGTACCGTAAGGTACGTAGAACGTTATTTGCTGGGACTTTTTATTGAGGTTGGTTGCCCCGACTTGTTCGTGAGCTGAAAATTGAATGATCTGATTGAAATTGAGCGGTTTATTTTTGTTATTTTTAATTAGCCCGACACTATCTACACTTACTCCACCACGCTTAGAACCGGAGAACCAGACTTTCAGTTGCTCTCCTTTCTCTAAAGGAATGTGCTTAAGCTTATTGCGTTTATATTTAGAGCTTTGTTTTACTTTGTCACGCACTAATATTTCATCGTACAAATTTGTTATTGCGAGAGTGGCGTCTTGCCCTGGGCTGACGATAAACGCGGATAAATCGTAGTAGCCGCTTTCAGGAATAGTTACTTCTTGGCTGATGTGATGGTTTTGGCCTTGTGCGATACGGCCTCTGTATTCCCCCTCATGGGTTTGATCGCTTTTGATATTGGCGAACCAATAGCTCCAGCCTAAGCCTTTGTTTTCAAAGCTAGGGTTGACAATTATGTTATCGTTCTGTTGTGCAATTGCCCCGCTAGATAGTGTGAGGGCAAAAGTGATTGCGGATGCAAGGACTTTACGTTTCATACTGTTCTCTTTATTGGAAGTGGAATGATTAGCCGATGTTTGACGTGTTAGTGCATCAGTACAGATTGAATAATCTGTACTGATTTTGTTGTTAGGGTTTATAGCACTTGCGCTGGCTCTACTGGTTTCGTTGGTTTTTCGTGGTCAGAGCGGTCATTGGTAACGTGATCGTATTTTTCAGTCAGATGGTCTTGAATCTGCTGGTGATAAGCGCCGTTTAGCTTGTAGTAGCGGAAGTAAATGATGAGCGCGATAGCAAAGAAGAATGCGGGTAGTCCTACCATGATGCACTGCATGCCGAATACGGTGTCAGCGCTTTGCTCTACGTTCGGAATATAATTCACTGCGGTGAGCGCAATACCGATGAAGAATGCGGCAAACGCAGAGCCAGCTTTCACCACCAACGTTTGTACTGAGTAAGCAATGCTTTCGCAGCGCGATCCCAGTTTGTATTCGCCGTAGTCAACGGTGTCTGCGACCATAATAACATTCAACACCCAAAATAAGGCCGTACCAATTTGCAGTAACACACCTGCTGTTGAAATCAGTAGGATGCTTTGTTTGTCGTACATGCCGACATAGATAAGGACAGCACTGCCTAGGATTGGAAAGCTAGATGCGCAGGCCCATAAGACGCGGCGTGAAAACATTTGCGCCAGTTTAGGGAATAGCACCAGAGTAATGAGATTGGCGATGCCAGCATAAGCCATGTAGTAAGGGAATAAGGCTTCATTGCCAACGACATAGGTGAAGTAGTACACCGCAAACGCCATAATGATGTTGGTCGCTAAGTTGTATGACAACGCCATACAGAGCACGCTGGTGAGTTGGTCATTTTTGTAGATTAGCGTGAGCAATTTTTTCAGCGATACTTTTTCTTCCGGTTGCGTAGCGTCTAAATTGGCGGTTGAGTAGCGCTCTTTAACGTTACGTAAAGTGATAAAAGTTGAGACTAAGAAACAGGCGATCAGTAAAAAGGTGAAAATTTGAAATCCGAAGCCTTTATCGTCGCCGCCGACGTAATTAATAAATGGCATCGCAATCGCAGCGGTGACGATCCATGCCAAGCTAGCAAAGAACCTAGGGTAGGGAACCAGTTCTTCACGTTCGCGTTTATCGAGCGTTAACGTGGGTACGAGAGACCAGAAAGGAATGTCCATTAATGTATAGGTCATACCCCAAAGAATATAAGTGACAGCAACATAGGCAATAAGCCACGGTCCTTCGATGTAATGGGCACTAAATAGCAGAATGAGTACGACAGAATTGGCAATAGTACCGATTAAGATCCATGGCTTAAACTTGCCCCATCGACTGCGCGTGTTGTTGACGATCCAGCCCATGATAGGGTCATTCACCGCGTCCCAAATACGGGCTACAAGGAAGATGGTTCCCACAGCGGCTGCCGAGATCCCAACCACGTCAGTGTAATAGAACATGAGGTACATGTAGACGATCGTGATGGCAAAGTCCTTGCCGAATGCGCCAAAGCCGTAGCTTAGCTTGGTATTCATAGAAATACTCATTGTTGCTCCTTACGCCCTCTCTTTGAGAGGGCGCTGATGTTCACGTTATTATTAGTTAAATTATTAATAGCTAAACTATTATTTTTGAAATGACATTACTGATGAACCCAACTTGGCAACCAATCGCCATGAGCTTCGATGAGGTCATCAACCAATGCATATATCTCTTCTAGCCCAAGTACGGTTGCGGTGTGAGGATCAAGCAGCGCTGCATGGTAAATTCGGTCGCGGTTCTCGGTAAGAATAGCTTCTGTTAATAGAGTTTGAACATTGATGTTGGTTTGCATCAACGCCGCTAAGTGGTTTGGTAGGCGACCCGCTTTTAGTGGTTGAACTCCGTTCGCATCCACCAAACACGCTACTTCGACACAACAGCCTTGAGGTAGGTTGTCGATTAAGGCTTCATTTTTTACGTTGCCGTAAATTACGCTTGGTGTACCTGTCAAGATAGAGTTCATAATTGTGCTCGCGTACTCATGCGATTCTTGAACCACAATTTGATCCGCGTTCTTAAAGGATTGTAAGTCTTGTTTCCAATCAGCAATTTGTTCTACACAGCGTTTAGGATATTCATCCAGTGGCACTTTATAACGTTCTATTAAATCTGGGCGATTTGGTTTGATAAAATATGGCGTGTATTCAGAAAAATGTTCCGATGACTCTGTGACAAAGTAGCCAAGCTTCTTAAACATTTCGTAGCGAACGAGGTTTGTGCAGCGCCCATTGTGGTGAAGGCCTGGTTTTGGTGCTTTGCCACTTTCAAACGCTTGAAGAAGATCGGGATAGATGTCGACGTAGTGGCCTTGCGGTGTTTTTTTCTCTAAAGTCAGGTAATAAGCCATGTGGTTAATCCCTGCGCACGTGTAGCGAAGATCGGCATAATCGATATCCAAATCGCGGGCAAGTTCTTCGGCGGTTCCTTGTACGGAATGGCACAGACCAACTTGCTTAATATGCGGGTATTTTTCATACATCGCCCATGTATTCATCGCCATTGGGTTGACGTAATTCAACATGGTGGCATCTGGACATACTTCTGTCATGTCTTCACATACACTCCAGAGGTGGGGAATGGTACGTAGCGATCGCATAATGCCGCCAGGGCCTAATGTGTCGGCAATAGTCTGCTCTAAGCCGTGGCGTTTGCAGACGTCAAAGTCGATGACTGTACAGGGTTCATAGCCACCAATTTGGAAAGCAATCACCACAAAATCCGCGTCTTTTAGCGCTTCTTTTTGGTTAAGGTGACAGGTGATGGTGCCTGTGGCTCCTGCTGACTCCATGAGTTTACCGACGACTAAGTGAGATTCTTCTAGACGCAGTTCATCGATATCCATCAATGCAATTTGTGCTTGTTTAAGCGCAGGCTTGTGGAAAACATCACCCAGAATGTTTTTAACGAAAATGGTGGAGCCAGCACCAATAAAGGTAATTTTAGGGGTTTTCATAGTTGAATCCTATCTCTTAACGTTCTGTTTCGATGGAGATAAGGTACACCTTGCGCAAGGGGGAATTCGTCTCAGATAAACCAATCACTCTCCCATTTACTAATATTTCAACTTGGAAAAATTAAAATCTTAGGAAATAGGATAACTTTGTTGTTTTTGCGGATAGCACGGGTGAAATAACTGTGGGTTTTCAGTTAACGTACTGACTTTAATCACATAAACAAGATCTTATGAATTAGGGTAGTTCCGCTCTATGATCACCTTCAGAGTTTTATTTTTAGTAACTGGTTAAGATTCTTTTATACAACTTCCTAAGGAGTGATAAATGCAACAGTACGACCAAGATGCCCTTAAAGTGATCACTCAAGACAAGTATTCTTCAGATACGGTTTCGGTCAGTCCTCTGTCGCTTTATTCTTCTTATGAGAAAATTGATATTGAACTGCGGCCACCCCATTCTATGCCGGGTTACCATTGGCATGGGCAAGTTGAGGTGAATATTCCATTTGGGGATGATGTGGAATACATCATTAATGGTAGTCCTGTTGTCGTCAAAAGTGGCACGATTGGTGTGTTTTGGGCATCCGTCCCGCATCGGCTGACAAACCCGGGTCAAAGCCATAACATGGGTATCATCAATATTCCGATTCACCATTTTATGTCTTGGACGCTAAGCCGAGACTTAGTGAACCAAATCACCCATGGTAGCGTATTACAATCTAATTCAGCTTCGCTGATCAGTGAATTTGAGATTGCTCGATGGGCAGAAGAAATGAATCACCCATCCGAAAGCCGTCAGCAATTGGCGATTGATGAAATTGGGTTGATGCTAAAACGAGTTTGTCTAGATGGCTGGCGACAACTACTTATCAATAAACAAGATAAATCGACCAATAAAGGGGTATCTAAGCACTCGCAATTCTACGTGAGTCAAATGTTGGAATACATTGCTACACATCATAATCAGCCTCTAACGATTAAAGATATTGCGGAGCATATTGGCCTGCATGCTAACTACGCCATGAATGTGTTTCAACGCACCATGCAGATGACGATTAAGCAATACATAACCGCTATGCGCATTAATCATGCACGTGCGCTACTAAGCGATACCGACCGAACCATACTCGATGTCTCGTTGACCGTTGGTTTTAACTCGAGTAGTCGTTTCTACGAAACTTTTCAAACGTATATTGGTGTTACTCCCAGTCAGTACCGCAAGCTTGCGAGGGAAGATCATCGTTGGAGTAACCATGGCAGTAGCCCTTTATATGATTTAGAAAAAGGCGCTTGCGATGGTAAGCGCCCTTTGGGGGTGATGGGTAACTAGCAGGGTGCCTCGCCATAAAGTGCGTTTCTCCCTTACAGAAAAACTGCGCTGTTGCTACGCCTTAATATATCGATTCTTAACAATGCAGTCGGCATAACGTTGCGCTGAGAGATGCTTAAATTTTATTGGTTTATCCAGTGAACCGAACAGAGAAATCCCTCCGCCAAGCAAAATTGGGATGGTGGTAATAATCATTTCGTCAATCAGGTCTGCTTGTAAGAAGTTTTGAATCGTGACTCCACCATCAATATAAAGGTCGTGGTAACCTCGTGTGTTTAAGTCTTTGACGATGTCGTTTAGGTCACCGTTTATTAAAAATACTTTACCTTCGTACCCTTTTGGCACTTCTTTCATTGTATTACTGAGTACAAAAACAGGCTTAGAGTAGGGCCACTCGCAATCAAAACTGAGCACGACGTCCAGAGTATTACGTCCCATGACTAGGGCATCAATACGATCCATAAAGTCGACAAATCCAAAATCAGATCCTTCGGGGTTTGGAACGTCGTGAAGCCACTCTAAGTTATTGTTTTTATCAGCTATAAAGCCGTCTAGGCTGGTAGCAATATAAACGATGTTAGCCATTGTTGTAGACTCCGTAGTTTGAAAGAGGTGAGGTTTAATATATAATTCTACAGTGTAGAAAATAAGTTTAGCTAGGAACTCATATGACTGTCAAGCCAAAGAAACGTGGTCGCCCTTCTAAATCAGGCCCCAACCTAAGTCAGAAAATGATTGTAGACACCGCTAAGACACTGATGCAGCAGCAAGGGTCTGTACCAAGCATTCGAAAGCTAGCGACTGAGCTTGGCGTTGATGCTATGGCCATCTATTACTATTTTAGCAATAAAGAGGAATTGTTAGAGACGGTGGCTATTTCACTTGTTGAAGGTATTTATCAGCCTGCAGGGTTAGCACCCTGGCAAGAAGAACTGACCGAATTAGGTTGGAGCTACCTTACGTTGTTAAGTGATTATCCGGGCTTACTTGAAACGCTATTAAAAATGCGCAGCAGTGGGCCTGCTGAGGTATTCATGACTCGATTTGAGCAAGTGATTTCTGATATTGGTTTAGTGGGGGATGCAAAGAGACATGCTGTGAACTTATTTGCGGACTACTTACATGGTTTTGCATTTTCGGTGCAGTTTACCACTATTGAACGAGAGGAAAAAAAGGCGATTTATGACGGCTCTATGTCGTTGTATCTGCAAGCGTTATCCCCAACGGCAACGACGGGCTGCAATTTGACCGCCAACGCCAACGCCAGCGTATAGCCGAAGTGTGGGTTGGCGTTGAAGGTCGTGTTAATGCGTTAGGTGTTAGAGTTGCTCTTCAATTGGTAGGATGCCGCTGAACCAAGCCCCCATTCTTCGCCATATGCTGGCGTCAGGTTCAGTAGTGAGCTTTTCACCCGTGGAATGGTCAACCCAGATGGTATTGCCATCAACCACTTCAATTTGATAGGCGGTGTTGGGTATTTCCTTCATAATTTCTAGGTAAACTTTGTGTGCGTACTCAGGCTGCTCAATGACGACACCCATTTCAGTGTTGAGATCGGCAGATCGTGGATCCCAATTCATTGAACCAACGAAAATCTTCCGTTTATCTATTACAATCGCTTTGGTATGTAAACTAGAACGGCTGCTACCGGTTAAGCTCCAGTTCTTCTTAATTTCGGCGTTAGATTTGACTTCCCAAAGTTGCACCCCTCCTTCGACAAGGTCTTGTCGGTATTTGGCATACCAACCGTGTACTGCAAAGACGTCGTTTGAGGCTAGCGAGTTGGTAATAATGATCACCTCACGCCCTTCTTCAACAGCTTTGACAAATTCTTTCACACCGGACTCTGTGGGGACAAAGTAGGGGGAAATAAGGACCAGTGACGTTTTACCTTCATTAATGACAGCGCCGAGGCTATCGATAAGTGTGCTTCGTTTACTGTCTGGTTTATCTGGGAGATCATAAAGGAGATCCCCCTCGCCCCAATAGAGCTTAATAGTGCCATTGAGCAAGTCACTGTAAAGGGGCAGTTTGGCAAAGTCATGTGCGCCACCGGAAAACTTTTCTTCTAAGCCTTGTGCTTGCACCCACGCATCCACATCGGCGTCGGTATATTGCAATTGGTTGTCGGTTAGCCATTCAATGGGGATTGAATAATCACTATTCCAATAAAGATCGTATTGTCGGTTGACTTGTCTGACGGCTTTACCCACTAGGAGAAGATCCAAATCGGCAAATTCCACATTAGATTCAATGGAGTAGTATTCGTTGCCGACATTTCGTCCTCCGATGATGGAGGCGACGCCATCGACGGTTAAAGACTTATTGTGCATACGGTGGTTTAAACGTTCGAAATCACTGAGCATGGCAAGTCCGCGAGCCGTACGTAGGTGATGTGGATTGAACATACGGACTTCGATATTGGGATGGCTACTAAATCGTACTAAGTCACTGTCGTCGTAATTTTGCATGTCATCGAGAAGCAGCCTAACGCGAACGCCACGCTCTGCCGCTTCAAATAAACGCCAAGCAATGAGGTTACCTGCGGTGTCATCGCGGAAAATATAGTATTGCACATCAATACTTGATTGTGCCGTTTCAATAATAGCGAGTCGGGCAAGTAATGCGTCGTGCCCTTTATCAAGTGGATAAAATCCGGTTTCTTTTGTTAATGAGTGTGAAGCCACTTCTCGTTCGAAATATTGATCCAGTCGAGTTGGTTCGTCGTTGATGAGCGTATATGAAGTGGTTTTTTCATATCGTGACGGGTCAATGCTTGAGGATACACAGCCACTAAGCATCACAATAAACATGAGGGGTAAGAGTTTTTTTATAGACAAAAAGTAGGACATAGTTAAAGTGTTGGTCACGAGAATAGTAAAAAATGCACGGCGAGTTTAGCCACTTCTAAATGCAAATGCACTGTATCTCCAAGGATTTGACGGATATTTTTCACACCTGCATGGTAAAGGTTAATTGAAACGTCATAAGTTGCATAGTGCTTGCTTATAACTCTTTTGGTGTGGGTGCTGAGTTTAGATATTAGGAGAGATGATGGCGGGATTAGGCTCGAATAAATACACGCTTTTTGGTATCAGTGCGATATTACTTTGGAGTGGTTTACTCGCATTGACTCGTAATATTGCTGAGCTGTTTGGACCTATTGGTGGTGCGGCATTATTGTATACGGTCAGTGCTATTGCTTTAACGCTCGTAATGGGTGTACCTAAGCCAAAAGACTTTTCGGTTAAATACTTGATAGTCGGAGGGGGTTTATTTGTTACTTACGAGATTTTTCTTGCGTTAGCATTAGGAATGGCTAACGATCGCCATCAGGCCATAGAAATGGCGGTCATTAATTATTTGTGGCCAGCATTGACCGTGCTATTTGCGGTTGTTATGAGTAAGCGCCATATTAATATTATGGTCTATCCAAGTGTGCTGCTGGCATTTTTTGGTGTGGTTTGGTGTATTACAGGCGATGAAGGGTTATCGCTTGCACTTATTATGAAGAATATCGCCTCAAATCCAACTAGCTATTTTATGGCAGTGTCAGCAGCGTTTATTTGGGCGGTATATTGCAATATTACGCCGATAATGAGCAATGGCAAAAATGCTATTGTGTTGTTTTTCATTGCCACGGCGAGTGTATTATGGGTTCAGTATGCCTTGAGTGATGAGCAAGGCATGACGTTTTCTTTGCCGTCTGTGTTGACTTTGCTGCTTGCCGGGGCGGTTATGGGAGCAGGGTATGCGTTATGGAATCACGCCATTATAGGCGGCAATATGATGTTATTAGCGACGTTCTCCTATTTTACCCCAGTGCTATCGACTATTTTCTCTTCATTTTATTTATCAGTGGCTCTAGGCGCGTCATTTTGGCAAGGCGTGATCATGGTGACCGTAGGGTCTTTGACATGCTATTGGGCGACGAGAGAGAAAACTAAAACGGTGAGTAATACGTAGATATTTGGTGTTGGTCATTAGTTCGCGAAAAGCGCTTTGTTAAACTAACGTAATGGATAGAGTGGGTTATCTTTGACAGGGATGGATTATTGTACCTATATCAATTACAGCAAGGTATTCGTTTAATGCTGTTGGCTATGGTGGTTTTCCCCATAGTCTGTTTCGCCAAATCAACAGAAACGCTTGCGGAAACAACAACGTTTGTCCAGACACAACGTAAGCCTTGGCTCGTGAGTTACAACCAAGATGCGATCACCTTGTATAAACGAGAGCATAAGGATGGGCTGGTCGAAATTCGAGTTCATGCTGATGTGGAGACAACTTTTAGTGGGTTCTTGCTCCTTTTTGAAGATACTGAGCATGTGCCGACGTGGCTGCATAACGTCGATCAAACTAAGGTGTTGTCACAACTATCGGTCAATGAAAATATTGTTTACACGACGTTCGCTGCACCGTGGCCTGCGTTAGATCGTGATATGGTGACGTATTCTCGCTACTACCAGCAAGGTAAACGTTTTGTATTGGAGATACGGGACGCATCTGATTATCTTGCCAAGCAAGCTGGCTTTGTTCGTATTACTCAAGTGAAGTCTCGTTGGGAGTTAACTAAGTTAGGCGGTGGGCAGGTATTTATTATGTATACCGCTTTTGCCGATCCAGGGGGAGCACTCCCTGACTGGTTAGTGAATCAGCTAGCCATTGATGGGGCGATTGAAACGTTCAAGGGATTAAAAAGAGAGATACGGCATTACCAGCATCTCTCTCATCCTAATGTTGTTGATTAAAGGCAGACTTTTAAAGCTTATTTAGGCGCTTGTTGTCGCTACTCGTTTACTTGGAGCAACTCGTTTACTTGCCGCTGTGCGTGTGGCTCGCGATTGGCGGTTTTGGCGTTCGCGCTTTGTTCTTTCAATCGCAAGCTGAGTGAACGCTTCTTTTAGCATCACAGCAGGTACTTTAATAAAGTAGGCTGACATTAGAATCATCATCATAGGGTCTGCGTAGATGCTATAACTTGCCCATGGTGTTTGCTCGACAAACCAAGCCACAATAAAGCCTGCAGTCACCGCAACACTAAGCATGGTGTCCATTTGCCACTGTTTTGATTCAGCGTTAATTAAATTTGAAGACAAAGCCTTGTTTTTGTTTTCAATGTACCACCATGCATAACCACAGCCGAGTACGTTTAATACGCCAAAAATCGTTGCTACAGAGGTGTCAATTGGACGTCCACCAGTAAACATGGCAGAGACGGCCGAGTACAAAGAGACACTGACTATCAATAGAATCACTGACGCTTTAATGGCTATCACGATGGCTTCAACACGATTACGGCCAAGCAGAGATAACATGCTCTGATTATTTTTTAATTGGTTTGCTGCTGCCAGTGACAATAATGTTAACAGCAAGCTGACTAATGAATACACTCCGTCAAAAGCGATGACAAGAGAGCCCATTACCAATCCTACAACTAAACCACCAACAGCAAAGACTGTAGCAATAAAGGCTGAGACTGTTAGCGTTCTTGTTTCACTATTTCCATTGTTCGGGCGCATACCATATACCTTATTTAATTTCTAAGTCTATTGTTTGCTCTATGTGGTGTTATTTCAAACAATAGTTAAGAAGTTAGTAGGTGGTGATATGAGTGACTATGTAATTTTTCTATTAAATTCAATAGTATAAGGTAGCTATTTTGGTGTCATAAATACTGACGGTCACTGATGGAAGGTAGATATAAAGTGGAGAAATAGTGATGAGCGTCTGTCGTTAGGGATGATCAGCATGTTTTAGCAGAAGGCTGCTCACTGAAAAGAGAGATAGGTTTAACGACTTAAAAGGCAAAAAGATAATCACTGATTTGATCCGCTGTCCACGTCATCGCAGGGTGCTCGGACATACCGGCCGCAGTAAACATACAAAAGTCTTCTTGGTTGAGTCCGTAAGTGTGCTTGATAACTGAGAGTTTCTGCTCGCGAAGATACTGACGAATGAGAGGCTCAGGCAGCACTCCCCATGCGCCTTCAGAGATAATGGTTTTGAGCATGTATTCAAAGCTTGAAAACCCAATGTATTTCAAGGAAAAAGGCAGCAATTCAGGATTCGCTTTTTCGTTGAGATAGGCTAACGAGACTTGCATAGAGTTGCGGAGAACGTCGTCGGAGACACGGGGTAATTTCGACAGTTTATGGTCAGAACGACATACCGACATCATGCGAATTTTACCTAGCGGTTGATAGACAATTCTAGGATCATCGATACGTTCGTAGTCGACACCAAACGCGAAGTCCACTTGACCTTTTTCGACCAAAGCGGATAAATCACCAGAAGAGGCTAAGACAACGTTAAATGAAATGGCAGGAAAGTTTTGGTTAATTTGTACGGTGAGATCTTGCCATAGTGTGTCTGGAAGCGAGTCGTCGTGAGCGATCCACACTTCTGTCGCAAATTCTCCGGAGATCTGCGCGCATGTTTTGCGAATTCTATCGGAGGTGATCAGTAAATTCTCACAGTCTTTATAAATGGCTTTTCCAGTTTCAGACAAGGTGACATTGTTGCCGGTGCGAACAAAGAGTTCTGTCCCGAGATCTTTCTCTAACGCTTTAATTGCCATGCTGAGTTTGGTTCTATTGCAGTCGATCTGGCGAGCAGCAGCAGATACCGAACCTGTTTCGGCGACGGCACAAAACGCTTCAATTTGAGTAAAGTTCATAGTCATCCAATGATAAAATTTCGGCAATAAATGCAGGGTAAAATCATAGCATGTATCGCAAAGATTACGAAGATAACACTAGGAATTGGCGGGTATTCTGGTTTAATCTAGGGCCAGAGATTAAGGAATTAAAATCAGTGTGGGATCTGTAACCAATACTGATGAAATAAATGGAGTGAACGATGTCAAACGATTGGGATGAGTACGCAGCGACATGGGAAAACAATCAAGCGACGGCAGTTTTTGCTCAATCTTGTTTTGAAGAGTTAACGGCAATCACCTCTCTGACCCGCAAGACGGTGCTAGATTTTGGTTGTGGTACTGGGTTGCTAAGCCAGTTAATGTCGCCATGCACTAAACAAATCATCGCATTAGATGGCTCTGAATCAATGATTGAAGAGTTGGACAAAAAAGCGTTAGTGAATGTTGAGCCTGTGGTTGACTTCCTGACTCGCGGTTTAGTCGCTCAGCATCCAGCATTTCGCAATCAATTTGATTTAGTGGTGGCGTCTTCTGTATGCGGCTTTCTTGGCAATCCTCAGGAAACAGCGAATATTATCTATACCTTGCTCGACGAATACGGTTTATTTGTTCACTGGGACTGGGCGGTGGATAGTGATGACCTTGATTACGGTATGACAACACAACGAGCAGAGACGATATTGCTTAATGCGGGCTTTGACAGTGTAACCGTATCGGTGCCATTTGAGGTTGAAACTGACTCAGGTACGCGTCCAGTACTGATGGGAGTGGGGCGTAAGTAACGCATTACTCACTCTTCATGTTCATTGCATTGTTGTCGCGAATTCTTAGTCTGGGTTAATGTTAGTTTGGGTTAATGCTAGACTGGATTAATGTCAGACTTGGGTTAAAGTGGCAACATTGTTAATAGGTGGCGTAATCAGCGCCACTTTTTCTTGATACTATACGCTCCAATCCCTCTTTGGAGTCAGTTATGCGCTACCTACCTCTTCTTTTAAGCCGTACGCTCGTGTTCGGTCTATCTCTTCTTAGTGTTTCAACATTGGCTTCAGATGATGTAATGGCATTGAATACGCAATCGTTGCAAGCCAATCCCTCCAGCATTCATACTCCTGCTGTCCCTTCTCAAAGTGAAGAAGCCAAGCGAGCCTCTAAGGTTATCGCGCTAGCGGCAGAGGAAATTGATAAGTTTGATTCTACTGCTCACTGGCAATCGGTGAAGCGTTTGACAGGGGTCGCCCAAGCCGTGGTCATTTTTCCTATAGGCGGGCAGGCCGGATTTCTTGTGGGTGCACAGTGGGGAGAGGGAATATTACTAACTAGGCATGAACATCAATGGAGTGAGCCTGTTTTTGTCGAGTTTACGAGCTTTATGTTTGGCTTACTGGCTGGGGCGCAAAAAATTGGTGGTATTGGCGTGATCTTGTCAGACGAGGTGGTGGATGATCTAGTGCAACAGCCAATCAAAATGGGTGGGACAGCGGACTTAACCATTGGGTCGGGTGTTAGCGGTAAAGTGGTGGGTGGCACCAGTGGCATTTCAGCCATGATGGTGTCTGAGAATACAGGGCTGTATTTCGGTGGCAGCATTGATACCTTTCAAATCAAGTTAAACCAACCTCTTAATCAAGCGCTCTATGGCGATGATGTTGATATCTTACAAGTTCTGGAGCGCTATGATAGTGACCAAGGCTATGCTCAAACGCTGCGTAAACGATTAGAAGGCATTGCTTACCGTGCGGTGTACCAATAGCTACGTATACCAATAGCTACGTATACCACTAGAAACTAGTACAACCGTAACAGTAATGGCAACAATCACGCGAACAGCGTACTGGCAAAGTGGTTGTTTTTACTAGGCACTTGTCAAAACGTGAATTAGTATTAGACGATAATTGAGTAAAAAAAGAGCACGAGTATGAAGTCATCATTACTATTATTCATTATGAGTAGCTTACTTATAATGGGTTGCACCACGGTTACTCCACCTCAAGCCGATTTTTCTTATGGTATTGCTACCACAGGTGATTTTTCATTTTTGCCAGCAAGCAAACCCAATACCTATTCTTGGAAATCAGACGCGGCCGTAGCCCATGTTTCCGAAGAAATAGATGCTAAAGAATATCTCTCTGTGATTCAAAGTCTTATTGACCAAGAACTGCTTAATAAAGGGTTTGTAAAAGTGGCGCCTTCACAATCACCGCAGATGTGGATGGAATTTGGTATCGCGACAGAATCGAAGATGACGGATGATGATATTTTTGCCAGCACGCAAATTTCGACGGGTATTCAAGTCGCGGCCGAACCGGGCGAAAGTGGTGAAAAAGGCAGCTTATATATCGCAGCCTTTGCGCCGTTAGGCGACTTTCCCCGTTGGCGAGTCTTAGCGCAAGGGCCAACCGAGCGCCGTATAGAAGACCCGGATCAGCGAGCAGAGATGACGCAAATTATAGGTTCAATGATGAAAAATGTCCCCGCTAAGCCATAGTTGAGAACGCGAAGAATCCGATAGCTGGTAAATACAACCGTGCCCTGCCAACGAGCAGGGCACGGTTGTATTTACCGGTCAGAATGTCAATCCTCTAAGTTCTACTCGGCTGGTTGGCCATGCGCTACCTTGTAGCGGAATGGGGCGTACCATTGCTGATATGTTGGTACCGGGCATTAACATCGACTTATCCATTAGGAAAAAATTGGTGACCCGTTTGTAGCCGCTGGATGAATAGACTTCATCACGACCAAATAGAATCGAATACTGCATTCCCAGTTGCGCCATCTTTATATGCGCGTGCTCAAGTAGTTGTTTCACATAACCTTGCCCCCTGTGCTCGGGATGAACACAAACCTCCGCAATGCCGCCAATGACAATCGGTTTGGCATTGTGATAAACATGTTTCTCGTGCACAGCAAGGTGAGCAACCAACAGGTTGGATGTAGAGTCTTTTATATACCAGCGATGAGCGGGCATCTCATTGTAATAGCGTTGTGTTTTAAATCGCTCGTCACTGGGTTTTGTGAAACAAGCGCTCAGCAAGGTAATTAATTGCTGATTTAATGTTTCCTCAACAGCGCTATCTTTGATGTACTCTATGGTCATTTCTTACCTCAGGTTGTGAACGTATTAGTCTTCAACACACTTGTCTGTAATGACGTTATGTGTGCCTTTATCTGGGCCTCTCGCAATGTTAAGGCGGCTTAAAATGCTGTAACAGATTGCGTCACCCTCATTGCTCACCGACTGGATGATGACTTCACCACTATTGCCTGAACGAGAATTAGACCAACGTGTAGAGTGGCCTTTTTTGGGTGTTTTCATCAATTTTGTTAGTGCGGCTTTGTGTTTATCTCTATCTCCGTCGGTATAGCTCTTATCTTGCTTTAACCCAAAGGTATCTGAAGACACGTCGGTAATTTTGTCGACTAATTGAAAAGGAGAGTTGAGAATGCCGCCAATGACACCAGAAACAGCACCCTTGCTTGCTTCTCGACCCGCTTGCTCAGCTTGAGCGACCAACCCTTCTGCTTGAACAATGATTTCAGGTACCTCTTTTCGAAGTGCTGCGCTTTCTGCCAAAACATCAGGTATTTGCTTGTTCACTTTGTTAATTTGTTGATTCGTTTGACGAACCGTTTGATTGGTATAGTCGACTTGTTTTAGGACGCTGGGTAATGAACTATGCCACGCCTCACTCTGGGCGAGAATAGGTGGGATCGCATCACGTACTCGTGCAACTTCGCCGACAACAATTGGCAGTTGTTGGTTAATGTCGTCAATACGTTGTAGTACTTCGGGCACTAATCTTTGGTACTCTGCGCTTTGCGCCAAAATGGACGGCACAATGGATTGCAGGTTATTGATTTCTTCTATGACAGGGGTGATACGTTGTGCTGTCGTATCTACTTGCGCCAACAGTGCAGGTAGCTCGGTGCGCAATTGTCTTGCTTCTTGAGTAAAGGAATAGATTGATGCTGCAAGTGCGATTAAGGCAAGCGCAAATAACAAGCGAGATAGCGCGATGAGTTTATCCATGTGTGAGTTTGTCCATAAAGCATCCATAGAGGTTACAACATAACGAATGTTGAGCAGAGAGTAAAAGACAACCGTATACCTTGTGAGTATGCTCGACAACTTAGTAGCAAAACTCGGCAATTTTTTGGGGGGAGGAATTGATTATATATCGGCGCACTAGCGTGAATCTAGAGCGCCGAAAGATCGGATGTTGAGTTTGGCGTTAGGCTAGAGTTTGATAGCTTTAACGTTAAATTGCCCATTGTCTAGTGGGTAGGCTTTTTCATTTTCGGTATTAAAGTCGATGCTGTTAACGTCCACTTTTTTGATTTGGCTATCATACATGGTTTTGTAATAGAGAAAGCCATTGCTTTGGTCAATCGCCGATGTCCACTGTGTCGCACTAGGTAAGTCAGGGATGTGCGCACGATGTTCATTGTTAAATTCACTCCCAATGGGAATATCAAAGTTATTTAGAATATGGAACGCTTGTGAGATTGCTTGGTCTGCTGTTTTAGAAGCTGGCGCTGTGCTGACATAGAATGCTGCACGTACAAAGCGAGAAGGCGGGGTGATGTCGCCTGGCAACCCTAAAAATCCCGTGCCAATACCAAAGGAAGTGGCTTTAGCATCACCAAATTGACGAGGCGCACTGCTGCCTGGCTGCAAATTAACGTAGTTATTTAAATTGGTGACGTGCCAAGGGAAGGTGGGTGAGTTGGTCAGAACGCCAACGTTGTTATCGTAGATGTTAATTTCACCTTGGTTCATGATCTCAATGACAATGCTTTTACCACTCTTATCTGTTACGCGCCAGTGAGCAGTCGGCGATGGTTGGCCATCTTTATCAAGATACACCGTGACAATATTAATGGTATTTAGCGCCGCTTTGACTTCTTCAACTGTCTTGAAATTAGAAAGCATCCAACGGACAAAGTCCATGTCGGTGATATTATTTTTCACGTGGTTAGGGTCAAAAGGTGTGAGTGAACCGTAGCCTTTAAAATAAAACAATCCAGCATTTAGACCCGCTTCATTCACACCTTCGCCGATAAAACGATCATCGCTAACCGAGATACCAACAAACCCATACCGGCTGCGCCATGTTAACCCCGGTTGTTGGTCGGGCATGGTTGAGGTAAAGGCATAATCCCGAGGAGAAACAATCAGCCGACTATTGAGGTTACTTTCCCCCCACTCGATGGTTCTGGCCTGAATGTGGCTGTTATCAAGAGCGGAGAGTGAAATCCCAGTACACGCCTGCGCAGGTATTAGAGCGTTGGAGGAGAGCAGTAAAGCAAACAGTATTTTCTTCATGATAGTTAGTAAACAATAAGGAATCCTCCTCTGATGTTAGACCTAATTTCGCCGTATGCAATACCAATTGTCGCCAATAACCTTAGTATTGATGAAATATAAAATTGAACGAATAACGTAATGGTTCGACGAAAAGAACCCTATGAAGTGAGGGGTTCAAAAAGGGTTCTTAATGAAGTCGATATTTATCATTTAAGGGTTAAGGCGTGAGTTCGGCTCGTAGTTCCTCCATTTGTCGGCGACGTTGCCAAAACGCTTCGGATTTTTTCTCACTCTCAGTGAGGTTTGGGCTCTCGCCAATATAGTCAATACTGTTCAATGATGCAGAGTACGTTATGGCTTGTTTATTAACTATTTTACTCGTCACTGAGTGTTCAGAGGTGCCTAGTGCAACGGCTTCACCCGGTGACAGCATTGTGTCGCTCCAAATAATCACTTCGTCAAGCAGCGCGGCGTGACCAGTATTATGAGCTTGCGCATGGTCATTATTGAACAGCCATGGTAGTTCTGTATGGATGGTATTATTTCGGTCACCTGTTAAATTGACGCTACCATATTGCAACTTATTATCTGCGTCATAAACGCCGAATGTCATGACGCCATGACCTTCTCCGTTATCCCAAGGTTGAGTTTTATCTACCCCAATGACCAGTAGATTCCATTGCAAGTTATTTGTGTTAGTTGTTGGCGTATAAGGAAGTTGTACGAAGCAGCAGCTGCCTTCACCATCCATTCCGACCTGAAGCTTTAAACTGTCGTTGAGTTGAGCGAGTACGATACCATTGGCGCTGGAGGCCCAGCGTTTATTGGTAAGCACAGCCGGGTCGTAGGAAGATCCGTCACCGGCAAACCATAGTGAGATGGAAAACTTGTCAGTGTTGGTGATGGTGTCTTCTAAAAGTAAATCGTTATTAAATGAGCGAATATGGTACAGCGCACTATTATATTTACCTGACACTGAAGAAATCGTTGGTTCACCCGTTTTGACTAATGCGTTGCCGCCAGAAATACTGTTACTCGTGAGGTCATCATCAAAACTATATAGTGACGTAATGGACGTAAAAGGTAAGTCGTCAAAGTCCACGTGATCTACAACGGTAATATTCGTTGTGATGGATTTAGGAATAGTATTGTTGATTAAGGTGTAAGTGATTTGGTGGCTACCCGGTTCTAAATCTTCGGCGATATAGTCAAAGGTATAGACTTCACCGGTCACCGTATCGGTTATTTGCGCCATTTCTTTTCCGTTGGCGAGCAGTTGAACTGGCAGGTTGTTGGAGGCGGTAAAAGCGATGCTGACACGGTTGGTTTCTTGCTCACTTGAAACAAACAATCCGCGAACGCCAACGTCGCCAATGAGAGGGGTTCCTTCAATCACCCACTCAGGTTCAAGAGAGAGTTGGTGCCAAGTAAGGATAGTGGGCGTGACATCGGTTTGAGCCACATAGCGATAGAGGCCATCTTTATCTCGGTTACCGATATTGTTTAATGGCTGTTTAAACTGTTGATTAAGTAGTGGTTGTTGGTTTGATGCAACCCAGATTTTTTTTGCGTCGATGTCTTGCGAACCATGAGCGCAGTCAACAGAACCATTGTCTTTTTGACGGTTAAAACCATGGTCAGGGGCAACTATCACAAGCCAGTCTTCGTTGTGTTGTGCTTCTCTTGCCTTTACTGCATCTAACATGTAGCCAAATACTTGGTCCGCTTCTTCTATCGTCGCGACATAATCGTCAGACCAAGCCCCGCCGCTGTTGCCGTAATTACAATGCCCAGAATAGTCAACCATATCAATCGTCGTAAATAGAGCGTCGTAGTTACCTGACAAAATTTTATCGGCGATGATTTGTGCATTGTCATGTTCGGCTTCGCGACTTGTCCCCGTACGAAAGGCTTCCTTATGCTGGATATCACTTAGGTCAAAATTAACGTAGTCGAAAATGGGCCAGTTAGGGTATAGCCCAATCGACATATTGGGCTTGTCTTCTTTCAGGTGCTGCCAGATCGTTTTGAAACCGTTTTCGCCTGATTTTTGAATGGTGTGCCAGCTTCCCGTCCACAGTGTTGATTCGCCTTCCACCGTACTTGTTCCAGATTGTGATAGCGTGTTGGATATACCTCCGGTATAGGCTTGTGAAATGGCAAGCTGGTCTAAGTTAGGGGTAGAGGCGTTGAGGATGGCTTCGTAGCGCGCACCATCAATCATCACTAATAGTGATTTTCTTGTCTTGTCGACGGATTCTGACTCACTTTCATTTGAGGAGGTGTTACATCCTGCCAGTAGCAATAAAGTACAGGCAATGCCAGTTGACCTTAGGGTCGTATTCATTTGTATTACTCCAATTTGTATTAATGTGGTTTATGTTTTTTATTTTGATGTTCTTGTGGTCAATGTTTTCGCGGTCAATGTTATGGCGGGGAGGTGGCAGAACTATTTCAAAATCACAGCGCGTTTCTTTACGGGTTTCACATAAAAACTAACTTGTTTAAAAATGAAAGTTGAATTAAACGCGCGCTAGGCCACAGGAGCTAAAGGAGGAAGCTTAGTGTTGAAGAATGTGTGAAAAGAAGGGTGAAAGATTCTATCTATCGCGTTTAGATTTTCTAACTGAGTAGAAAGATGGAATGCGATTACCCTAGCGCTACACAATGAAACTTGAATAAGCAGAACAACACTATGTCAAAGAAATACAGTTATTGGCTTAATAATGCATTGGCTTCTGAGCCTGGAACCGTTGAAGTCCTTTCCAACGACATCACCGTCGATGTTGCTATTGTAGGGGGAGGCTTTACAGGGCTTTGGAGTGCCATTCTTCTTAAACAAAAGCAGCCTGAATTGTCTATTGCTGTATTAGAACAATCAATCTGTGGCTCGGGAGCATCCGGTTATAATGGCGGCTGTTTACTGACTTGGGCGACGAAATATCCAACATTGAAAAAGCTATTCGGAGCAGAAGAAGCGCGCTGGTTAGTCGAAGAGTCAGAGGCGGTGATTGCAGAAATTGATGAATTTTGCCAAGCATTTGATATTGATGCTGAGCTGTATACGAAGGGGACGTATTATACCGCAACAAATCACGCTCAAATGGGGACCATGGCACCAGTTGTGGGCGCACTCAAAACGGAAAAAATAAACAGCTGGTCTAACGTCGATATTAATAGTCTTTCGTCTAAAACAGGATCGAAGGTTCACAAAGAAGCGCACTACTCACAAGCCGCAGGCAGCGTACAGCCAGCTAAATTAGCGCGTGGGCTCATGCGAGTCGCCAAGCAACTTGGTGTGCAGGTTTATGAGCAAACCGCAATGGAAACCTTACAAGAAACGCAGCCAGCGGTGATAGGTACCAATCAAGGTTCGGTAACGGCGGGTAAGGTGATCTTTGCAACGAACGCATGGCTCATTGAACAATTTCCCGAATTTAAACGCTCTATCGTCGTGGTGTCATCCGATATGGTATTAACAAAGCCTGTGGCAGATACGCTTGCCACTCATGGCCCGGAAAAGGGAGTGACTGTGGTTGACTCTCGTATTTTTGTACACTATTACCGGGATACGAAAGATGGGCGATTAATGTTAGGGAAGGGCGGAAATCGCTTTTCATTCGGTAATAAGATCGACGGTATGTTTGATTCTAAAACTCGTTATCTATCGCAGTTAGAAAGCAGCTTTTCTTGGTTATTTCCTTATTTAACTAAAAACGATATAGAGCATAGCTGGACGGGAGGCTCTGATCGTTCGGTGACCGGCTTACCCTTTTTTGATCGCTTACGTGGGCATCCGCATATATTTTATGGGTTAGGTTATTCAGGAAATGGTGTGGCGCAAACCCGTATCGGAGCAAAGATATTATCGAGCATGGTATTAGGTGACGACAATCGTTATACCCAATGTGGTTTGGCTAAAGGGCCAAGAGGACAGTTTCCGCCAGAGCCGTTTAGATGGTGTGGAGCGATGGTCGTGCGAGATGCAGTAAGAAGAAAAGAAGTAGCGGACCAAGAGGGAGTGAAGCCATTTATTGTCGACCGTTGGTTATCTAAGTTGGCAGGGCCGGCAGGGAAAGCTGACAAAGTGTCGTAACGTCAATAGATCTAAAAATGGGGGGACTGAGTCTCACCACCACAAAAGTGAAAATTAGGGCCCTCATTCATTGCTGCTTAACAAAGTACTGTTATGGTTACTGCTACTCTTCTTAGTGGCCATAAATAGTTAAATGCAAATAAATCGATCGGCACCGCCGACTAACTTGACGCCCAAGTTAATCAATCATCAGCGACGAATCCCTCCTTTTAAAGCACTGCGTGCGTTTGAATCGGCAGCGAGACATAGCAGTTTTTCGCAAGCGGCGAGTGAACTCAATGTCACTCGCGCTGCAATTAGCCAGCAAATTCGCGTATTGGAAGAGTATCTGGATGCTCGCTTATTTGAGCGAAACGGAGCGCAACTTGTTCTCACTGAGCAAGCGTTGCACTATTTACCGTTACTCACCGATACGTTGAATAAGCTATGTTTAGGCACGGATCATTTGTTTGGAAAGAAAGCTCGTCAAACATTGTCAATTCGTGTTGCTCAAAGCTTCTGCCATACGTGGCTTTTGCCACGTCTTGCTGATTTTCACCGTAGGTATCCTGATATTTCGCTGCAGTTTTACTCTACAACAAACCTATATCCAAGTAATAATAACGCCGTTGACCTTGAAATTATCAATGGCTATGGTCATTGGGATGATGTGATGTATGAACCCCTGACGTCTAATGAAGAGTGGCTGGTGGTCGCGAGCCCTTCGTTTACCAAGCGGTTTGATTTCTCTCGCTCAATTGAAGATATTGCTTCATTTCCAAAATTGGCGACTCTGGGTTATAGCGAAGGTTGGAAAGAATGGTTTGCTTTGCATGACGAGACATTACCTTTTAGTGAACCTGTGATGTCATTTGATAGCACCCAGTTATCGACGGAAGCCGCGATACAAGGGCTAGGCATGCTACTCGCTAAATCGGTACTTGTTGAGGATGCAATTAAACAAAATGACTTAGTCATCGTCCAGGCAATGTCTATGGTGAGTAATAGCCAACATTATCTAGTCCAAAATAACACCGCTTCAAATGAAGCTAAAATAGCCAGTTTTTGCCACTGGTTGAAACAGTGTGGTTTACTAAGATCATCAGGCTAATTGTACGTGAGTAGGACGATATCGTAACAAATAGCGTTGTCTGGAAAGTTAGTGATTGTGTAAAAAATAACCACTTGAATGGGTTTTAAGAGTAAGTCACTAAATTTTAAAAGTAATTCAGCTAAACTGAGATTATTAGAACAATAATCAGGAGCGAGTTATGGCTATTCAGAGGTTAGAATCTACATCGCTATACTATCCAGCAGAGCTGGAAAAATTGCCTTGCAAGTCAACGAAAGAACTCTCTCCCATTGATGAGATCGTTGGGCAGGAGCGCGCTCAAAAAGCCGTTGAGTTCGCGATGTCAATCAAAGAGAAGGGCTACAACATCTATGCCATTGGACAAAATGGTTTAGGTAAAAGAACCATGATATTGCGCTATCTTAGCCGCCATCAGCATGATAGTGAGGCGCTATTTGATTGGTGCTACGTTGCCAATTTTGCGGATACTCGAATTCCTCAAGTTTTGAAACTCCCTAGTGGTACGGGAACACGTCTAAAACAAGATGTAGAAAAACTCATTGCTAAGCTGATGAAAGCGATCCCAATGGCGTTTGATAATGAGCTCTACTATGGGCGCGCTGATAAATTAAAGAATGATTTAGCTAGCGTCCAGCAAGCCGAGTTAGCGAAATTAAGTGAAGAAGCGAAAGATAAAGGGATTAGCTTAACCATCACTCCGCAAGGCGATTATCAGTTTGTGGCACTGAATGGTGAGGAGTTGCACACTGAGGAATCATTCGATGAGTTGCCTGAAGAGGAGCAGACTCGTTTTGGCGCTAATATCGACGAATTAGAAATTAGCTTACGTGGTATGGCGCGTGAGCTAACTGCGCTTGAAGAGACGTACACCGATAACATTCAGAAGCTGAATGATGAGGTGACGCTAGGCGTGATTGCTCATCTCATTAAGAAGTTGAAAAAAGGCTACAATGGTTACACTGAAATCAAGCAGTACCTGACAGAGCTTCAAAAGGATATTTGTGAAAACGTCGATATCTTTCTTGAGGAAGGCAATGAGCAGGGTGAAATTGCTACTGCGTCACTGGATAAAAACTTCCCTCGTCGCTATAAAGTGAATGTGTTAGTGAAGCAGACTAGCGAAGAACTGCCCATCATCGTTGAAGAAAATCCTAACTACCATTCACTGTTTGGGTATATTGAAACCGCAACGTACAAAGGGACGGTATTCACCGATTTCTCGCTAATTCGCGCAGGTAGCCTACATAAAGCGAATGGCGGTGTATTGTTGATGGACGCAGTAAAAGTGTTAGAACAGCCCTATGTTTGGGATGGTTTGAAGCGAGCATTGCGCTCAAGGCAACTGAGCTTTACTTCATTAGAAAAAGAGGTCACGTTGACGGGCGCGGTGTCATTAGATCCTCAGCCTATTCCTCTTGATGTAAAGATCATTTTATTTGGTGATTACCGAACTTACCAACTACTGCAACACTATGATCCGGAGTTTAGTGAGCTATTTAAAGTCACCGCGGATTTTGAAGATGAGATGAAGCGAACCGCTGATTCTGAATTGCATTATGCGCGTTTTATTTCCAGTATTATCCACGACAACAATATGCTGCATTGTGATCGAAAAGCGATTGCGCGAATTATTGAGCACAGCTCTCGTTTATCTGGCGACCAAAAGAAACTGTCGTTGCATTCAGCTCACATCGCCAATCTGTTGCGAGAATCTAATTACGTGGCTCGAAATGCCAAATCGAACTTGATTCGCGTAGGGCATGTCGAGCAAGCATTGAGTTATCAACAAATGCGGGTCAATCGCCTACAAGATAGCGTTATGGAAGGGTTTACTAACGGTACAACGTTGATTCATACCCATGGAGAAGCCGTAGGGCAAGTGAATGCTTTATCGGTATTGAGCACCAGTGACCATATGTTTGGTGCGCCTAATCGAATTACAGCAACGACATCTTATGGTGAAGGTGATGTGATCGATATAGAACGTAGCGTTGATCTTGGCGGCAGTATTCACTCTAAAGGGGTGATGATCCTTACCGCGTATTTGTCTTCCGTATTCGGCAAAACAGCGAAAGTACCGCTGACCACAACGATTACGTTTGAACAATCTTACGGCGGTGTAGATGGGGATAGTGCCAGCATGGCAGAGTTTTGTGCCGTGGTGTCGGCGTTTTCCGGCCAAGCTAACCGACAAGACATTGCCATTACTGGCTCTATGAATCAGTTTGGCGAGTCTCAGCCCATAGGTGGAGTAAACGAGAAAATCGAGGGCTTCTTTGATGTTTGTGAGATTAAGGGGCGACACTCGGAGCAAGGTGTCATCATTCCGCGCTCTAATGTTCATAATCTCATGTTACGTGCTGATATAGTTAAAGCTGTGGAAAAAGGCGAGTTCCATATTTGGGCTATTGACCATGTGACAGAAGCTGTTGAGTTATTTACAGGCAAACAGGCTGGCACGCCATCACTGGAAGGAAGCTACCCTATTGATACGGTTTTTGGAATTGCGCAAGCACGGCTTAATGCCTTAAGAAAGTAACCGTATAACCTTAATAAAAAATGCCACGTTTACAACGTGGCATTTTTAGTTCTGCTACTGGCTTTCGGCTTTTTTAAAACTATGCGCGTAGTTTAAACTTGGTGCCGTCGAATTTTAGCAAGGACAGCAGTTCTTTGGCGTTGTTGGTGCCAAGCTCATCAAATTTAATGCCATAGCCATTGTAGTGGTTGGATTTTTGGACATTACAAATAGGCCCTGATAATGCAGGGAATGAGCGGCTTTTACCTGTTTCCGATTGGACGACAAGCGTAACGGGCTCTCCAATAGTCAGGTGTTTGCTTAGCGCTGGGAGGATAAATCGACACCCGCTTTTTGACATATCACGGACCTCACAGCGAACACGTCGGTCACCAATTTCCAACATAGCTCCCAAATTGACTTCATAACGCGCTTCTTTGCGTAAGTTTGTGATGGTCATTGACTGAGGGATACTAAGTACCAATAACGGAACTGGCTCCTCAATAATATTAAGAAGTTGAGAACGAAATTGTACAACTCCCCCTTCCCCACGCTGTGAGATTGCACGAATTATTAACCAGAACCCTTCTTGATAAAAGTCTTTAAGATCCGACTCTGAAATACGTGGCATTTCCAACAATATTCGATGACTAGAATGTGCACCAATGAATTTAGAAGGGCAGCGGAATGAAGTTCCAACAGGGGTCGTTACCGTTAATGTCACGTCGCTACCATGTTCAATCATAGCTAAAGCATCGGTACTGTTTAAGGTTTGTGTGCTACGTGAGGGCATAGTTGAAATTGGCTTTTTATTATTTGTTTGCGTCACTGCTTGATAATTCCTGACGTTTTAGTACTTGAGCACCCATTGTATTTTTAGCGGTGCTGGCAAAATACTAGGGTCTCCTCTCTTGAGATGCAACGAAAAACCTCAGGAATAGTCAAAATATTGACTTAGTTGTCAGTTTTGAATATCAATTTGCCTATACTTATCTGTTGTTATTGTAATCATTACCAATTTTGTCGAATACAATAAGGAGACGTGGGTGAATAGAGCGGGATTGAGCTGAGTATTTCACGTTACTAAAGAGTCGACGTAGTCATCAATATGAATATCAGCACACAGTGATAGCAGAAAGCTTCAGGCGCGATCATGCTTTTCTATTGTTTTTGTGAGTTATAGAAATTGACTGAAAAGAGATTGAAAAGCTATTCTTGCGACCAATTTATAAATAGCGAGTCATAAGTAAGGTAAATTATGAACGAAAGTGCCAAAAATGAGTTCGGACGATTACTTGTCAATCAAGATGCTTTGTTAGAAGTACTGTCTAAGAATCACACATCACTAACGGATTACCCAGAATTGCAGGAGTACTTAGCGCGTAAAAACCCTAACGTTGCTTTGTATTCTAAAGCTGTTAGAGAAGGGCAGTTTACGAGACAAGAATATTTAGATGAAATTGGAGAACGACTCAACTGGATCGCTTATGAGTTACAACCGCATATTGATATGGAGTTTCTGGTGAACCGTGTTGCATCCATTGTTGGTGATGATCTTGAGAAGATAAAAATATTAACCATTGAAGACATTGGCGCAGACACTTTATCTAAGCTATTGAATCTTATTGGTCATGCGCTTTACTCTACACAGCAAACGAAGCCAAGTTATCCGTTTTTAGCGACAAAAGGGCAGGTCGATCACGTATTTTGGAAGCAGTCGCATATTGCTTATGATGCTTGGGTTGATGGTTATCAAAGTCACTATAAATTGACGAATTATTGTCAGGATCAGCTTGATTGCAAAGCGCCACAGAGTTCAGTTCGCTTCTTCCGTCAATTTGGTGACCCTCGTGATATCCCTGAGTGGCGTGAATATGCTGGATTTATACTCGAAGAGAATATGTAAACGAATGAGTTATAAGGTTAAGGTACAAAGGATATGTACCATGACTGCTTGTATATGATGACTTGCTAGCTAACGGTTAGTGTTACCGTGTCGCTGATTTCATGTATTTTTAAAACAGCGCATCCCCATGTAAACCAGTTATTTCTAAGTCGATTATAAATTAAAACTCCTGCGTTCAGACAGGAGCTTTAGTAATGGTTTTATGACGACTATATTTTATCAGAGCTGCGACGTGATACACGGCGAGCCGCTGGCTTTTTCGCGGCAGGTTTTTTAGCCGCAGGCTTTTTAGTTGTCGGTTTCTTGGTCGCCGTTTTGCGAGCTGGCTTTTTAGCTGGAGCGTTTTTCTTATCTAGCTTTGCTTTCGCTTTTACAAAACGCTCTGGAAGGATTTGCGTGGCAAATACGTCTTCTACTGTTTCAGCACGTTTGATTAGCTCAGCTTCGCCGTCTTTAACCAATACCGTTGCAGGGCGTGGCAGTGAGTTGAACTGGCTTGCTTGAGACTCTGCGTAGTGACCCACATCCATGATAGCCAGTACGTCGTTTGGTACTAGAGCTGGCATCGTTGCGCCGCTTTCCCAGATAGATGGGATGCAGATAGGGCCCGCGATTTCAGTGGTTTTAGCAACAAGAGGTTGAGTCATCTTGTTAGCWGGAAGTACWGGGTTYTTAGACTCTTGAGACTCAACTAGCGTTGCTAGGTAAGTAGACGCGTCCACCATGGTGTAGGTGTAGTCCATCTCTTGGTCATCTTTYACTACGTAAACAGAAGTCARTAGCGTACCGATGTTACCWGCGATGTAACGGCCWGGTTCTAGCCACAGTTGTGGGATCTCGAAACCTTCTTTGTTGAACTCTTCAAGCATACCAGTACATACGATTTTCGCGTAGTCTTCGATGGTGTTTGAGTTCATCATGTGCTCTTTGCTACGACACTCTGGYTCACGCTCACGTGGCCAACCGCCGCCTAGATCAACTTGGAAAGGTTGCACGCCACACTCGCGAGAGATTTCGATAACGTTGCGTGCGTATTCGCGGTAAAGCGCATCCCAACCTTCAGGTTGCTTAGAGAAACGACCTAGGTGAGTGTGGAAACCGTAGAATTCGAATACGTCGATTTCTTTAACGCGGTTAACAATTTTCTTTGCTTCTTCTTTAAGAAGRCCGAATTTGATCCACTTCATCGCGCCGATGAAGTTAGGGAACGGGTAWGCATCTGGTTCGAAGTCGTTGAAGAAATCGTCAGGGATAACTTTTAGGCGAACCGCGATGCGAACTTTTTCAGCTGGCTTCACTTCGCGAGCAATRCGCTCAACRATTTCAATCTCTTCATAAGAATCTAGGTGAACCGCGTAGCCGTATTCAATYGCTTTACGGATAGCAAGCTCAGGCTTAACCGTACCGTTAAGTGCAATCGTTTTTGGATCGGCGCCAGCGTAGTGAGTTGCCTCAACTTCACCCGGACCGAAACAGTCACCACCCACGCCTTCTTCGTTACAAATGGCACGAACTGCGAAGTTAGTGTTTGATTTGATAGCAAACATAACGTTTACCGGTTTAGGCCAGTTGTTACCGAATGCATTTTTAACGCGACGTAGGTTGTTACGTAGCGTGTCTTCGCTTAGTACGAAAAGCGGGCTACCGTATTGCTCGATAAGATCAGTTGCTTTACAACCGCCGATGTATAGGTCGTCGCCTTGAGTCGTGAGTTCGTCAGTAGGAGTGAGAATATTATCAAGACGCTCAGCGTAATTCATAGTTGCTTTGTGTTCTTTTAGAAGTTGACGTTGCTCTTCTAGGACAATGCTTAAGTGTTTTACCGATTCTGCTAAACGATCTTGATGCTTCATATGTTGCCTCTGTCGAATTGGAAATCAAATTTCTAGTTAGTCTAATTGACGATAATGGTATCGATTGTTTGTAAAGCCATCACGTCACCCACCGTCAATAAATTTTACGCATAAGGTTTTTTTGTTGCATTTAAGTTATTTTACCCATTAATTAAATTTATGGGTTGCAATATCGAACGATTACTCTAAAGTACGGAACACGAATTATTGTTAGGTTTAGATACGAATAACCTTTGCAACTTAATGATTTAATAAGTATTATCTATACCTCACCTCTTGCATTTTCCCTTATTATGCTTGTCAAGTTTTCAAGAAGACCTAGATCACAAAACGATAACAATCCATTCAATATTATTGACACTGAGTGACATTACCCACGTTGTTTATTCGATTAAATTGCAATCACTTCCTCGGCATGCTCAACACATTAATTACTGTCGAGAAAGCGCTAAAGCTAAATTATTGGCTAAACAATTCTAACTACAGTGCCTAGCCACTGAATCTTTATGAGGTAATGACTATGTCTTTTGATTTGAATAACGCCCAAGGTGTATTCGCGACAGTGGACGCTGCGATTGAAGCAACACACAAAGCTCAAGTAGAATTTTATGCAACATCTACAAAAGAAAGTCGTGAAGTTATCCTGACTGCTATTCGTGGGGCAGTACTGGCGCGTGCAGAAGACTTTGCAAAAATGGTTCGTGAAGAAACAAAGCTAGGCCGTGTGGAAGAGAAAGTGGCTAAACATCAATTGGCTGCAGTAAAAACGCCAGGTACTGAAGTTTTAGAAACGAAAGTGTGGTCTGGGGACAACGGTATTTCTTTAGAAGAGCGTGCACCATACGGTGTTATCGGCGCAGTGACTCCTGTTACTAACCCAACGGAAACTATCGTTAACAACGCTATTTCTATGCTAGCGTCTGGTAACGCAGTAACGTTTAACGTTCACCCATCATCAAAAGTTGTATCAGCTGTGATGGTAGACATGCTAAACAAAGCAATTATTGAAGCCGGCGGTCCAGCTAACCTAATTACTATGGTTAAAGAACCAACGTTAGAAACCCTCAACGAAATCGCTAAATCGCCACTCATCAACATGCTTGTTGGTACTGGTGGCCCTGGTCTAGTGAAAGCTATCCTACAATCAGGTAAGAAAGGTATTGGCGCTGGCGCGGGTAACCCACCAGTCATCGTCGATGCTTCTGCTAACTTAGATCTAGCGGCGGCTGGCGTATACGGCGGCGCTTCATTTGACAACAACCTACTATGTATTGGTGAGAAAGAAGTTTTCGTTGAAGATTCAGTGGCTGATGAGTTCCTAGCTAAACTAGAAGCAACAGGCGCTTATGTACTTTCTGCAGAAGAAGCCGAGAAGTTAACTTCAGAAATTCTAACGATGGACGAAATCGATGGCGCTAAGCCTTGTACTGCTCAAGAAATTGCACGCGTATGGCACCCAGTTAAAGAGCACGTTGGCCAAGATGCTAGTGATATCTTGAAATCTATCGGTATAGAGTCTGAAACTCGCCTTGCGGTTATGGTAGTAGAGAACGATCACCCACTCGTGCACGTTGAGCAAATGATGCCAGTACTTCCAGTGGTTCGTTGTGCCAACATCGACGAAGCTATCGAGCGCGCAGTAGCGGCAGAGCGTGGCAACAAGCACTCTTCTTGCATCTACTCTGGTAACATTGAGAACGTGACTAAATTTGGCCGCGCAATCAACACGACTATCTTCGCTCACAACGGCCCAACATTATCTGGTGTTGGTTACAATGCGGAAGGTACGTCAACGTTCACGATTGCTGGTCCAACTGGCGAAGGCATCACCAACGCGATGTCTTACACACGTGCCCGTCGTTTTGCTATCGCTCAAGGCGGTCTACGTATCGTTTAATTGATTCACCACGATTGATTTAGACGAAAAAGCCGAAGCATTTTGTTTCGGCTTTTATCGTTTAAGAGCGTGGAAAGAGCGGTTTCCAGTACCTACTCACCCATTGAAGTGGAAGCTCGGCGTCTATCGGTTGCACCATAGATTTTCTTATCTTTTATTTCTATGGCATTGAGACCACTAATCACAGGAATAACATGCACTTTATAGCCCATATCGTTAAATTCGGGCACGAGCGATTCCGCAAACGTCCTTTTTTCGACCAAAAGCCCCGTTGGGTTGTATGGTTTGGTTCTATCAATTTTAGTCCCATATTGGATATTGGGCAGATCGATAGCGGCCTGAGCGGAAAGACCCCAATCAACAACGCCGACAATCGTCTTAAGCACATAACCTGGAATTTGCGAACTACCAGGGCTTCCTACGACGAGTCTTAGCTGACCTTCTGGGTCCATCACCATGAGTGGCGTGATGGCAGAACGAGGTCGTTTTCCTGCCTCGATTGCATTCTGAACAGGTTTGCCATTGAGCGTTGGGATTGATGAAAAGTTGGCCATTTGTGCATTAAGTAATACGCCATCGACCATGACACCAGAGCCCATCCCTGTCCCTACAGTGCTGGTCATTGCAATTGCATTTCCTTCGTTATCGACAATGGAAATATGCCCCGTATCTTGGCTTTCAAATCCTTCATGACTAGCGGGGGTTGTTGCTTCATCTAACCCCGGCTTTATAGATTTAGCGTTACCTGCATTACCTTGTTCTGGAATAAGCTCGTAGCGATCGTCAATATAGTCCTCTGCTAAGAGTTCTTTCACTGGTGTATCGACGTAGCTTGGATCACCAGCGTAAGCAATGCGATCTTCTTTTGCTAGTCTCATTGCCTCGACCATTAGGCGCCAAGGTTCCGCATCCGTATAAGCCATATTGGCGATATCTGATTTTTCTAGCATTTCTAGAGATTGTGACACTAATACCCCCCCAGAAGCCGGGTAACCGAATGATATGATGTCGTGCCCTCGGTATTGCGACTTAACAATATCTCGCTGTTTGACTTTGTAGTTGGTGAAATCTTCTAGTGTTAGCTTGGCCTCATGGTCGTCAAGGCGAGCATTGACGGTCTCAACAATATGGCGACCTAGGGGACCGCCGTACATGTATTGGTCTCCTTGTTGAGCTATCTCTTTTAAGACCACTGCCATTTTCGGGTTGGTCATGTTTGTTCCGGTTGGCCGAATCTCTTTTACGTTCCAATATAACGATCTGATCTCAGGGTCGTGAATGAGGCGTGTTTGCTCTCGCACTACAATATCGTATGTGTAGCTGTTCATCGCATAACCATTTTCGGCATAGTGGATAGCAGGTTGAACCAATTGTTTCCATTCCAACTTACCGTGTTGCTGGTGTGTGGTGTATAAGAGTTTTAAGGTGCCGGGTATCGCAACTGAGCGAGGCCCAAGAATGTCATTTCGGCTAATAGCTTTGCCATTACTATCTAGGAACATATCCGCTGTAGCGCTTGCTGGTGCAGCGTCACGACCATCGTATGCGGTGAAACTCTTGCTCTTATTGTCGTAATAGAGTGCAAACGTACCGCCACCAATTCCTGTCATATCCGGTTCTACAACCCCCATGACGAGCTGCATGGCAACCATAGCATCAATCGCATTGCCCCCTTGTTTTAAAATAGAGTAGCCCGTACTGGTGACATAAGGGTTGGTGGCACTGACCATGAACCTCTCACCCTGTGCATTGGGTAGGGTGGGAAAGGGATCGGGTTTAGCGATAGCGGCACTTGATACGATGGTTACAAGCAGGAGACTTCGGACAGACATGCAGACCTCAATGAATTGGCGGTTGATAGTTAGTAGGTTAGGGGATAGGAGTAACATATCCAGTCAAGGTGATGTTACGCCAGTGTCAGAGAGTGTGCTGAGAAATGTAATAAAGAGGTGAAATATCTTGATAGATAGTAGCTGCTTATGTTTAGGGGTTTTAAAGAGCCTGAGTGTTATAGGAGTTAAATGAAATGCAACAAAGCGTCAGGTATTCGACGGTGAAGAATAACGGGGGGCACTTTTACTTTGCTGAGTACGAATTTCTAGTCACCTATTGAAAATACCGATACGGATCTAATTAGTTCCTTGGATGCTATGCATGCATAATCAGCCAAAGTTGAAGTACGTATCATTACCAGATAGAAGCACTTAAACACCATTGAAGTCGCGATAAACCTCAGTTTAATTAAGCCGAACGTTGAACAAAGCAGTACAGTTCTTCTATTGAGGGAGACCGATAAAAGACATCGTCTTTAAACATCTACAATACAGGTAATTATCATGAAAAAGTTATTCTTGTCCGCCCTAGCCGCTTTGGTTCTAGTGGGATGCGCTGGCGCGCCTAAGTATGGGCAAAATATTATGGTCGTTGAGCACAACGCAACGATGCTGGCCAATTGTAAAGTGCTAGGTCACGTATCAGTTGATGCACGGTCATCTTGGCAAGATTCTGATGGGGAACTACGTGATAAAGCTAGGTTTGCGATACGCGATGCAGTGGCTTTGGAGTTCCCGTCGGCCAATGTAACCGCTATTAATGACCGTACAGAAAATCGTTTTTTTTCCGGTCGATTTGAGGTGATGGCAATCGCATATCAGTGTTATTAGTTGGGGGTTAATGCATCTCTGAGTTCTCGTCTAGCTAATGGAAATCCAGCATCATAATTCAGCAACGGCTCTGGTTTCGAGTTGTATCATTCGCTAATTCAATAGTAGCTAATTATTCCCTAGATCCAGACCCTACGATAATAAAGTAAACCAATATCATCAGAGGCTAATAATATGTCTGTTCAAAATGATTACCCGAAATTAAAAGAACTTTGCAGCTTGCTTGACAAGGTGAATGAAACCGCCGACTTGGCGTACATGGAGTTAATGAGTGACCAGCACCTTATCGCCCGCACAATAGCGGTGCTACAGCATGTCACTAGCGAGCAGGAAAATGTAGAACAGGCTCGAAAAACATTACTTGCCGCTCTAGAGTTGCGCTTGAAAGTGGGGGATATTTTGGGTGATTATGAATTACCACCCGCGCACTAAAAAATTTAGCTATGGAAGCTATTGAGTACCTTACTTAATTAAGTGAGGCCGAATCGATGCTTTCATGGCTAATATCGCCATAGTGATTGGGGTAGCGCGAGCTACATCTACTCTCCTTCTGTATATCTTTTCTGCCTCTATAGATTGAGGTCATCGTGAAAATTAGACTATTTAGTATCGTGGTAGTACTTCTGACGGGGTGTGCTATCCACAATCCCGCCAGCAAAATAAACAGCTATCAATTATGTGTCGCTCTTAGCCAGCATGAGGTGATTCGAAATGCCAACTCTCCGCTGCAATTCAACATGTCTGATCGTCAAATTAAACAAGAGTTAGAGCGCCGATTGATCGATCCGATGGGGATTCAATGTGTTGCAGTAGGAGAAAATCATAAGCATATGAAAATAATGAAGGAATTGAGATTAGCAAAGGAATATACATATAAATGATGGGACTGGCTGTAATGAATTTGATGGATCTAGGGTAACAAGCGGTAGATAGCAATCCCATCTATCCGCTCTCTCGTGACAAACCTATTTTGTGAAAACTTTGCCAGAAAGATATATTAGTCCTGCATTAACGGCACCATGATTCTACCAGAAGAAAAGCTCAGCTAGTGAGACGGTATTATAAAGTTGGCTATGGTTATTAAAGTGAAACAATTAATTATATTTTTAACTTTAAATTTAAGCGACCAAAACATACTCGGGTCCGCGACAAATGGGGTCGAAAAGTACCAAGCTAATATGAAAAGAGCCGACTTTGAGTTTTAAGGAGGTTATGCAACACCTGCTTTCAAATTCGATATTAAACCGTATTTAGGGATAGGGATTACTGATATTAAGGGGAAGGTCACTCTTAATAATAAACTAATGAACGGTAGGGATAACAGCGTGACTACTTTTGTAGGCGTACGCGTTAACACTCCATACGGAGTATATATAGACGGGCGCTACGGGAATGGACGAGTTGTTCACGCTATGAACAGCGAACACTACACGGCCACTATCGGCTTTAAATTTTGAGGTAATAAACCATGACTAATACAATAGGAATGTCGGCTATCGAAAAGCCAGAACCAACAATTAAAGACTTAGTAAATACACCAGTTAAAAAGGCAGCGCTAATATTATTTGTGCTATCAAATATCACAATGGTTGGCTCACCTGCTATCGGGGGGACTATTGGTAGCATGTTAGATATGACTGCGGGTGAAATAGCGAGTTTAGTTTTTGCGGTATTTGTTGTTAGTGAGGTTTTTATTTGGACTACGATCTTAGTGATGGGCAAAGCTGCTGCAGGTCTAGTTAAATCAAAAATAGTTAAAATATTTAAAAAGAAACCAACAGGAAATAACTAAATATTATTTGTTTCAATACTGACATACCAACTGACATACCAACTGACTTTGCCATAAATGGCTAAGAACCAAACGAAATTAATGGTGGGTTGGATACCACTAAATAAACTCGGTAATAGGATGACCACAAACCTAAAAAGGTAATTAATATGTGCGACTTACATTCAAAGCAAGATCAAATTAACACAGAATACAACACGGATATCGATCCTGTGAAAACCTATGAAGCTAAAGCGGCTCCTGATATGGAATTTTACGCAAAGGTTAGGGCGGCAAAGTCGGAAGGTACTCGTACTCATGTGTATGATGATCTTCTTGATGCGCACACTGGCAACGCGTTCTTTGTGAAAGCTGGTCAAGTCATCCGCTTTGAGCAGCGTCCTAGTTTACACAACGGCCGTACTCAAATTATTGATGTGCAAATGGTGACTCCTGATCTATCTATGTGGGCTGACCATTTAAATACATCGGCATTCGAAGGCCTAAATCAACGTCAGTTTTCTGGAGTATGGACGCAATCTGGAAACTGTTCAAAAATGGCGACGCTAGTAGAAGATGAATTCCCGTATGAAACATTAGACGAAGGATTTAATCACATTTTCTTCGCTGCACACTGCAATGCTGACTGGTTAACGATGCTCTATGGGGATAGCGGCAATGTCAATTCTTGTCATGAAAACTTTATGCACGGCTTCCTGCGTGTTCCCGCTATTGCGGCAATTGAAAATGAAGAAGAGAAATGCCGTGTGGTGCAATTTCATTCAGACCGCAATGACATCAATATGTTTCAGCCAAATAAATTTGAACTCCAAGATGGCAATATTGCCCGCTGTGTGCTGGCCCCAGCCCCTGCTGTTGAAGATGGTGTAGGTTGTGAGTATTACGCTGAAATGGACATGTATGTCGTGGTTTCAAACTGTCCCTACGCGGATCAAGCAACCGCATTCCCTGAGTGTGAACCAAATCCTGTCTATGTATCGGTCTATGACACTGGTGTTGCTCCACAGCACGAAGGTATTGGTAATACAGAGTGGAAAGGCTACGTTTGGGATCGTATCCACACCAAAGAAGTCACAGCGAAGTAGTCGGGAAAGATAGCTTATAAATAAAACTCTTTATGTCCACTAGAGAGTTTATGCAAAGCCTCCTTATTTTTTGGGGGCTTTTTTAAATCTGAGATAATTAAATGAGAAAACTATTAATTATAGCCGTTAGCCTATCGGCTGCATTCGCTGTGAGTGCAAACCATCTAGATCGCGAAACAACCAGTTTTCAGCCAGGATTGAATGCGGGTGCTAACGCTGCGAAGCGTACAGGTGATGGTTTTTTTGGTTCCATTATTTATAACAATTATCGTTCGAATACCACCGATGAAAATGGTCAAGCCGGCGGGGGAGTCGATGTATACACGATGTTCAATGGCCTAAATTACAATACGACGTGGGAGGTATTAGGAGCGAAATATAGTATCGGTGCTATTGTGCCAATTGGTGAAGTGCACTCAAGAATACCGAATGCGGGCAATGTGAGTTCTGGAATAAAGGTTGGTGAGCCAGTATTGATGCCCGCTCAATTGTATTGGGAAGGTGAGAAGTTAAACGTTACGGCCCGTTGGTTTTATCGTTCGGCGAATAATGGGGTATTAGATAAGCCCTACGAAACCCATCAGTTAATGACCGCGGCTACCTATGATGTTAGTGGTTATTGGCAATTAAATGGGGCCGTGGCTTATGAATTGCGTGGCAAGCATACTGCGCAAAATAACGATGTGCGACCGGGTAATATTCTCACCTTAGACGGATCTGTCGTGCGTAAATTTGAGGGAGGCTATTCTTTGGGCTTATTGGGTTATCACATGAGTAACGATACCACCGATCGAGGCCACTCATACCGTTCAAAGGATGGAAAGCCTAATAAGTACGGCGCTAACCCCCATCGCGGTACCCTAACAGGTTACGGTGTAGAAATTGCAGTCCCTGTATCTGCTCAATCTGGCGTGTCGATGCGCGTGTTTAATGAACTCAATTCAAAAACCTCGACTCAAGGTACTCGGCTATTTCTATCATACGGTCATCAATTCTAAAGTTAGCCCCCGATAGGGGGTTTTTGCTAGAGGTAATAAATGAAAAAAGTCCTATTGGGTGCCGTTATCTCCGGCAGCGTTGTGGCACACGATTATTCTGGTTTCCGTTTGGGGGTGGGATCGACGTTAGGAGCTTCGGGATCGGAAGGGGTTGGTAGCCTTGGTCCACAAACACGCTTAGAGATCGGCTACGATCTTAATGGATACTTGTCAGTGAATTTGCACACCACCATGATCAAGCGGTGGGAAGAAGAACGTTCTCAAGATCCTCAACACTACCACTACGCAAGAATTAGCGCGTCAGGTTACCGCACTGGAGCAGAGTTAGAGGCGGGTTACACCTTCGATATACAAGATGGTTGGGGAGTAAAACCTTATACAGCGTTCGGTTTTATGCACCAGAGTGGGAAATTAACCAAGTCATTTAGTGATACGACTAATCATACGCCAATTCATCGGGTCAGTCATAGCCTAGAGGCCAGCGGACTTATCGTGGCTGCAGGCGTTCGAATCATGCCAACACATCGGGCGGCCTATGGTGACGTGCGCATTAACTATGAACCCCTAAATGGTAAGTATAAATTTGTACAAAATAGTCCCACATTCACGATAAGTTTCGGCGCTAAATTTTAGTACTTTCCCTGATGTGAGTCTCTGACTATTCTCAAGAATAGTTCCATTGAGATAGTCAAAGCGTGTATTTACGATCCAGTAAAAAATTAAATAATAGATAGTGTACAGGAGCACCCGAAATTTATTAGTGCGAGTAATGACGGGTGCTAGGGTATTTATCATAGAGAGGAGGAGAGTGTGAAATTTCTTTTCAGTTTATTTGGATCAGTATTAGCGAGTAGCTGGGCGGTATTACTATGGGGAGGAATCCTATCGTGAGTTACTTATCGATTGTCGGTATATTTATTGTAGTGCTGGCTCGCATATTTCTCGGCATGAAATACCGGGTTCTGGTAGTGAAAAAGTGGCTGAAGAATTATAAATAGGAGGGGTTAACAAATGATATATGGGTAGGTTCATAAATTTAAAATCAAAGCAAGCCCCTGCACTGCTTATCTATTCGAGCCTCTTCCAACCACCTAATTTAGTGAAAATTCCGATCCCTCGTATAGTCCGTCCTGCTGAAAGGGCACAACCTGACAGCCAATAACTATTAATTTTCGAGAAGGATTCGGAAATTTGTATTTCCACGGATGGCTAAGAAATCAAAATCATTTTCGAGGCTAAAATGAAAAAACAAACTATCGCTCTGGCATTACTAACGGCACTTTCGTCTGGTGCTGTAATGGCCAATAATATTGATGCAGGTTGCGAGGCTGAAAATTCAGCTGCATCATGCACTATTACTGACAATGAATCAGGCGAGGCCGTGCGTATTACCGCGGATCGTCATGGGAATGAAATTAGAGAGTACGTAAATGAAAACGGTGAGTTCCAAGTTCATGAAGTGAGAGAAGGTTATAAGTCGGGTTATACGACGGTAGACGGAGATGGCAAAAACCTTGTAATTCGTGATAGTGATAAAAATGGTGAGAAGCATACGGCTATTTCCAATGAACAAGGAACGCTAATTTCAGACGATACGGGCGACAACTACGCAGTATTAGATAGCAAAGGCAATGTTATTGAAGGTGCGATCACGCCTGATACTGGTGTGAAACGTCCCGACCATGTGAACATGCCTGATACTGGCGTAAAAGCTCCACCAGTAGAGCGCTCTGAAGTAATTAAAGAAGTAGAGCGTCAACGCGAATGGAACAAGCAAGCGGAATCAGCGGGCAAAGAATTGGCGAATTCGGTAGACAAAAAATTTGGTCAAGCAGAGCGTTCAATCTCAGACAACGCGACCGCAATCGCAGACAACAAAGCGGCGATTGACAACCTTGGTGAAGCGATGCAAAAGCAGGGTCAAGAAATGCGAGAGCGTTACGATGGTGTGAAAGCCTCCATGCACGCTATTACTAACGCGAAGCCAGTGGCGTATGATGTCGGTGAGTTTGCGGTAGGTGCAGGTCTAGGCGCGGCGGGTAGCAAGCAGGCGGTCGCTATTGGTGGTGCGTATCGCTTCAATGAACAATGGGCTGGCTCATTCACTGTCAACCACGAAACAGCAGGCCGTCATACTAAAGCGGATACATCGGCTGGAATTGGCGCGCAATTTAGCTTCAAGTAGTGAAAGCCTTCGGCTGAATAATCTTTTACTGAGCTCTTAATCAAGCCCTGGCATTAGCTGGGCTTTTTTCGTTTATATTCAAAACCAGTTATTCAATATTCGCTACAAGTAAGTGCTGTAAAAGAAATACAAGGTGATCGATATCGAACTAAAGGTAACAAAGCGTCGTACAATTATTTGTGGAACTTGTTGTGAGAAGTGTGCAGCAAAATATCCACCTGTTAAGGTGCCTAACATCACAGCAATACCAGAATACCAGTCAATCAAATCAGAGAAGATAAAAATGACGATGGCCATTGCGGAGGCGCAGGTAGAAATCAGCAGCTTTAGGCCATTCATTAGGTTGATATCGCGGTAACCAGCGATGGCGAGATAACTTAACCCAATCACTCCCAGTCCGGCATTAAAAAAACCGCCAAATACACCGACTGAAAACAAGAATAAGCCCAAAAAAAGTGCAATGAAGCCACCATGATGAGTATTATTGGTTGAGAGTGTTTGCAGAGCGCGATTGGCTTTCCCGCCAAAGATAAACAGCAAAGTGGCGATAAGAAGAAGCCACGGAACGGCATACAAAAACTGTTGCTCAGTCGTGTAGATCAACAGCAGACTACCGCTGAATCCCCCCAATATGCTGAGTAACACAATATTCACCAAATTGGCTTTGCTTTTGACAATTTCACGTCGAAAGGCCAACGTGCCGCTGATGTAACCCGCACAAGCTGCAAATGTGTTGGTAGCGTTGGCAATGATGGGCGGTACGCCAACAAAAATCAGTGTGGGGAATGTGATAAAGCTGCCGCCGCCGGCAATCGAATTAAGAATGCCACCGAAGATACCAGCCACAAAGAGTAATAATAATTGTAGTACGTCCAGTGACATGGAGAATACCTAAATCGATGAAAAAGAAACAATTCATTAACACTAAAGGATTTTCTTTCTGTAGGCAATGGGGTGACAGAATGGATAGGGGATGGGCTCTATACACACGATGTGCACATAGAGCCTTTTGGTTAAGAAATACCCATCAGTAACTTAGGTAAATAGAGAGATATTTGTGGGAAAAAAGTCACAATGAAGACAACAGGAAGGTGACCAAATGCCAATAATATGATCGTTGGTTTAAAGTACTGATCTAATCGAAGCTTACTTATTCCTCCTGCCATATAGAGCATTGGCGCACAGGGTGGGGAAACATTACCTAACCCTAAGTTGACCCCTACGATGGCGGCGAAATGGATGGGGTGTATCCCCAGCGCCTGAGTGACAGGTAAAAAGATGACCGCGGCTAATATACTTCCTGAAATATCATCGACGATCATACCGATCAATAGAAGTAGAATGTTGATCAGAAATAAGATGACATATTTATTGTCGCTGAGTCCCAGCATCGCTTCGGCCAGCTCGGAAGGAATTTTTTGCATTATCATGGCTCGGCTCATGACGAATAAAAAGAACAGCACCGCGATGATGGAACCTGTCACGATCGACGCCCTAAGTGCCACGTCCCCTAATTGTTTGAACGACATTCCTCGGTAAATGAATACGCTCACTACCGCTGCATAAACCACCGAAATCGCCGCAGCCTCTGTGGGGGTCGCCATACCACTATAAATCACGCCTAAAATGAGAATAGGCATTAACAAAGCAAAAGAAGCGTTATACCCAGAACGCATGACTTCTTTAATCGAAGTGGAAAGTGTTGTTTTAGGTTGGACAATAATATGGTCGTTTTTGCGTAGTATTATAAAGTTGAGAATGCAATACCATATTGTCAGGAAGATACCGGGAATGATGGTTGACAAAAATGCGGCACCGACAGACAGACCTCCAGTAATTGAGAAAATAATCATCGGAATACTCGGAGGTATTAATAGCGCCAATACAGAAGAAGAAGCGACTAAGGCAGTGGCGTATCCCTCTGGGTAGCCTTCCCGAATCATTCGCGGGATCATGATTTGGCCGATAGCAGCAATAGCCGCAGAAGAGCTTCCGGAGATCGCACCGAATAGGGCGCAGGTTAAAACGGTTACCGCACCAAGCCCACCTTTTACTCGACCTACAATCGCTGAGACAAAGTCTAGTATTCGTTCAGAAATACCGCCCTCAGCCATAATGGAACCCGCTAAGATGAATAAGGGCAAAGCAAGAAGTGCAAAGCTTGCTGTTGTGTTGTAACCATGAGGCAATAGAAATGAAAGGTCACTTCCGGTAAACCAACTAAACAGTAATGCACCAACACCAAATGAGAAGGCAACGGGAGTGCCTATTAATAACAGTACGACGATGATGAGAAGCGAAACGAGGAAAATGATCATATAGAGGTCCCTTTATTTTCTGGATTAATAGCGCTCGTATCCACTCGTTTCCTGAGTGCTTTCATCGTCAATACAGTATTCCACTGACGAATGGCACCTAGGAAAAAATAAGCGAGCATCACGACAAATCCAAATGCCATAGAAGTGCTCCATAAATATCTAGGCCAGCGTAGGCTAATACTTACGCGACCTTTATCAAAAACGCCATAGGCATAGTTGACCGCGAAATAGCAAAATATCGCAGCGGAAAAAATGCTGATAAGATAAATGATAAATTTAATGACAGACAGTATGTACTCGTCTTTTACTAACAGTTCAACGATACCACCATATATATGTTCGTTTGTTTTTGTGGCATACCCCATAGCAGGGAAATAAATCCATACGCCTAATAAAATAGCGACCTCTTCGATACCTGGGAATGGGGAATCAAAAAAGTAACGGGTAACTACTTGCGTAAACATTAATATAGATAAACCAACGGAAGCTACGATAATTTGCATTCGAATTATGGATTCGAGAATTTTACCCACTCGTTGATAACTCTGCTCACTCATACACCCTCTCTTTAATTACTTCTATTTATTTACTTTATGCTTGCCAGCAGATATGAATAAAAGTCCGGTACGGTTAAGAGAACACCCAAAGACCCTTAACCATACAAGACTTGATCATAGTTAGTTCAGTGGAACAAATAAGACAATTCGGGGATCTTATTAATACTGACTAATACTTGGCTATTGCTGGGTGATGGCCGTCACTTTCTTCATAATGTCGACACCAACCAGTTTCTCCATTTTTGGCCACTCATTTTTGTAAATAATGCTTTTTGATTTGTTCATTTGGTCATCTGTCAGTTCAACGACTTTGATGCCGGAATCTTTTACTTTTTGTAGGTACCCTTCATCAATGGCTTGTGCTTCATTCCATACCCAAGCCATTGTTTTATCCGCGGCTTGTTGGAATTTCGCTTGTTCATCTGAAGGTAGGTCTTCCCACCAGTCTTTATTGACGAGGAAAAACGCTTGCTCAAAGTAATCTTTGGTTAGGATATAGGTTTCAAGAACATCTCGCATTTGCCAGATTTCAACTGCCGGGGCGGTTGCACGAGCATCGATAACACCGAGTTGTAAAGAGGTGTATAGCTCGCCATATGGGATAGGTACAGCAGCAAAGCCAAGATCATTGAATCGGTCAACCCCAATTTGAACGGTCGCCGTTCTCATCTTAATGCCCTTACCATCTTCGGGGAAGTTTACAGGTACCTTTCCCACACCCTTACGTACGGCAATAGAACCAAAACCAGTCGGGACGATCCCTAACGCATGTAGACCGATGTCATTAAAAATTTCATTATAGATATCTAACATGTCGCCATTTGGACCATAGGCCACTTTGGCGCTTTCCCAGTCATCAACGACGTAGCCTAACCATGTTAAATCGAGGCGGCTATCGAACTCAGAAGCGCCATAGCTAATGGTCATTGGAATCACGCCGTCTATGGTTTGTTCGAATTGAGCTTCCCAACCTCCTAGGTCACCGCCGGAATGATAAGAAGGCTTGAACTGAGAGCCTGTCGAGTCAAGGTTAGACATGAAATTTTGAGCCGTCATATGGAATATATGATCGGTCGGATAGGATTGAGACAGTATAAAGTCTTTCGCGTATACGGAGGATGTCGCTAATGTTGCGGTCGCTAATGTCGCAATAACGGTCCCCACTAATAATTGAGATAAGGCTTTTTTGGTCGTGTGTAATTGAAACTGCATAGACGTTATCCTTAACATAAATGGTATTATGCTTTGCTGTGGTAAAAGGACTAACCCCAATTGGTATTAGGGTTAGTGGTACAGGAACGCTTAACTTGGGAATGAGAATTTGATGCCTTCACGGACACCGTTTGAAGGCCAACGTTGAGTGATGGTTTTTCTCTTGGTATAGAAGCGGACAGCGTCAGGGCCGTAAGCTCCAAGGTCTCCAAACACGGAACGCTTCCAGCCACCAAAGCTATGGTAGGAAACAGGGACCGGCAACGGGATATTGATCCCAACCATGCCTACTTCAATATTCTTACTAAAGTAGCGTGCGGCCTCACCGTCTCTTGTAAAAATACAAGTGCCATTTCCATATTCATGTTCGTTGACTAAACGCATTGCGTCTTCCATTGAACTGACACGTACGATTTGAAGTACAGGACCAAAGATTTCGGCTTGGTAGCTAGACATCTCAGTTGTCACATTGTCGATGAGTGTGCCGCCAACAAAATAACCATTTTCGTAACCGTCTACTTTTGTATGACGACCATCGATTAATATCTTCGCACCTTGTTCTTCAGCGCTGTTGATATGTGCGACCACAGCATCACGGTGCTCTGCACTGATCACTGCACCAAAGTTGGCGCTATTGTCATGGTAAGGACCTACTTTAAGTCCTTCCATTGCCGTTGAGAGTTTATCAATGAGCCTGTCAGCAACGTCATCGCCAATGGCTACGGCGACAGACAGTGCCATACAGCGCTCGCCAGAGGAACCAAAGGCGGCACCAATGAGTTGTTCTACTGCATTATCCAAATCAGCGTCGGGCATGACGATGGCGTGATTCTTTGCGCCGCCTAATGCCTGACAGCGCTTGCCATTATCGGCAGCAGTCTTATAGATGTACTCAGCAACATTCGTGGAACCCACAAAACTAACGGCTTTGATGCGATCATCGGTGAGAAGGGCATTGACCACCTCATGGTCACCATTGACGACATTCATGACGCCATCAGGTAAGCCAGCCTCTTTCAACAACTTAGCGATGAATAGTGGTGCCGAAGGGGCTTTCTCCGAGGGTTTTAAGATAAAACAGTTGCCACATGCAATGGCGATGGGATACATCCACAACGGCACCATGGCAGGAAAGTTGAATGGGGTAATACCTGCGACGACACCGACAGGTGCAAATTCACTCCACGAGTCAATATCAGGTCCCACATTGTTAGAATGTTCTCCTTTGAGCTTTTCAGCGATACCCAGCGTGTATTCAACATTTTCGATACCGCGAGTGAGCTCACCGAGCGCATCATGGCCAATTTTTCCGTGTTCTTGACCAATAAGCTCGCAAATGGTGTCTTTATTTTCATCCAGCAACAGTTTGAAGTTCTGCATGACCTTAACGCGTTTAGCCGGGGGAGTATCGCGCCATGCTGGAAAGGCATTGGTGGCTTTTTCAATGGCATGTTTTACTGTTTCTAACGAGGCGGTGGCAACCGTATTATCAACGCCACCAGTTGAGGGGTTGTATACCGGTATTTCTCTTAGTGAATCAGAGACTAATGCACCACCAATAAAGTGTCCTATATTCGCCATGTTTTTTCCCTTTTTATGTTATTTAGTGATGTGTAATGTTATTTAGTGACCTGCGCCAAAGCGCTATTTAATTGACTTGCTCGATACTTTCACCAAGCGCATTAACCAAAGAATCAATTTCATCAGACGATGACATGAAAGGAATGCCGAGCTGTATAGTGTCGCCGCCAAAGCGGGTATAGAAGCCTTTCTCCCACATCTTCATTGCGATTTCATAGGGTCTATCGGTTGGCATTCGACCAGAGGAGTCGATAGTGAGACCAGCGGCTAGGCCATAATTTCGAATGTCCAATATTGAGTTGAGGTTGGCTAATGAATGTACTTTGGATTCAAATTCAGAACTTAGCGCCTCAACCTGACTGATCACATTGTTAGATTGAATGTAATCGAGTGTCGCTAAAGCAGCCGCACAGCCGATCGGGTGCGCTGAATATGTGTAGCCATGCGGGAGCTCAATGGCAGATTCAGCTCCGCTGTTACTCATATAGCAGTCATAGATTTCTTGGCGTGCGAGTACCGCCCCTAATGGAAAAACACCGTTGGTAATTTGTTTCGCAGTTGTCATTAGGTCCGGGGTAACGCCAAATGCTTCGGCAGCGCTATAAGCGCCCATGCGTCCAAAGGCGCAAATCACCTCGTCAAAAATGAGCAAGATATCGTGTTCAACGCATATCTCTTTCAGTCTTTCCAGATACCCTGCAGGGGGAGGGATGACGCCAGCTGAGCCTGCAACGGGTTCAACAATGACTGCTGCAATCGTAGAGCTATCATGCAGTGCGATAATATCAAGCAGCTCATTCGCGAGACTTGCACCATTCTCTGGTTGCCCTTTATTAAAGGTACCAGCGGTCTGCATAGTGTGGCTCAGATGGTCGGTTTCAAGACCCTGCCCGAAGAGTGAACGGTTGCCGACAATGCCGCCAACACTAATGCCGCCATAGTTGACACCATGGTAGCCTTTCATTCGGCCCACAAAGCGCGTTTTTGATGCTTGGCCTTTCTTGCGCCAATACCCTCTGGCAATTTTTAACGCACTTTCAACCGCGTCAGAGCCGCCCGTGGTAAAGAAAACTTTATCGAGCCCATTAGGCATGATTTCAAGTATTCTTTCTGCTAGCTCAAAAGACTTTGCATGCCCAAACTGAAAGCCTGGCGCATAATCCAACGTTTTTAATTGCTTGCTGATGGCATCATTGATTTCCATTACATTATGACCCAGACCGCACGTCCATAAGCCAGAAAGGCTGTCATAGATTTTCCTTCCTTTGTCGTCCGTAAAGTAGTGACCCGATGCTGATGTGAAAATACGTGGATTGTTTTTGAATTCTCTATTGCTCGAAAAAGGCATCCAATGAGCGTCAAATTGAGATTGGGTCAATGACATAGTGTGTCTCCCTGTTTGATGTTGGTTTCTATGACAGCAATCTACACACGACGAAATAGGAGATAAATCACCAATTACGAAACCTTACGTTAACAATATGTAAACATACGGCCATTTGGTGCTACATTATCCCCATTCAAAATGGATGGATATTCCCCTCATGAGCAGAGATTATTTTAGGCAGTTAGCCAATATGGACTTAAGAACGATGAGAATTTTCTGCAAAGTGGTGGAATTGTCGGGCTTTACTCAGGCGGCGGGCGAACTCAATATTAGTCGCTCAGCGGTCAGTATTGCTATTTCGGACTTAGAGACCAGAACGGGACTTCATCTTTGTAATCGGGGGCGAGGAGGTTTCTCTTTGACGAGTGAAGGGGAGCAATTTTATTCACACGTTCAGGATCTGCAAATGTCGATTTCAAATTTTTGCAGTGAAGTGAACCGAATACATAATAAAGCGGCAGGTGAGATCTATCTTGGAATTACCGATAATTTTATTAACCATAAAAAAATGGTTATTACGGACATGATTACTCAGATGCGAGATAGATTTCCAGATGTGGCGGTTCATTTGCAAATGATGCCATCGAAAAAGGTGGAGATTGATCTGCGTAATAATTTATTGAATGTTGGTGTTATTCAGGTAGGAAAGAAGGTCGATTGCTTTGATTATTTCCCGCTCTATTCTGAAATTGAGAACTTATATTGTGGAGTAGGTCATCCTCTATTTTCTGTTAAATCAGTGGATTACAAAATTGACGATATCAGCCATTATCCCACGATTCAATCCAGCTCCACGGCGAATATCGACTGGTCATTGTTTAATGTGTGCGCTGAGTCACCAGATAGAGAAGGCGCTGCATTTCTGGTGTTAAGCGGCAGTTACCTTGGTTTCTTACCTGACTTTTATGCAGAGCAGTGGGTCATCAGTGGTCGCATGCGGCGCCTGAAAGTTAAGGAACTTGAAAATCAAATTTCTTATGAGATGGCGATTAATAAATCAAATTCTAAAAGTTTAATCATGGATTATTGGATGGAACTGTACAGTAAGATGGTCGAGCCCTCTACGCGGCACTAAAGCCACGCTAGGATTTGATAGGAACAATACAAAGCGTTAATCAGCTAACCAATACGATGCGATGAATGTAATTTGTGAACAAAAAAGGAGCCGAGGCTCCTTTTTTGTTTGTACCTACTAAGACGAGTGGTGTGCTAAATAGCTTTCACTAGTTCAGCAAGCTCATCCCATTTTCCTTCATTAATCAGGTGAGTTGGCACCATCCAAGTACCACCGCAAGCAAGAACGGCTGGTACGGCTAGGTACTCCTCAACATTACTCGGGCTGACGCCACCCGTTGGCATGAATTCAACCGGGTAAACGGCGGATAATGCTTTCAGCATAGATACGCCACCTGAGGGCTCTGCAGGGAAGAACTTAACGGTTTTAAGTCCGAGTTCCATTGCTTGCTCTACTAAGCTTGGGTTATTGACGCCCGGAACAATCGCAATACCGACTTTTTGGCAGTATTTCACGGTTGTTGGATTTAAACCTGGGCTAACAATGAAGTCAGCACCTGCGTCCTTTGCAATATCTACTTGCGCAGCGTTAAGTACGGTTCCGGCACCAATGAGTAGCTCAGGGTACGCCTCACGCATGAGGCGAATGGATTCCGCCGCAGCTTCCGTTCTAAATGTCACTTCCGCGCAAGGCAGGCCATTTTCGACCAACACTCTAGCCAGTGGCACGGCGTGATCGGCATTGTCGATGGCGATAACCGGGACGATTCGAATTTCTTTTAGCTGTTGTTCTAGCGTTTTCATAGTAAACCTTAAAGGATAAAGCTGAGTGTCGCGACGATAGCAAACGCAATCGTACCAAGTAATGTTTCCATCACAGTCCATGTCTTAAGTGTCGTTTTCTCATCCATTTCAAGTAGGCGAGACACTAACCAGAAGCCTGAGTCATTGAAGTGAGAAAGTACGGTTGCACCGCCTGCAATAGCAATCACGATGAAACATAGGTCTAATTCACTTAGGCCAGTGGTTGCTGCGACCATTGGTGCAACAAGGGCAGCCGTTGTCGTTAACGCGACCGTTGCAGAGCCTTGCGCAACACGAAGACAGGTTGAGATAACAAAAGCCGCAACAATAACAGGCATACCAGTGTCAGCCATCACGTCTGCTAAAGCATCGCCGATACCGCTGGCACGTAATACACCACCAAACATACCGCCAGCACCTGTTACCAGGATAACAGCACAGATAGGGGCTAAAGAGTCACCACATAGGTTTTCCAGTTTCTTCATGCCGTAGTCTTTGGCAAAAACAGCCAAACAAACCAGCAATGTAATTAATAATGCAACGGGTGTTTTACCCAGCATTCTTAAGAATTCAACGAGTGGTGATGTACCGTCAATCACGCCAGCAACCGCAAGCGTGTTCAGACCTGTATCCATAAAGATAAGGAATACAGGGAGTACAAGAATCATGAGTACTGTTGCGAAGTTTGGCAGTTTAGACTCGTCGATGATCGCGTCAGAGTTAAAGAAGGCTTTAGACAGTGGGATATCGAATTTTTTACCCGCGTATAAGCCAAATAAGTAAGCACCAAAGTACCAAGTAGGAATCGCAACCAAGATACCAACAAACAACAATAGACCGATGTTAGCGCCAAGAAGATCGGCCGCAGCAACTGGCCCTGGGTGTGGAGGGACAAAGGCATGCATTACTGCAAACGCACCAGCAGAAGGCAGGGCGTATTTGATTGGTGAACCACCAAAGCGTTTTGCGACGCTAAAGATGATTGGCATCATCACGACTAAGCCCGCATCGAAGAAGATAGGGAAACCGAATAGCAAAGAAGCAACACCTAAAGCAAAGGGGGCTTTCTCTTCTCCAAATCGACCAATAAGCGTATCGGCGAGTACTTTTGCGCCTCCCGTTACCTCTAAAATTTTACCAATCATAGCGCCTAAGCCAACCAGTAAAGCAACAGAAGCAAGCGTGCCGCCAAAGCCACCCATCATGGTTGGTACGACTTGATCAGAAGAGACACCCGTCGCGAGCGCAGTACCTAAACTTACTAATGTTAGCGACGCAAATGCGTGTATTTTGAGCTTGATGATAAGCAGTAACAATGCCGCTACTGCAAGCACCGCCACGGTTAATAGGTAGGTAGGATCCATACCTTGGGCTAGTTGTTCCATGTGTTCACCTTTAGGAATATTAATTGTGTTATAGTTCACATTTATTTAAGTTACGGGTAACATGTTACCGATAACACGAATAAGATAAACCCATATTTACGAGTTAATTCAAAAATTGGGATCCAGCGCAAACTTGGATAGGAGAAGAGATTATGGCGGGTAGTAGTGTAATTGTGATGGGTGTCTGCGCATCAGGAAAAAGCACAATCGGGGCAATGTTAGCGCAAAAGCTTGGTCGAAAATTTATTGATGGAGATGATTTACACCCACGAGCAAACATTCAAAAAATGGCATCGGGTGAACCACTCAATGATGATGACCGTGCCCCGTGGTTAGAGCGCATTCGTGATGCGGCTTATAGCCTAGAGAGTAAAAATGAGCATGGCATTATTGTTTGCTCCGCATTGAAACAACACTACCGCGATCAAATTCGGGAAGGCAATGAACACGTTACCTTCTTGTTCCTTGACGGCAGCTATGACCTTATTCTTGATCGCATGCGTAATCGTTCTGGTCATTTTATGAAAGAGAACATGGTGAGAAGCCAGTTTGATGCTTTGGAGCGGCCTGATGCAGAACCTCAGACCGTGGTTGTGGATATTGATTGCACCATGGAAGAGGTCGTTGAACGTGCGGCTGTTGCTTTGGAGGTAGCGCGTGACTAATCAAATAGTAAGAGAAGTAACGGCTCGTATCATTGAGCGCAGTAAAGTATTACGTGGCCAATATTTAGATGCCATGAAACATCAGGAGTCTCAAGGCAAAGGGCGGACACAACTATCATGCGGAAATTTGGCCCATGCGGTGGCGGCGTCATGTCAGTCTGAAAAGGACCAAATACTCAATTTTACCCGCTCTAACGTTGGTTTAGTGTCGTCGTACAATGATATGTTGAGTGCTCATCAGCCATATTTGGGTTACCCGCAAGAAATTAAAGTGGCGTTGGCTGAATATGGGCATACCGCACAAGTTGCTGGCGTGGTGCCTGCAATGTGTGATGGTGTGACCCAAGGTCAACCGGGTATGGACATGTCACTTTTCTCGCGCGATGTGATTGCACAAGCCACGGCGATTTCGCTGAGTCACAATGTATTTGATTCAACATTACTGTTAAGTATCTGTGACAAAATTGCCCCAGGGCAATTGATGGGGGCATTGACTTACGGTCACTTACCCACGGCTTTTGTGCCTGCAGGACCAATGAAAACGGGCATAAGTAACGAAGAAAAAGTCGATGTTCGCCAGAAATATGTTTCGGGTGAAGTGGGTGACGATGCGTTATTAAAGATGGAATGCAGCGCCTATCATTCACCGGGAACCTGCACCTTTTATGGTACTGCCAATACCAATCAGCTTGTTTTTGAATCCATGGGATTGATGTTACCAGGCTCTGCGTTTGTTCAACCTGATACCGCGCTGCGACATGCACTGACGAAGTCTGCGGCAGTATCAATCGCCTCAATGGCGAAGGCAACACCAAATTATCGACCGTTATACAAAGTGGTGGATGAAAAGAATATCGTTAATGGTGTTATCGCACTGCTTGCGTCTGGCGGTTCAACGAATCACACCATTCATATGGTCGCGGTGGCAAAAGCGGCAGGTATTATTCTAACGTGGCAGGATATGAGTGATCTGTCGGATGTCGTGCCATTGCTAGTGAAGGTGTATCCCAATGGTCCTGCTGATGTGAATGCCTTCCATGACGCGGGTGGGGTGCCTGCGTTACTGAAACGTCTAGATTCGGAATCCTTACTGCACCGAGATGTTCAACCTGTGTTTGGGTCATTTGCAGACCAAATGTCACTACCGAGTTTACAAGGTGAAGAGTTGGTTTGGACACCCGTTGAGGAATCGACGGATGGCGGCGTGATCTCACGATTTGATGAGCAGTTTAGTCAAAGTGGTGGGACGAAGGTACTCAATGGGAACTTGGGTACGTCTGTTATTAAGGTCTCTGCGGTATCGGAAGATTATCGGGTGATTGAAGCGCCTGCTAAAGTGTTTCGATCTCAGCATGATGTTGAAAAAGCGTATCATGATGGCGAGCTTAATCAAGATTGCATGATTGTGGTGACGCATAATGGCCCAGCCGCCAACGGTATGCCTGAACTGCATAAGTTGATGCCGATTCTAGGTAATATTCAAAAAGCAGGACACCAAGTGGCACTGGTGACTGATGGCCGTCTCTCGGGCGCCTCAGGTAAGATTCCATCGGCCATTCATATGTCACCAGAAGCGGTGCGTGGTGGCGTGATCGGGCTAGTACAAGAAGGTGACATTATTCGCTTAGATTGTCACACAGGAACCTTAGAAAACCTGACCGACATGACAGGACGAACGCCGGCGGTGATCGATACAGAATCCCAACAACAAGAGTGGGGACGCAACCTATTCTCAGTGATGCGCAATACCGTATCGAGTGCGCAAGAAGGCGCGAGCTTTATCGTATAGAAAGCGTTTGACTAACCGTCCATATATTCAACTATCACAGAGTCAAACGAGCCCGCTGTTTGTCTGACCTATTTGAAGAGCCTGCTTAAGTTTATTTTGGCAGGCTCTTTTGTTTATTTTGGGGGGCATGCGTCATGATCTTGCGTAACCATCCTGCGCAATAGCCTTTACGTGATCGTTTTCAGTCGCTTTGTTCTGTACATCGTAGGAAAGTTGCTATTCAGGCTTGCTCAATGCGTCATTTCTTGGGATCATCACAGCAGATGAACACATTTTTATAGGCCTGTTATTTTATGTCCAAACTAAGTCTCCAAGAGCAGATGCTAAAAGCTGGTTTAGTCAACGAAAAGAAACTGAAAAAAGCCAAGAAAGGCTCGAAAAAATCTCGAGTACAAGCTCGTGAAGCCAAAGCTGCGGTAGAAGAAAATAAAGCGGCGCAACTCGAGCGTGATAAACAGTTAAACAAAGAGCGTGACGCACTGGTTCTGAGTAAAGAGATGCGTGCTCAAGTTAAGCAATTGTTGAATATGAATAAAATCGACAATAAGAACGGCGATATTAAGTACAACTTTACCGATGATAACTTGGTTAAGTCGTTGTATGTAGAGCAAGAAACACGTGATCAATTGGCGAAAGGCATTCTATCGATTGCGCGTTATGAAGATACGTATGTCGTCATTCCAACGATTGTTGCGAAGAAGATTGCTGAGCGCGATACTGAAACCGTCATCGAGAATGACGTGAAAGAAGAAGTCGCAGCAGAAGATGATCCGTATGCGGACTTTGTTGTTCCAGATGACCTCATGTGGTAGAAGATATTATCACGACAAACGAAAAGACCGCTGTTCATTCAGCGGTCTTTTTTATGTTTAATCTAAAGCATTGACGCCTTTAGAATTTGTATGAAGCACCTAGGTACAGGCCACCAACAGCGATCTTTGCTTTTTCTGTTGTGATATGTAATGGATGTTCATAGCTGAATGCATCCATCTCATAAGCAAGACGCATAGCCAATCCATCAATCATTTTGGGAGCGTATTCGACTCCAACGCCGTAACGAATGCCTAGAGTAGATTGTTCATCTGAGAAGGGACCGAATCTGGTTTTCGTGTTTACATGGGATAAACCTACAGTAGCAAATGGGCGAATACCGTTATCAAACGTGTAACCAAGATTTGCAGCGACAGAGAGTGCAGTTGGAGTCGCAGATAAACCAGGCGCAGCAGGGTGTGTGAATTTACCGTAGTTCGTGTAACCTGCTTCAACAGCAACGATGCGGTTGAACTGGTAGCCACCGTAAACTTTTAGTGCGCGTTCGCTGTCAGGTGTTGGCAAGCTATAGTCATCTAGGCTGTCCAATTTGCTTTCAGTTAAACCAAAACCACCACCGATGTAGAAACCTGGGTCAGTTGCACCAGCGTAAGCGCTTGAGGCAAAAACGGTACATAGTGCGAGTGCGATTGCTTTTTTCATTCTGAAACCTTTTACTCTTAAAAGTGGTATTTATAGGGGACGTAATAACTTGGCGTGCAATGTAATAGTTTGCGACTAAAACATCCACGAGAGAAATGTCTGATAATGTAGGAAATGTCGCGAATTGTCAGGGGTATGTAACGGCGTACATTCGACCCTCTGATGAGAGATAAAGCGATCTGTCACTGATCGCGTTTTGGGGGAAGGGGAGCTAAAGAGTCATGGCTAAATGAAAGAACAAGGTGTGAGAGAAGAGAGCAAGTACTAACCGTTACAGACTCTCACCTTCTGTTATTCGATAGCCCAAATCAAAGCTACGCTGCGTTGGTGCATTGCCTTTCAAAGTTGCAATCAATAACTCAGCACTTTTTTCGCCAATGTCATAACGAGGCGTATCGACGCTTACGAGTTTAGGATGAATAGTTTGGCCAATATCCAAGGCGTTATAACCCACGACGGCAAGTTGCTGCGGTACCGCAATGCCGCGTTGCTGAGCGGTTAAAATGGTACCAATAGCAATATCATCATTGGTACAAAATACGCCATCTATATCAGGGTGCTGCCTCAACGCCATATCTAGGAGCTCGGAAGCCAGAGAAAAACTAGAGTGCGATTCAGTGAGGATATGCTTAATTTCCAGGCCCGCTTCATTCATGGCTTTGTCATAACCTTGCATACGCAGTTGAGTACGGGTATCCAAACGAGCACCAAAATAGGCAATCGAGGTTCGCCCTTTTTGTATCATCTGTCGAACCGCTTGATAGGAGGCTTCCACGTGGTCTAACCCTACCGCCATATCAATAGGTGTTGCGGGTAGCTCCATGGTTTCAACAACCGGTATATCCGCGGTTTTAATCATTTGCAATGTGCGCTGAGTATGATGACTCTCGGTAAGGATTAAAGCATCAACTTGATAAGACAGTAGTGAAGCGATTTTATGTTCTTCCTCTATTTCATCATAGCCAAAATGGGCAATAAGGGTTTCATAACCATTGGCCTTGGTGACCGCTTCAATACCTTGCACAAAAGAGGCAAAGATTTGGTTTGATAAAGAGGGAAGAAGAATACCAATGGCTTTGCTGGAAGACTTAGAGAGCATAGCTGGCGCGCGGTTTTCAATGTAACCCACCTGTTCTATGACAGCCGCAATTTTATCACGCGTTTTTTGAGCGACAGAATCTGGATTGCGCATAAAGCGAGATACGGTCATTTTTGTTACGCCTACTTGATCGGCAATATCTTGTAGAGTAGGGCGCCCTTTTCGTTCAGTTGTCATTATCTTTTACTAACCAATGTAATGTTACATGTAACATTATCACCGAATCCCTTAGTATGCCAATGACTTATGAATGCATGCTATTAGCTGAGTAAACTGTTCTATTATTAATTGATTATTTATAAACCAACAGTGATGAGAAAATTTTTATTTTTCACGCATACGTTTGCGTCAAATTTGAGGTTTGAAAGCGAATTTCTAATCCTGTAGGTTTATGGTCTATAGCTAAGCAAGTTTTGAGAATGGAGATTCAAGCGTAGCTCGGTTTATGAACCCCCTTCGTTAGCAGAAGTCCACACCTTAAAGACTTCAATAATAAAAATAGAGTGAGAGCGATAATGAACTACCATGCATTACCCAAAATTGATCTACATTGTCATTTAGATGGCAGCGTGCGACCTGAAACCATCATTGAATTGGCTGCGCAACAAGGCGTAGCGCTCGCGAGCACAGATGTTGATGTTGTTCGTGAAATGATGGTGGCGCCTGAAAGCTGTACCGACTTGCTTGAATATTTGAAACGTTTTGATCTTCCCCTTTCTGTGATGCAGCAACAAGATGCGCTAGAGCGAATCGCTTTTGAAGTGTATGAAGATGCGGCGTTAGAAAACGTCAAGTATATGGAAGTGCGCTTTGGTCCACTGTTGCACCGTGAGCAAGGTTTGTCTATCGACGGCATTATTGGCAGTGTTGTCGCCGGTATGAAACGTGCTGAGAAGGAACATGGCATTAAAGGCAATATTATTTTATCGCTGTTGCGTCATATGCCGACTGATGAAATTAAAGACGTCATTGATGTTGGTGCTCAATATGTTGGCAAGGGTGTTGCTGCGTTTGACTTAGCCGGTGGTGAGGAGCTGGGTTTTTGCGAGAAGTTTATTCCTTTTGCTCAATACGCAAAGGAAAAAGGCTTGAATGTCACGATTCATGCCGGTGAGCAGGGTGAAGGTCAGAACGTGTTTGATGCGATCACCATGCTAGGTGCTGAGCGTGTTGGACACGGTATTCACATTGCCACACATCAACAAGCGTTTGACTTGGTACACGAGAAACAAGTTGCTCTTGAAACGTGCCCAAGCAGTAACGTACAAACGAAAGCGGTAGAGAGCTTAGACGTTCACCCGATTGAGTCTTTCCGTAAGCAAGGCATTCCAGTGACGATCAATACCGATAATCGCACAGTATCGAATACCACCATGACAAAAGAAGTACAAAAGGTCATTGAGCAGTTCAACCTATCGGCTGATGACTATGCTCACATCTATCGTAATAGTGTTGAAGGCGCATTTACCGACGCTGAGACTAAGCAATGGCTAATGTCGCAAATCTAAACGCGTTTCGGGTTTAGTGGCTTTAGGTTATATCGCTGGTTGAACTAAGCAATAGCGAGAAAAAGCCCTGAAAGTGTCTGCTTTCAGGGCTTTTTTATGAGTATAGGTTAATGATTTACCACACTGGTAGGCATGTTATTAACTTTGACGGTTAAACTTAAAGGTTTGTACTTTTAGCTCTTCGCCTTTGACGACCACGAACGTATCGATAATCCAGATATTCTTACCAACGAACCCTAATTCCATGTGGACATCGCTTGCATTAACCCCTTCATAAATAACGGCATCTAAATTTTCTGGGTAGAAACTATAGCGGTTTTTTGAAGCTTGAAACTCACCAGCAAACTCAACGGATGTATTTGATTTCTCGTTGTTGATTTGCATCTTATAGCCAGTTTCGGGAGTAAAACTAAAGTTAGCGTTAATCGCTAATTCATCAGTGCCAGAGAGTACGACTTCTGCTTCAGATGTCTTCTTCAATGAACCGCTCGCTGATGTTGTTGTTGAACCCGGCTCAACAACATGAGTTTGAACCGTTACCCGCCATTTTCCAGTGAAGTTATCGAGTTCTTTCCAAACTTTTGGCGTAGATTCGCTGTTTTGATTGCCAATTGCAGCAAGAGCGGCATCTCTTTTTTCTGCGCGAATATTTTCTCTATTATTGGCGAGATCTTCCGAGGCACCAGACACGCCACCAGCCACACCACCAACTAGAGCGGCTTTTGCTGCGACGTCAGCATCCCCTGTGATAGCGCCAATCGCAAGTCCAAGTAACGCGCCGCCAATCGCGCCTTGTTTTGTCATTTCATTGGGATCGGTTTCACCGGGTGTCGCGCAACCAGTTAACACGATAGTTGCTAGTGATAACGCGGCAAATTTAGATTTAAGGTTCATGGAACAAACACTCGTATCAGGAATTAAGGGAATGGAATTCTATTTAAATTACGAATGGGTTGCAAGTGATTGTGGTGATGATTTGTACGAATGTCTGGGTTATCTATATGGTTTTTAAATGTATTGGGGCAGGAATCCCCTTGTGCGATAGGGGGATCGGCCAGCAACGAGAGGGGTAGCTGCTGGCCGTGATGTAATCGCTTAAAAGTCGAGTTCGTACCCTAGGCTAAAGGTTTGTCCTCGGCCAGAGAAGTAGTAACTTGAGTGATTGCGGATCTGGCTGAAGTAGTTGATGTACTGCTCGTTGAGTAAGTTTTCAACGGCAAAGCTTACGCGACCATAGCCGTTCATGTCATAAAATATTGATATGTCCATCAGTCCATAGCCTTCGAAGTGTTGCGCAGCGCCAGCACCGTTGGCTTCTTTTGAGCGAGAAAACATATGGTTGTACTGGACACGCCCATTCAAGCGGTCTGAAAAGCTATGGTTAACCGCAACAAGCAGGCGGTCTGGGGATAAGTTTTTAAGATCCATATCGCTATCAACGCTACCATTTCCTGTGCTATCTACTTGTCCTTGTACGTGAGAGTACAACGACTGGATAGATGTGGTCGGTAATACATTGTAGGTTGCCGTTAGCTCATAGCCCTTGATGTCGGTGCGTTGACGAGTGACATCATAAGTCCCACCGCTGTTGAGCGATAGGTTAGCGCCATCTTTGGCAATAGACATATAAGTACTGCCGCTCACATGCAGTTTGTCGTCACTGTAGCTTAAGCCTATTTCATAGTTGTCGGTCACAACGGGTTTCACTGCAGGCATAGTGTTGAAGTCGATCGGTGCTCCACCAACTGGTGCAGTTGAAGGACCGCCAATCCAGTTACCGCGTAATACGCGGCCAATATCAGGTAAGCCAAAACCTTGGCTAAAGCCAACGAAAGAACTTACCGAAGGTGTAAAATCGTAAACTGCGCCGGCATTAAATACTGCTTGGCTAAAGTTTTGCTCACCACCGATGATATCAACTTGGCGATGACCTGCATTGCCGTACCCCCATAGGGTTTGCCCGTCCGCGACTTTAACTTTGGTATTTTCTAGACGAACACCACCGGACAAACGTAGGGAGTCTGAGACAAGAAAATCACCTTGAACAAAAGGCGCGAGGCTTTGATACATCATATCCGGTGTGACATCTTTACCTGATTGCATGAGTTTTTGTTTCGTGGCGTCTTCCATGCCATCTAAGCCAACTACCCAGCTGTCGTCCCAGCCTAGGATGTCGGTTCTTACATAGCTGAGCTTAAACCCTTTCTTAGACGAGACGATCGCGCCTTGATCCATTTGTTTGTCAGCAGTAGGCCACCATGATGCTTGGCCATAAACCGCTTCGAACTCTTGGTAAAACGCTTGGAACTTCAATTCACCACCCGCGAAGTTGTAGTGGTCATAACCGAAGTTATAGAGCTCAGCATAGTTAGAGGTTGGAACGCCATCTGGTGTGCCACGCACAACCGTACCCGGCGTGCCGTTTACATGGTCACCTTTCACTGGGATGTAATTTTGGTTACTTTTCAGCTGAAAACGGCTGGCACTAAAGCTGACGCGTTGATCGCCACCATCAAAGTTATAGCCACCCTTAGCTAAAAAGTTCGTCGCATTTGAGTCTTGAGTTTCACCTTGAATGGCATTCATGCCGATAGGGTTGCCGTTACCGTCATAGTAAAGCCCTTGTTGCTCCCAAGAGCCGCCAATGAATAGATCGTAGTCTTCGTCGTACTGCTTCAGGTTGTAGTAAACCTTGCCGCCCGTGCCATCGTCTTTTAGGTTAGAGGTGACTCGCGTACCAATCGTTTGTTTCCAGTGATCGCCCGGTTTCGCACTTTTAGTGACGTAGTTGATGATACCGCCTGTTGCACCATTGCCTTGGACGGCGCTCGCCCCCTGTACAACTTCGACACGTTCAACCATTGAAGGATCAACCGTATAACCGTAGCGGTTACCGTTACGTAGTGGGTTATTTTGTGGTACGCCATCTACCATGATAAGTGCGGTTCGACCACGTAGGTTTTCACCTTGATTTGAGAGTTTCTGGCGGCTAGGCGTCATACCCGGAACAAGGTTTGCAATGACACTGGTTAAGTCATCACTTACCGCTGTCTGTTGCTTCAGCTCTTCGCTAGAGATGACGTGAATAGACCCTGGGATTTTATCGGTATCCTGGCTGTAACGCGTCGCCGTGACCACCATGGTTTCCGCTGCTTTCGATTCACTCGGCGCTGCCTGCGTCGTGTCTTCCGCTGTTTTGTGAGACGTGTGATTTTGAGCTTGATCCAACGGTGCATTTTCAGCGTACGCACTGTTTATTGATAAAGCTAAAAGAGACAAGGTAAATAGACCTGTCTTAACGGAGTGAGACGATTTCAAAATAGTGTCCTTATACTGCTTGGATAAATTGTTGGTTTTTATTATTAGAGTGATTCGTATTACTCTATCGAATTAAAGTCGCGTGCAGTCGAGCACCACCGGGAGGACAATCAATGATTCCTAGATAATGGTTTGACTTGCCTTCACAAGGGGAGCGGCCCCGCTCGGTTACCGTGCAATGCACATCGGTGACTGGGAAATAGGATCGGAGATGATCATTGCGTCGAGGTTAAACACTTGCTGCAATAATGACTCAGTGAAAACCTGCTCTGGTGAGCCTTGAGCAATGAGTTTGCCTTTTTCAAGGACCACCAAATGATCACAATAGCGACAGGCCTGATTGAGATCATGGAGTACAACGATGACCGTTTTCCCTCGACGATTCATCTCATGCATTAGGTTCATCAGATCAATTTGGTGAGAAAGGTCGAGATAGGTGGTCGGTTCATCGAGCATGACAATGTCGGTATCTTGCGCCATGATCATCGCGATCCACGCACGCTGCTGTTGCCCACCTGACAGGCTGTCTACCGGGGTGTCGGCAAGATCAGTTACGCCCGTTGATGCCATAGATTGCTCAACAATACGTTGGTCATCTGCTGTCAATTTACCCCAATGAGAAGTGTAGGGTGCGCGGCCATAGCCCACCAATTTTCGTACACTGATCCCTTCTGGGGTAGTGTGGATTTGCGGCAGCAACGAAAGACGTTGCGCTAACTGCTTAGTGGGAATTTGCTCAAGCGCGACGTTATCAAGAAGTACGTTTCCTGATTTGGCTTTGTTAATGCGCGCTAAGGTTTTTAGTAGCGTAGATTTCCCACATCCGTTAGGACCAATTAGGGCGGTAATTTTGCCTTTTGGAATAGACAGGTTGAGATCGTCGATAATCACGTTGTTGCCATAGGCAACTTGCAAATGTTGAACAGACAGCATTACCAACCCTTATAGCGTTGTAGTAAAAAGATAAAGTACGGCGCACCAATTATGGACGTCAACACGCCAGCAGGCAGCTCAATGGGTGGTTGGATACCACGAGCAATGGTATCGGCGGTGAGTACAAGGAGTGCACCGATTAAACTGGATCCAACGAGCAGAGCCTTGTGGTGGTGTCCAAAAATAAGTCTGGCTAAATGGGGAGCGAGTAAACCGACAAAGCTGATGGTACCAGCGATAGCGACACTGATACTTGCGAGTACGATGGCACAAATCAGTGCGATACCTTGAACCTTATTGAGGTCAACGCCCAATGAAATGGCGGTATCGTCACCCAAGCCTACAACATCTAGTCGCCATGCCAGCCATAATGTCACGGGCAGAAGTAGCGCTAGCGTCATCCAAATATACGGAACTTGTTCCCAGTCTCTTCCCCATAGACTCCCCGTCAACCACACCATCGCGGTGTTGATTTCGATAGGGTGTACCACGAGTAAATAATCAATACCACTGGCAAGAAATGCACTGATAGCAATGCCGACAAGCGCCATTCTCGCAGGGGTGAGGTGAGCGTAGTGAGTGATGACTAGTAGTGATATACCCGTTGCTATTCCCCCAATCACTGCCGCAATAGGAAGCACATATAATGGCGCATTGGGGTAGATCGTTAATACGAGAGTGGCAACAAATCCTGCACCTGCACTAATACCAATAAGGTCAGGAGAGGCGAGAGGATTACGGATGACCCCCTGAACCAACGCGCCAGATAGTCCAAGACCTGCGCCAACACCAATAGCAAGAAATAAGCGAGGTAGTCGGTAGTGATTGACAACAAAATCGTAATCACCGCCATGCATCACGGCCTGGATAACGTCTGGTAGGGATAAATCCGCGACGCCAACCATCAAACTTATGATGCTAGCCAGTAAAATAACTACCGCGAGCGTCAGCCATGGTAAGTATTTTGTGTGGTGAAGAGTGACACTCATGAGTTCAAGCGACCTCGAATAGACAGTAAAATGAAAAATGGCGTGCCGATAAGCGCAGTGACAATTCCTACGGGCGTTTCAGTAGGAAAAGCAATCGCTCTAGAGAGCATATCTGCTAGTGTCATCAGTAGTGCACCAAGGCATGCGCTGGCAGGAATGATTAGCCGATAATTTTGTCCAACAAGTTTTTTAGCAATGTGGGGAACAAGTAATCCAACAAAGCCAATAGGGCCTGCTGTTGCGACGCTGACACTGGTCAAAATGACGATCGCGAGACAAGCAAGTAAACGTACAAGACTGGTATTAACACCAAGATTGGTGGCAACATCATGCCCGAGAGAAAGTAGATTGAGTTGGTGCGCTAACAGCCATGAGAGGGTAAGCGCCGCTACGCTTATGGGCATCATTTGTGTGAATAGGGCCCAGTCTAGGTTACTGATTGAACCTATCAACCAAGATTGAATACTATAGGCCATATCATCGGCCAATATGATAGAAGCGCGCGTTAAGCCAAGTAGTAAAGCATTGACGGCAATACCCGCAAGAACCAGTTTTAAAGGGTGAGGTCGATGGTCAAAGAAGCCACCTAAGTAGATGACGATAAGGCCACTTAGCATACTGCCTATCGCGCCCATGAGCATGGTGGGTATTGGCAGGGTAATAAGGCCAACACTGCCAATGACGATACACAGCGACGCACCAGCATTGATTGCAAGTACGGATGGCGAGGCTAACGGGTTACGGGTAAGGCCCTGCATGAGTGCTCCTGCTACCGCCAAGTTAGCGCCAATGACCGCACCACTCAACGCTCTTGGCATTCTTAGTGTCGCGATGATTTGCTGTTCCATACTCGTTTCATCGAAGTGGAGCCAAAAATTCCAAAGTGTTGCCATCGATAGGTCGAAACTAGACCAAGCGATCAGCGACAGATTGAATGTGATAACTAAGGCGGCGCTCAATGCAAACCAAAGCGCAAGCCCTTGGGGTTTTAATGTCGTCAACATTACTTTTTGGTTAACAGTGTTTGCAGATTTTTGGCGATGCCTTCGGCCGCGAGCATGCCTCGATTTAGTGACCATAATTGCGGAGAGACCCGCACGGCTTGCTGTTTTTGTGACACCTTAAGTAGTTTGCTTAATGGTTGTTGTTGCCAGTCATCATACACAGTATGCGGCTTATATGGACCGAGCAGTAACCAGTCTGGATTTACTTTTAATAGCTGCTCGAAGCTGACTTCAATGTAGGCTTTATCATGGTTTGGCAACGTTGGTCCTTGCAGACCAAGCGCTGTAATGACACCACCAGCATAGGAATTAGGGCCATGCAGCCACATCCCTTTGTCGGTGACAACAGCAAATTGGATGGTTTCCGCGCTTGCTAATGTCTGTTTGTACGATGCCATGTTGGTTTTGTGCTGCGAAATTCGCTGTTCCATTTGACTCTGTTTATTGATCGCAATGCCAATTTTTAACGCTGAAGCTAGGTTTTCTTGATAGGTTTCACCGCGGCTTTTAAGCAATAGCGTTGGGGCGATGGTGCTAAGATCCTTGTAAACCGTGGCATGTCGTTCTGCATCAGCAATGATCAGGTCCGGTTTGAGTTCAGAAATGGCTTCTAAGCTAGGTTGCGGTCGCATTCCCACAGATGTCCATGGTGAAATAAGGGCGCGGACTTCAGGAAGAATACGCTCAATGTTTTTATCATCAGCAACGCCAATAGGCGAGACACCAACAGAAGCCAGAGCGTCGATAAACGAGTATTCAAGTACGACGATTCTCTGAGGCGTACCGAAAACAGTGAGTTCACCATGTTCATCTTTAATGGTTCGAGCTTGTTCCGCCGCTGATAGTAATGGTGTGGCAAATATAAAAACAACGACAAGTAATCGACGGAGCATCGTTAGGGGGCCAAGTCTTGAAGCAAGATGAGGTTTGCAAAGAGTGGATTCAAAGGCTTTAGATTTTAACTGTTTTATTGCTAACAACTTGACACCGTCGAGGTTTTGAAAAGAAAAACGGATACTAAAGTAATTACGAATTATTATCAATACTATTAATAATTACTAAAGTGAATATAACAGGCGCACAGATTAACCTTATTTATATAAAGGTTAATTGGCTTGTTAACAAACCCTATTAACGTAGTGCGATAAACAAAAATAAGCGGATAATGGTAGCGGGTTCAGGTATTAGATTTGGTGTTCTGATAACGGTGAACTACACCTATTAGGTACAAAAAATCAAAGGAGCGCGATATGAGAGCTGGAATCAGTGGTTTATTGGCCTTAATGTTGGCCTTTCCCGCGACAGCAGGGTGGATACTAGATAATGAGGCATCGTCATTAAAGTTTGTTTCAACGAAAAAAAATGCTGCGAGTGAAGTTCATCATTTTGAGGCGATGTCTGGCACCATATCGGATGATGGGAAAGCGACGGTGATATTGGATTTAAGCAGTGTGGAAACCAATATCGCAATTCGAAACGAACGAATGAAAAGTATGCTATTTGATGTGGCATCATTTAAAACGGCGACGATTACCACGGTCATCGATATGAGCGAATTAGATGGCGCGGATATTGGTGGTATTTATTCAGCGACATTCGATGTTACCGTTGATTTGCATGGTAAACAAAAGACCTACCCAGCTAATTTGACCGTGATGAAAATGTCTGATGATAAAATTGTCGTGGTGGCTAATGATCCACTCATTGTCAAAGCGGCTGATTTTGGTTTAGAGAAAGGGATTGAAAAACTGCGAGAAGTGGCTGCTTTGCCTTCGATAGCGACGTCAGTTCCCGTGACGTTTGTTTTGGTTTTCGATCAAAAATAGCCTCTGTTTGCTCCCTAATTGTATTTTAGGGAGCGTATAAAACATCACTTTGATAGCTTTTTCCTATCGAAGTAATTTACAAGTCCCATTATATTTCAGGCTTATGTTTCATTATTCTGTCACCAGTATTGATGATGAGAGAGAAATGATGAATAACAGTGCATTGATTGTAGAGGGTGGGGCAATGCGAGGTGTTTTCGCAAGTGGTGTGCTCGATACCTTTATGAATCATGATTTTATGCCTTATGATTTTGCAATTGGTGTTTCTGCAGGGGCATCGAATTTAGTTGGTTATTTATCAAACTCTCCTCAACGTAGCTTTGAGGTCATCACTAAAATGGCGACGAACAAGCGGTTTTTTAATCCAGCGCGCTTTGCCAAAGGCGGAGATTTGGTTGATGTAAAGTGGTTATGGAATGAGTCTAATCAACGCTACCCACTTAACTGCGAGGCGCTTTTTTCCAGCATCCCTATGTTTGCGGCAGTGACGAATATTGATAGCGGTCTTGCTGATTATTATCGCGTGGAGCCTCATTCGTTATCCAATATTATTGAAGCAACAACCGCGCTCCCTATTGCTTACCGTCGCCCACCTTGTTTTTCTGGTGGTTGTTATACCGATGGTGGTGTCGCGGATTCTATTCCCGTAAGAGAAGCCTACCGTCGTGGTGCGCGTGATATTACGGTGATCTTGTCGCATCCACTGAGCTATGAAATGAAGACCAGTCGTTCAGCTTGGTTGGTTCAGGCCTTATTAGCGAAGTATCCGAATATTGCTCAAGCGATGAGGGTACGAGCCGAAAACTACAATCAATCGCTAGAATTTATTAGGCATCCGCCGAAAGACGCGACGATCAGAGTGATCACACCTCCAGAGAATTTTGCCGTCAAACGATTAACGATGAAGCAGAAGACTTTGCACCAAGGATATGAAATGGGGCTAGCGGCGGGTGAGGAACACTTGTCTATTCGTCGTGGTGAATACGGTTTACACCAAGAAAATTGTCATTTTTGTGTGTAGATTATTGATGAGAGCGAAGCGCGATGGAGAAAGGCCGTCGTGAGAAGGTGATAATAACAACGCTACATAGTCAGCTAACTACTATGTAGCGCTCGATAATTTTTAATTAAAATTTAAAGTAAGCCAGTTTTTGTGATAACTCGTCCGATGCTTGCGCCATCGTTTGAGATTGCAGGGCTAAATGTTGACTCGTTTGTTTTATCTCACTAATAGAAGTGTGCACGACCGTCACGTTCTCATTCACGTCATTAGCGACAATCCCTTGTTGCTCTGCCGCCGCCGCGATTTGAGTGACCATGTCATAAGTTTGGTTTAGGCTGCTAACGGCACCATCCAGCTGTTCTTGCGTTTTTGTGGCGAGTTGAACACTATGGGTGATCTTTTCTTGATTGGTCGCCATGACAGATAAGACACTGGTCGTACGCTTGTTTAGATCATCGATAGTGCTTTGTACTTGAGTGGTTGACTCTTGCGTTCGGCTAGCAAGGTTTCGAACCTCATCGGCAACCACGGCAAAGCCACGACCTTGCTCACCAGCACGAGCGGCTTCAATAGCAGCATTTAACGCCAGTAAATTTGTTTGTTCAGAGACTTCGGTAATCACGCCGACAACGTTGCTAATATCAGCGACGCCTTGTTTCAACGATGTCATCAGTTCATAAGTATCGGTAATGTCGTCTGAAATGGTGGCAATGTTGTCTAACGTGTATCCCATGCTTCGGCTGCCATCGCCAGCAAGGGCCTTGCTTTGCTCTGTGGTAGCAGAGGTGCGCTCTGCATTTTCTGCAATATCTTGAATGGTGGATGACATTTCATTCATCGCCGTCGCCAATTGCTCAAGTTGCTCATTTTGTGAGTTGATGCAGGTTGCTGTTTCTTCGCTGGTGGCGGCAATCGACGCTGACAGCTGACCAGAGTGACCCGCTGATTCTTTAGCGACCGCTATCGTTTCGCGCAATGTCTGCGTCATTCGGTTGAGCTCGCCGCTTAATACACCAATCTCATCTTGTCGTTTGGTATCTAGATTTTGGCTAAGATCCCCATCTGCAATGTGGTGAACATTTTTTACTAGGGCTTCAATGGGAACAACGATGTTTCGTGCAATGGCGCCACATAATAGAATCAGGAATATTGCCGCAATGCCATCAATAATCAGTTCTTTGATCATTGCTGATTTGAAGCTGTCGTCTATATCAGACAGAGGAACACCCGAGCCAATGATCCAGTTCCATTGAGGAATATACGTCACATAGGTGATCTTCTCTGATTCGTCCCCCGAGGCGTCTTTCCAGTAATATTGCACGAAGCCTTGCCCTTGACTGGTCGCTAAGTCAATAAGTTGCTGCATAAAAGGCTTACCACGCGCATCGGTGATTCTTGAGGTACTCATTCCTTCATAGTGAGGTTGGGTTGGGTGCATGACGATCTTTTGATCTGAGCTAGCGATCCAAAAATATTTGTCGTGGTCAAAACTAAGTTGACGAATTGCCGCCATAGCCTGTGCTTTTGCTTGCCTTTTACCAATCTCAGAGCTAAGCGAAACGTAGTGTTCAGTGAGGGTTCTTGCAATATCAACATTGGCTTGAATGCTGTTTTTACGTTGTTCATAGCTATTGGATTTTTGTATGTTGAGATTAAACACACCAATAGAAAAAAGGATAATCACGGCAATGACAACGATGCATTGCAATTTGGTTCGAATAGACAGGTTGCTGAGATTCACTTAGAGGTCCTCGAGGTGGGCTTTCGTCATTTGATGATTTTTATTGAGCAGTACTAAGAGGTTGTCGGCATGTTAACGCAGATGTTGATGCCCGTGATTAAGGACGTATAGGCAGTGTGAATGTTTGTATGGGGTGTACTATTAGTCGATCGAAGATAACGGAAGTTGTTATTCTTTTGGCGTATGGATTTGGTGTTTTATATTTATCTGTGTGGGGGCACTACGCGGAGAAAGGGTTTCCAAGCCATTGATTAAGCCATTGATACAGCAGCTTGAGAAACCACGCTGTTTTTATAGTGGTGGTTGGCTTTCTTAGCCCCGAGTTTGGTTTATTGCTTCGTCGTTGCAGCTTTCTTCAATACAACATTCGTCTTGTAGGAAACTGATAACGCCTTGTAAATGCTCATATTGTGCAACGCAATAAAGAGTACGACCTTCTCTGCGTTGAGTAAGTAAGTTTGCCGACGTTAAACTTGAAATATGATGGGATAGCGTAGAACCGGGAATGTCTAGTCTCTCTTGGATTTCCCCTACTGGGATGCCTTGGTGCCCAGCGCGGACGACTTGCCGGTAGATCGCTAAACGCGTGACGTGACCCAGTTCTTTTAGTGCTTTGGCGGCGGTAGTGATCTGCATGAAGGTTCTCCCAAATATCCTATTTCGATAGTAATGGAAATTAGGAGTGCGCTCTAGCGATTTTTGACACTTTTATTCAGCCTTTTATCTTTTTTAACCATTTATCAAGGAAAGGGTAAGTCATCGGGATAACGGCGTATAAAAGTAAACCAAACAGCATAGAACCAAATAGGTCGATAGGGCGGTGCATACCAAGCCAGAGTCGGCTCATTGCCACGCTTGATGCCCAAACAATGGTTAAGACTGCCAAAAAATAGCGGCCACTATTTAACAATAGTCCACCAAAAAATAATACACATACCGTTGCAAAAATGGTGTGCCCAGACGGAAAGGAATAGTCGGTTTCACCCATCCAGTGCTTTGTTCTCCATGAGCTGACTTGCTCGGACACTTGATCAATCGCTTGATCTTTTTCTGCTAGATTGAGGGTGTAAAAGTCACTTGGAGTTTTAACGACATGCTGTTCAGCAAGTAAGTGGGTATAGGGGCGCGGGCTTTCAGTGACGTTCTTTAATAGAGACTTCGCGCCAAAGCTCAGCACTAGCAATAAGCCTAATTGAATAAGCAGATGCAGTTTAATAGGGGACATTTTAATCACCCATGCCGTGGTGATGCTCAATATGGATAAGGTGATGAGAAAACCTTGGTGCCCTGCAGAATAGGTGAGCGTTTGCATCGCTTTACCTGTCATAGCATCGACATCACCGCGTAAAGGCAATGGATAAAAAAGTAGCGTAAGGGCAAATGTGACGGTAGCGAAGATAGCGAGGCAAATCATGCCGGATGTTTTGGTATCTTTGGTCGAAGTAAGTGGCATGGTATCCGTCTGCTGAATTAAAGAGCGAGCATCATAATGGATTGTTAGGCAGTTTCTAACAGAGCAATGTCATAATGTGACATTGAGAGAGGCATGGTTGCCCTTTATTATCGCCAATGCTCAGCACACCTTTTCAAAGGCATGCTGTTCATAGGTGACGTGAGTCTAAAAATTCAACTTACCGTTGCCGGGTAACAGGCTACAAATCGCGCATCAATGTTTCAAGTTCATCATTAGCACGCAAAATTAATGCATTAAGCTCATGCGCATCTTGGCAATGTAAAGGAATATTCCAGAGCTGGTTACTGTGTTCGTCGACACCCTGAATGTGGGTCACAGAGCCAGCGTGCTTGAACGTCAATTGTTCAAACTCTGAATCATGGTGTTCCTTTAATTCAACAATATCAATATCTAGGTGACCGATCGGGTTGATATCAATATTGACGTGGTGACCGTTGGATTCAGGGAGCAAAAAATTACGGTGTGTTTTGATCATGTTCCTCTCCTTGGTTACGTGTATTAAGGGGAAGCGCATTATTACAAGCTATTGCCTCAACTTCTGTTGATGAGATATTGCCGTTAGGCTTCCAGTCGTGGTGTCTTATTCGTTAACACGCTTAGTAAAAGTTTAGGATAAAACCAGAAGAGAAAAATGAAATTGTTATGAATGTTGATTTATATCAATGAAATTGAGAGTTCAGTTCTCATATTGCAGGAATATAGGCCTCAACAATTGGAGAACGGTTATTTAGTTGTGAAGTGCTCGCTCAATGCAGAACGACGATTCTGCCCTGGGCTATAACCATCCATTGGTACCGTGTGTTCGAACCCTTGTAATATGAATCGTTGGGGAGGTAATGCCGGAGTAATACGACGTAACTGAGGTGATCGGGGGGTGCCTACTTTTTCGTAGACCCAAGTACCACTGCCTGTTTTTAGCTTGACAATGCGACCATCAAACTCATATTGAGTGGCGATAAGGCGATGATTTCGTTGTACGCCGTGAGAGGCAAATGTGAGTATTTCGGTACTTTGTTTTGGCGCACCGATTTCAATCCAATTGCCATAGACTTGTGTTGGCGAGATATGTTTTTGATGGCTGTTATAAAAGGCAAACCCTAGTACCGAAGCGAGAATAATCGATACCAACAAAATGATGATGAGCATTAAACTATCATTGCTTTGTGTGTGCTTTCCTCTGCGTGACGCCATTCACCACTCCCTTTTTTGGCCTTAATCATGATATCGGCCAGCTTAGCTATTACTTGAGCTTACATCCATTAATTGTAGGTTTAGATTGTAACAGTTTATCTGTCAGTCGTTGCAGGTTATTGAGCGGAGCTTCTCGTGAATGTTGGACATAAGACTTTTCTGTTAGTGGATTCATAAATTAAGCAAATAAATGCTCGCTACGACCGTGTTATACCAATTGAGCAGCGTTATTGATCAATAACTTGTTTTACGTTAAATAGTGCGGTAAAACCATGTTTTTATGTTAGATACTTAAACAGGGAAGTCCCATGATAAAAGAAAATAGCTATTTTGATGGCGGCGTTAAATCGCTTGGTTTTACTCAAGCTGATGGTGATAGTAGTGTTGGCGTAATGGCTGTGGGTAGTTACACCTTTGGAACAGTAGCGCCGGAAAAAATGAGTGTAGTGAAAGGCGCTTTAACGATTAAACGCAGCACGGACGTTGACTGGGTGACGTTTAACGCTGGCGAGAGCTTTGATGTTGAAGGTGACTCAAGTTTTGATGTAAAAGTCGAAACACCAACCGCGTATTTGTGTGAGTACTTGTAACTTAGCTCTGCACTAACCTTGCTACTTTACTATTGTTAGTGCTTTATTGATTAAACGATCATGGTGAGTGGAAATAAGCATCAGAAGTGATCGTTTGATGTATAAAATGACGCATCGACAAGTTGTCGATGCGTGACACATTAGCAGTGAATATCGTGTCCAAGTGTTTTTCCCTATGCCCAGTTAGTAAGTTTCAAATAGTCCGGCATTATAATCATCAATCGCCTGCTGAATCTCTTCTTTGCTGTTCATGACAAATGGACCGTAGTGAACCACAGGTTCGTTGATGGGCTCACCAGAGAAAATTAACATGCCAGACTCGCCTTTCGCGGTGAGTGCCAGCAAATCACCTTTTGATAACAGTGCTAACTCGCCCTGTTTCAGCATTTTCCCTTCAATCGTTGCTTGTCCAAGATACACGTAGACCATCGCATTGTGGTTGGCATCGAGTTGTAATTGAATACTTTGGTCGTGCGCTGCTTGCCAGTCTGCGACCATCAGTGGTACCCCCGTTTTTTGCAATGGACCAGTGGCAATGGCGTCATTAAACCCCACCTCGCCTGCAATAATACGAATGGAACCCATGTCGTCATCGGCTCGTTGTGTGATGGTTTCAGGCTGATAGTCATGGTACTGAGCCGGTATCATTTTGTTTTTCGCTGGTTGGTTTATCCATATCTGGAAACCGTGCAACGCGCCTTCTTCCATGATCGGCATTTCACTATGAATCACACCTTGACCCGCTGCCATCCATTGCGCGCCCCCAGATCGTAATTCACCCACGTTTCCCATGTGGTCACGATGTTGAAAGTGCCCTTGGCGCATGTAAGTGAGGGTTTCAATCCCTCGGTGAGGGTGTGGAGGAAAGCCACCAACATAGTCTTTTTTGTCGTCAGAACGGAGTTCATCAACCATTAAGAAAGGTGAAAACGCTTGATTATCAAACCCGTGTACACGACGAATCTTTACGCCATCACCATCAGAGGTGGCATGAGAAGGAATAATGTGTTGAACATTTCGATAGACAGTCATAATGAATCTCCTTGGTTTGGAATCACTATAGAACTCAAGTAGTGCGGGTTGCAGGGGAAAGAAGTGATTGAGTTGTTCAAAAAAATCGAAGGATGTTTTTATCGTGACCATGTAATGCGAGATGAGCTAAGTCTATCCTTTATCCTAAGTCAGCCGTGTCTACCGCAGTAAAAGCTCAAGCAGCAATGGCAATATCGATAGCCGTATCAATAGTGGTAATCGAACGGATGTTCCGTATAATGACAATCGTTTGCTTCGTATAACCCCAATAATATGGTTTGGGGGTCTCTACCAGTGCCCTGAAAGTGCTGATTACGAAGAGTTAAGAGCACTCGTGTGTTCTTCTCTTTGTGTTGGTACCGGCTCAGGATGCGCTCAATCCTTTTCTAGGTTCTAGGTTCTAGGTTCTAGGTTCTAGGTTCTAAGCGATAAAGCGGCGACTGAATTTCGAAAAAAATCGCTGATCCATTCCATACTAAGAGTAAGTGCACCCACAACACTAATTATAAAGGTGGAATATGAACGCATTTATTCAAGGTCTTCCAAAGGTAGAGCTGCATTTACACATCGAAGGTTCACTCGAGCCTGAATTACTATTTACACTGGCTCAGCGTAACAATATCGATTTGCCCTACTCATCACCAGAAGCGCTTCGCAAAGCCTATGAGTTTGATGATCTTCAGTCATTTTTAGATATCTATTATCAAGGGGCAAATGCGCTGATTACGGAGCAAGATTTTTACGACTTAACTTGGGCTTATTTACAGCGCTGCCATTCGGACAATGTTATTCATACCGAGATATTTTTTGATCCTCAGACACATACCGACCGCGGGATTGCGTTTGATACTGTGATCAGTGGCATTTATCGCGCTTTACAGGATGGCCGGCAGAAACTGGCTATTTCATCTCACATCATTATGTGTTTTCTTCGCCACTTGTCGGAAGAGTCAGCGATAGAAACCTTAAAGCTTGCACTTGATCATAAGGATAAGATCATAGGAGTTGGATTAGATTCATCAGAGCAAGGGCATCCACCGAAAAAATTTCAGAATGTTTTTGCACAGGCGAGAAATGAGGGATTCTTGACGGTGGCTCATGCTGGGGAAGAAGGGCCCGCGCAAAATATCGTTGATGCGATTGATATCCTTGGAGTGAGCCGTGTCGATCACGGCGTTCGCTGTGTAGACAGCCCTGAGTTGTTAGACTCGCTAATTGCGAGTCAAATGCCACTCACAGTCTGTCCGCTATCCAATATTAAACTACGTGTGTTTAATGATATGTCCCAACACAACATTGTGGAATTATTACGTAAAGGGGTTGCTGTGACAATTAACTCCGATGACCCGGCCTATTTCGGCGGTTATATGACGGATAACTTCCAAGCGGTGAGTGCTGCTCATACCATGACGTATAGTGAATTAGCTCAGTTTACGTTTAATGCCATTGACGCCAGTTTTATTGAATCTTCACTGAAACATGAATATCGACGTCGTGTTGAAGACTACCTTGGCAAGAATATTTAAGGGGCATCTTAAATGAAGTCGTCATCCCGAAGGTGGCAGCCTAAAAAGGAATGACGACTTTTCGTTACTCACATCTATGCCTAGACATAAGAGGGTTAGTATGAGTGGTAAAATGGCGATGAATCAATATGCTCTCGTTGCTTTATGAGTCTTTTATTAATGAATGTGATTGATTTCAAATTTGATATATTGAATTAATCGACGTCATATCAGCCAACATCGCCGTGACAAGCTATGCTTATAAAATTGGCTAGGTTGATGAATTGCGCCCAATTTTATGGGACGTATGACTCTGTGTACTGGAGGCAAATGGAGGCGAAGTATAATGAGAGGGCTTGGAGAAACGTAATGATAAAATATGGATTGTTGCTGTGCTTGTGCCTACCATTCTCGTCATTAGCAATGAATCGTTCATGGGAAGAGGTCGCTCTACCAAGTGATGGGGAATCAAACTCGATTGGAAGCTATGCCAATGGCTGCCTAGCTGGAGGCGCAGAGCTTGCGCCAGCAGGTACGGGCTATCAAGTGATTCGGACTCAACGAAATCGTTATTACGGTCACGCCGATATGATTGATTATCTGACGTCACTTGCGGTTCGTGTCGATTCGTTGGGAATTGGTCGTATATTAGTTGGTGATATTGCTATGCCCCGGGGAGGGCGTTTTTCCTCAGGACATGCAAGTCATCAGACTGGATTAGACGCCGATATTTGGCTTCGACTTCCAGCTGCGCCATTGAGTGTTGAACAGCTTTCAACGCCCCAGCCTTACTCGGTGGTTGACCTTAATAGCTATCGCTTAGAAAAAGAGAAATGGACCGAGAGTCATGCGCTGTTAATTCAAACCGCAGCGGTTGATGAGCGGGTAGCTCGAATCTTTGTGCATCCGTTAATAAAGCAGCAATTGTGTGATACCGCTTGGAAGGATAGAACTTGGCTTAGAAAGGTTCGACCATGGTGGGGGCATTATTCGCACTTCCATGTTCGTTTGCATTGCCCTGAGGGCGATAGCCAATGTGTGGCGCAATCGCCACCACCAAAAGGTGATGGCTGCGGCGCAGAATTAGCGTCGTGGAAACCTAATCCTTATGTCGCGCCTAAACCTGCAAAACCCGTGGTCAAGCTCGCCGATAAACAGAAGAAAAAACCAACAAAACCTAAATATCAAGAGTGTGTAGCGTTACTTAATCAGTAATAGGCGTCATGCATGCCGTCAGTCTTTGGCTAGGTTCTCCAAGAGCTAGGTTCTTCAAGCAAAATGTGAATGTGTTTTTAGCGCATCAGCTTACTGAACACGATATTCAATGACCACTTGATTACCATCGATCCTCACGTTGGTGATTTCGCCATCAATGGTCAATTTCGTATTAAACAGGCGCTCGTCGATAGCGGCAACCCGAGCTGAGCCTTTTAGTGACGGTAAATGATGGTTAGGGTTGATATGGAGCAATTTACAGAATCGGTCAATAAAGGGGGCATCTAATGGATGTTGACCGTTTAGGCGATTGGAAAGTTCAACCTGACTAATGCTCAAGCGTTTCGCGACTTCCATCTGGGTAATGTGCATTTTTGCTTTTTGTGACATCCAGACGCTGTAGAGCGCTTCGGTATCTTGTAGTGTGTAATTCATGTGTGTTTAACCCTGCAATGACTAAGAGGACTAACGCCCCTTTATTTATGCGCAGTATTCAACCGTAATTACGTTTTATGGTTGTCAGGATTGAGAAAGCTAGGTAAGCGTTAGGTCGGGAAAATGACAATTTCAGGCAAAATTGTCCTAGTGTGGGATCCTCTCCTCATTGCAAAGAATAATGGATGAAAAAGCGCTCTCATTAGTTCAATGAGAGCGTTTCAAGTTCGATGTTACTTAATTTGATCGCAAAGATATTGTTATTTTGCAGCCTCATCAACAAGATACAAAATAGATTGGTATGGTATCCCGCTATGATGCGCGAGCCCTATCTCACAGGTGATGCTATTACTATAACCACGCTGGCAATCACTAGGTACCTGTTCTTTCAGTGGCGCGACAGCCGCTTCGTTAAGCTCAGGCGTGGTGAAGCCTTTATCACCTGCCCAACCACAGCATTGAATATGCTCAGGAACGATGACAGACTCCGCGCACTGTTGGGCAAGTTGGATCATGCTGTGCTCTAGTCCCATTCGACGTGCACTGCAAGTAACATGCAACATGACAGACTCATTGATTGGAACTAAAGATAAATGTGGTAGCAGATAACGGCTGACAAACCCAACGGGCTCTGAAATGTTAAGTGGTCTGGTAAACTGCTCGATACTGCGCTTGGCACAGGGACTGGTATCCATCAGTACTGGATATTTTCCTTCTTTGCTGGCTTGCCATAAACTTTCTTCTAACTGTGCTGATTTTTGCGCGGCGAGTTCAACCATCCCTTTGCTGTCATAAGGCATACCGCAGCATTGCTCCGTTAGTGCCTCGGGAAGGATTATATCGTAGCCAGCCTTTGTTAAAAGTGACATTGTCACCTCGCTAAGCGGGCGTTGATCTTTTGCCTTGGGCTGAGTACCCATATTGCGACTTGCGCAGGAAGGAAGGTAGACGACTTTCTTATCAGATTGTCTTGATGAAGAAGCCAGCGTTTTATTCACATGAGCGGTGGGCGTTTCTGCTAACCATGCCGGCGTACGGTTATGGCTGAGCTTTCTTAGCCCCTGTGCAAGGTTTTCGATTCTTTCATTGCCAATTAGATTAGCAGCTAACGTACTGGTTTTCAGCCCAACACGAGCAATGGATGTCGTGGTTGCGAAGTGTTGCGCTGTCCATTTGGCAATGGGCTGATATTTCTTATAGTGAGCCGTTCGCAATTGTTTCACCAATTCCCCGGTATTGATGCCAACAGGGCAGCGTTCGGCGCATAGCCCAGTGGCGGCGCAGGTGTCTAGACCTTGATACTTAAAGGCTTGCTCAAGCTGAGCATCGCTTTCGTTAATCGTTATGGAAGAGGTCTCATGGTTATGACTGTTGGCAGAGAAACTTGCGACGCTACGTCTTCTTTGGATTTCCCGGTACAGTACAATACGCTGACGAGGAGACAGTGTAAGAGTGCGTGAAGGGCACACGGGTTCGCAAAATCCACATTCAATGCAGCGATTGATAAGATCGTCTGCTGCGGGCATGGGCTTTAGATTCTCGATATGAGAGTGAGGATTGTCATTGATGATCACTCCAGGGTTAAGTAAACCGTGAGGATCAAATAAGGCTTTAATCTGCTGCATTAATTGGTAGCCATCTCGACCCCATTCAAGTTCAACATACGGTGCCATATTACGCCCCGTTCCGTGCTCGGCTTTTAGTGAACCTTGATATTTTACCGCCACAAGCTCTGCAACATCATCCATAAACTGGCCATAGCGTTGGATCTCTTTTTCGCTATCAAAACCTTGCGTGAAAACAAAGTGTAAGTTGCCTTCGAGAGCATGACCAAAAATAATCGCTTCATTGTATTGGTAGCGGTCAAAGAGCTGCTGAAGATCGCGAACACCCGCGGCTAGGTTTTCAACAGGAAAGGCGACATCCTCAATGATCACCGTCGTTCCCACTTCTCGGACTGCGCCGACGGCGGGGAACATCCCTTTACGGATTCCCCATAGCGTTGCGACAGTGCTAGGGTCGGAAGTGAAGGGGACCGATTCAATAACAGTAAAGTCGCTGAGTGCTTCCATAACCATAGCGTTAGAGCGTTGAAGATCATCGTCATGCGACGCGTGGACTTCAATCAATAATGCGGCAGCTTCAAGATCGAGATGTTGAATAAAAGCAGGCATGCCAGGTTGTTCAGCAACAGAACGAAGTGATCGACCATCCATCATTTCGACAGCTGCGACAGGGGTCTCAGCAATGATAGTGACGGCTTGGCTAGCTTCTTCAATACTGGCAAAGGTAAGTAGGGTAGAAGCTTTAAATGGGTGCTCTATCACTGTGTTGTATGTGATGTCGGCAATAAACCCTAACGTGCCCTCAGAACCTATCATCAGGTGCTTTAGAATTTCGATGGGCTCGTGAAAGTCAACCAAGGCGTTGAGAGCATACCCTGTGGTATTTTTTAGGCGATATTTATGGCTGATTTTTTCTGATAATGTGACGTTTTCTTGCGTTTGCTTAGCTAGGGTTTGTAGACCAGTGACAATATCGGAACGCGTTTCTTTGAATCGAGCAATACTGTGACTATCGCTCGTGTCAAGAATGGATCCGTCAGCAAACACGACTTTCATGCTATCAACGGTTTTATAAGAATTTTGAGCGGTACCACAACACATTCCGCTGGCATTATTTGCCGCAATGCCACCAATTTTACAGGTGTTGATCGACGCAGGATCTGGCCCAATTTTTCTTTGATAAGGCGCCAAATACCGATTGGCGTCTGCCCCAATAACACCAGGTTGAAGACGAATCTTATAGCCGTCGTTTTTAATTTCATGCCCACGCCAATCGTCGGTCAGGGTAATCAAAACCGAATCAGATACCGCTTGTCCTGATAGACTGGTTCCCGCTGCTCTAAAGGTGAAATGAATATTAAGTGTGGCGCATTGTTGAATGGCGAAGATGACCTCGTCGAGGCTTTTAAGCCGTAGGACCATTTTAGGGATCAGGCGATAAAAGCTGGCATCGGTACCATAAGCCAGTCGCTCAGGTTCACCGGTGATGATTCGCTGCGTAGGAATTTCTTTAGCGAGGATAGTCTGCAGCGTCTGGTAGCGATCTATCGTCGAGTCATGCTTTGGGGGGCTCATTACTATCATCCTTTAAATGTTATTCATCTTCCAAGAAAATGACGACCAGTTGGCTGGGGCCATGCGCGCCATACGCTAAGGTTTGTTGGATATCTGCGGTCTTTGATGGTCCAGAAATTAACAAGGCGTTGGTGGGCATATAATGATTCCACTGACTGTGCGCCATTGCTTGTTGAAAATGCCCAAATAACATCGATTTTTTTACCAGTGCAATATGGCAAGGGGGAACGAGTGAGAGTGTTCTCGGTTCATGCTCAGTTGGCCACAAAATGATGGCACCAGTATCGGCAATTCCGCCAGCCGAGTGTGTGATGCCAGCATCAACTTGGTCAAAAAGTTCCGCTTTCCAATGCTCTATACATTGGTTAAATTCCGTTACTTGAACGTGGGAGGTGGCATCTTGGCACGCGTCTATGTATTCACCAGCGGTCCCAATAGCGATGTGATTAAGTTGATAGTCTGATATCACGTCCTGAAGTGTGGATACGAGCGTCGCACGAGTGGTGACTTTTACGTCGGTATGATTGGCCGTCATCATTGAGATAAAGCGTTGTGCTTTGTCATCCATACTGATCGCTGAATCACTCCCCCATGGACGATAAACGGGTTCATCGCCTTGATAAGCGGTACGTGGTGCGCGCTTGAGGCGATTAAGGATGTTTTCTTTACTACTGCGTGTATCCATTGTTATCACCTCATTTCGGATTATTCGTTTGACCCTTATGGTCGGTCATTCGCTGACGAGCCTTAATACGCTGGTGCAGCGTTTTGCCGGCAGGCTTAGGGCGTGTGCGACATTGCGTCCATGCACCAAGGTCACTGGGAATAAGGTGTTGCAGCTTACTGGTAAGAAAAGTGGCCGAGTGATAAAGGGTTGGCGATGATGCGGCTAGCGCATAACCGGACATGAGCGCAGACTCTATCGTACTATGCGCGGTGTTTTGCCCTTTTAATGGGGCACTGTCTTTGCGTGCCGGGTGCTTGGCTTCCTGTCTTAGCCGTAACAGCATATCAGGAATAGGGATTTTAACCGGACAGACTTCACCACACGCGCCACATAAGCTTGATGCCGTCACAAGGTCTTTGGTTTTATCCAGCCCTAATAAGTGCGGTGAAATGATCTTCCCTATTGGGCCGGGATACACCGTCCCATAAGCATGTCCCCCTATTTTTGTGTAGACAGGGCAGTGGTTCATACACGCACCGCAACGTATACACTGTAAGGTTTTACGCAGTTCTTCGTCTTGGTATGCTTGGCTGCGACCGTTATCTAGTAAGATGAGGTGAACCTCTTCGGGACCATCTTTTTCGGCATGTTTTCGAGGTGAACTGATCATATTGAAATAGGTGGTAATAGCTTGCCCCGTCGCGCTGCGGGTTAGGGCACTATACAGAGGTGGTACATCTGCCAGAAACTCGACAACTTTCTCAATTCCCGTAATGGCAATATGCACTTTGGGCACGGTGGTGGACATTCTGCCATTTCCTTCATTTTCAACTAAGCAGAGTGTGCCGGTTTCGGCTACCGCAAAGTTCACTCCAGATAGGCCAATATCCGCCTCAAAAAACTTACGTCTTAGGCGAGTACGACCCGTTTGAATAAGGCTATCAACATCGTCAGTCGGGGTGAAGTTCTCCAAATGAGTACTAAACGTGTCGCTGACTTCTTGCTTGTTTTTGTGGATCGCAGGCATGATGATGTGTGAGGGCTTGTCACCATCAAGTTGTACAATATATTCGCCCATATCACTTTCTAGGCAGCGGATCCCAAGCTTTTCCAACGTATGATTCATTTCTATTTCTTCGCTGACCATCGACTTACCTTTGATGATCAGTTTGGCATCGTGCTGATCAGAAATATCAGCAATCAAAGCATTGGCTTGTTGTGGTGTTTCTGCCCAGTGCACTTGTATTCCGTTTCGATAACAGTTGAACTCTAGTTGCTCTAAAAGTTCGGGTAGTTTGCTTAAGCAGCGTTGGCGAATGGATTCTGCAATATTGCGGATATTCTTTTCTTCCGCAGGATCATCAAACGCCGTCTTTCTTTTGTCGCGTAAGTAATCCATCGCGCCACGAAAATTGTCGCGAAGCTGAGCATCATCGAGCGCTTCTTTGGCTTGCTGATGAAAGTTGTTAGGTTGTTGGCTCATGAATTTACCTCCTGCGTACGCTCAAGTAAGAAAGACGCAAGGTGACGACCAATGATCGGTTTCTGTTGGTATTCGAACGCGCCGTTGATATTAAGTAAACAGCCCCAATCAGCACTGACGAGAATATCAGATTGTGTATTGCTGATATGGCGAGTCTTATCTTCTACCATCGCTTGAGAGATGTCGGGATGACGGACCGAAAAGCTTCCCCCAAATCCGCAACACTCGCTTTCGTAATCTTGTACCCGTAGTTCGACATTGGAGAGCTGCGACAGAAGCTCGGTTGAGGTGGTATGGACATTCATTTCTCGTCGTGCCGCGCATGAGGTATGCATCACTACTGAGGTCGGCTGCCCTTGATCGGTTAGCTTAACTCGGCAGACATTGACTAGGAACTCAGTCAGTTCAAACACTCGATCACAGAAGGCGTGTACATTGGCTTCTTGACGGTCTCCTTTGAACAGCTTTGGGTAGTGGTGGTGCATCATGCCACCGCAAGACCCTGATAACACGATGATGGGAAAAGGGTCTGGAAATAAGTCAATTTGGCTCTGTGCGACGTGTTTTGCCTCTTGGGTATAGCCGGAGGTATAAGCGGGTTGGCCACAACAGGTTTGCTTTTCGACAAAAATGACGTCGATGCCTTGCTGCTCGAGCAGCGTTATTGCGTCGAGCCCAGCATCAGGGTCAAACACGTCAACGAGACAGGTAGCGTACAAATAGACCTTTGTTGGTCGTGAAGGGTAGATGCGCATGGTATGACTCCAACGTTAAACTCATGTTATGCCACGTTGTGACTGGGCTGTTAATAAAGTGTGAAGTTAACGCTTCCAATTTTCTTTATACAGAGAAATAATGAAAATGATTATTTCCAAAAGTGACCTAATATGATGCGTGCAGATGATTTGATTTTGTTCTATCAGGTAGTTGAACTGGGTGCTTTTAGTCGAGCTGCTGAGCAAAATAACCTGACAAATTCGGTAGTTAGCAAAAGGATTGCGCGGCTAGAAGATGAACTCGGCGTGCAATTATTATATCGAACAACGCGTAAATTAACGTTAACTGAAGCGGGTAAAGCCTTGCTCCACAGTGCTAAAAATGTGACCCAAGCGACTATGGAAGCTGCAGCGTCTGTCTCAGGCTTTGGTGAGAATATTAGTGGTCATATCAAAATGTCGGTGCCGACGATTTCCGGTGATTTGATTTTAGCCGATGCCGTGGCGGAATTTTGTAATATGTATCCGGGTCTTAGCGTCGATATGTCGCTAGACAATCGTTTTGTCGATTTGGTAGATGGCGGCTATGACTTAGTGATTCGCACTGGTTACTTAGAAGATTCAAGTTTGATTGCTCGGCACATTTTGGATTCCCAATGGGTTGTGTGTGCTTCACCCTCTTACATTGCCAAAAATGGTAAGCCGTTAAAACCGCATGATTTAACGCAGCATAATTGCTTGCAATACGCCTACCAAACAACAGGGGCGTCGGATTGGGAGTTTAAAGCTGGACAGAGTGGCAATGAAATTATTAAGGTCTCGGGTTCGTTTTCAACCAATAATGCTGGAGCATTGAGAAAGGCAGCACTGGGAGGGCATGGTATTGCGTATGTACCGCGTTGCCTTGTGTATCACGATGTAAGAAACGGACAGCTGGTGGATATATTTCCGGAACAAGTTGGGAAAAAGTTGGGTATCTATGCGGTGTACCCTTTTACTCGGCAGCCGCCAAATAAAGTCCGTCTATTAATTGAACATATACGGACAAGATATTTAACCATATCCCATTATTTTTAACCATATCCCCAATTTTTAAACGCAGTGAAACGCAAAGGAGCCAGGAGGAACCAGCTTGAAAATAGCGCTACTTAGCGAGCAACCGCACCACCAAGGGTGAGGTTTGTTGGCCATTTTGTAATGCGATTACCGCCAAGAAAGATATTTCCGTCAACGGTGAGTCTAGCCGGAAGGACGGTAATATTTGAGCCACCGATATACAAACTACCTTTGACGATAAGATTATCTGGTAGCTCTGATAGTGGGGTTCGAATCAAGCCTAAATCACCATTGACGATCATGCCATCAGGAAGCTTAGCTACGGGCGTATCGGTTAAGTTGATATACCCTCCGGGCGTGACGCCTTCAGGCCATGCCTTTAATTGGCTGCCAAGAAGATTCGCATAACCTGTGATTTTCGTTCCTCTTGGGATATATGCCACTAAACTATTGGAAGCGTCTAGGCTACCTTGGACATCTAAATTATTGGGTAACGCTTCTATAGCGGTTTTTGCGATGTTGAGGTTACCTTTGACTACTAACCCATCAGGTAATGCAGTGTAGGGTTTGTTGCGAAGGTGGAGGTTGCCATAATTATCAAGATGGTTGAGAATTTTATAGTGATCAAGTGATGTCGCGTTAAGCTGACTAGTAGAAGCGAGCCAAGTGATAATAAGTAAACAGACGCGAATCATAGAAAACAGAGCCGAAAATTAATGACAATACAGGTAGTGTGCAATGGATAGTCAACGAAAACAATGGAAAACGTGGCGAGCGATTTCAAAATTAACGGCAATAGCTATTGTAGCCGTAGGCGTACCGCTGTCATCTGTTAATGCAAAGGTCATTACGACACCAGGTGTGGATGTAGGGGCTGCGGTGCTGCTTTCAGATTCTAAGTTAGGTAAACGCGTGTGTTATTACAATGACAAGGCGTTTTCATTGGGGTCAGTGATCACTGTTGAAGGTGTCATCTTGCAGTGCGTGGCTGAGCAAGACTTTGAGATGAATGGTGAGTTAAAGTGGAAGCGTTTAAAAAGCGAGCAATAGCGCTCGCTTTAGTAACGTTTAGCCGATGTATTAAAGGCTAGCGTGAGATTGAGCGCGTCTTAAGTTCAAAAATGAGCTTCTCTGCACTCACTTCGAATTTAAAACGGGCTTGAAGTTCGGTCGAGTCCTCTTCGAGAGCAGAGATGTCGTATTCAACTTCCTTAGAGACTGACTGAGCAAGATCGATGTACTTTTGAATTTCTTGTTCTAATAGCGCTTTAGATTCAGCAAAGAGCTGAACCTCAGCCACATCGTCACCTTCTTTGATGATGAAGCCCATCTCTCCGGAGACGCCACATGCGTCACATACCGCTTCTTCTTTGTACGTGTTTGACATAACAATACCTCTTACTAATTATGAGACCATTCTATAACTGTGGTTTTCAGGTAGCCAGAAAAAATTGATAGCGATGATGTCAGCGCTTTAGGACCATAGGGCCCTTTGTTGTGATTGATCCTATATCATCCACATTTTGCTAATAAGGTATTGGATGAGTGATATGGGTATTTTCCCAATCAATGCGTTTTAGTTTCGTATTTGCATTTATTATGCAAGTGATTTGTTGTCAATGTGACTAATGTCTCAAAAACGAGACCAGTGTCCTAGCGATAGAGTACACAGTTGTATTTACTTAACGGAGAAGTGGTAGACTTTATAAGTTATAAATCTATTAATGATTTTTTATAATATTTCAATTGTATGCATATCTAATATCCACTAATGGGTGTGGCCCTTGATGCCGTAAGCAAGGGTTAATAAATATTCATGTTATTTTATTAGATTAATTTACAGAGAATTGCTTTAATTATGGTATAGCATACAGTCAATGCAGCACAGCGATAAGAGAAGAGCGTCAAATGCCAAAGCGTAGTAAAGAAGATACTGAAATCACTATTCAGAAGATTATGGAGGCGGTTGTCGACCAAATTATCCGTTTGGGTTACGACAAGATGTCTTACACGACTTTGAGTCAGCAGACCGGTGTATCAAGAACAGGGATTAGTCACCATTTTCCAAAGAAAACGGACTTTACAGCAGCGCTCGATGGACGCATTTTCAAGATGTTCGTTGAACACCTTGAGTTTGAAGGTGGGCTAGATAGCTTTGTAAATAGTTGGTTGGCGGCACTGAAAAATGATGAATTTTTGGCAATTTTGAAATTGCTCTTTCATCATATTGTTACTTCAGAAAATGCGCATGAGTTTGCCTCTAAAGGTATCGACCGTTTATACAAATTGGTTGAAACTCAATATGGCTCTGGAAGTGAAAAAGAATTGGAGTGGCTGTTAGGCCGCTCTTTGATTCAATTAAGTAAGTAGGGCATCGCGCTTACTTAATTTTGTACTATCGTTAGCTTGCAGCCCCGCAAGTGTGGATTGTGCATTTACTAAAAATACCGTGACTAATTAATAGTTGCGGTATTTTTTTGCCCAAAAATCATCTTATTTTAAATAAATAACGTTCATTTAGTATATTTTCTCTATTTAACTACTGTGAGATTACTAACGGAAAGCCCTTTTTAGGGTGCTCAGTAATAATGACGTCATAGCCATAAACGTCTGAGATCATTTCACTGGTAATTGCATCCCATGGTGAGCCATCAGCAACGATTTTTTGTTGATTCAATACAATGATCCGATCTGAGTATTGAGAGGCTAGGTTTAAATCGTGGAGGACGATGATGACGGCTGCGTTATTCTTGGTTGCCATCTCTCGTGCAAGTGAAAGAGTATTGTGTTGATGAGCAAGATCGAGGGCAGAAGTCGGTTCGTCAAGCATGAGGATCGTTTGCCCTTTAGCATGGTGAAGCTGACTTAATACTCTTGCAAAGTGGATACGTTGCTTTTCTCCCCCGGATAAACTTGGGTAGGGACGTGAGGCAAGCGGCAACATATCGACAGTCGTGAGGTAGTGTTTTACTAACGCTTTGATATCTCGGTTGGGCAATTTAAGTGGTATGGCCCCAAGTTCAACCACCTCCGAAGCAAGAAATGGAAACGTTAACGTACTGTGCTGTGACACGAGACCTAGATGCATGGCGAGCTTAGCAGGCGTCCAGAGGTCGCGTGAGTGACCGAAATAGCAAAGGTTAGCTTGTGTTTTGATTTCTCCACTGAGTACTTTTAGCAACGTGCTTTTCCCTGCTCCATTTGGGCCGAGTAGTGCGGTGACTTCACCGGGCTTTAGGTCTATTGAAACATTGTCCAGAATAGTCGTATCGGCAAACTTAACCGAAATATTGCTGGCCGAAATGGCGTATTCAGATTTACTTGTCACTGAATTTCCTGTCGTTGTCTCTTGGTATGTCATTAAAGAATCTTCCCTTTTTGCTGAAAAAGCAGATAGAGGAAAAACGGGGCACCGACGATCGCAGTAACAATCCCGACAGGTAATTCTGCTGGTGCAACTACGACTCTGGCAATCATGTCAGCTGCCGTCATTAACAGTGCACCAAGCAGTGCCGATACCGGCAACAGAGTTCGGTGATCAGGACCTATGAGCATTCGCCCCAAGTGAGGGATAATCAAGCCAATGAAACCGATTGGGCCAGAAACACTGACGGTGACTCCGACACCGACGGCGGTGAGTAGTATCAATTGACGTTTGAGGCGCTGTACGGCAATACCGAGGTGCAACGCTTCAGATTCTCCGAGAAGCAATGCGTTAATCGCCATTGCCTTCTTTGCAAAAAGTATGATTAGAACCAGAAGCGTCAATGCGGCAAGCGATATTTTTCCCCATGTTGCTCCTGCAAGAGAACCCATTGACCATAGAGAGAGATCGCGAAGCATTTGGTCATCGGCGACAAAATTGAGAAAACCGATCCCCGCCCCAGCTAGAGCACTTATTGCCACCCCGGCTAACAGCATAATAGTCACTGATGTGCCAAATTTCCCAGAGCCTAATTTATAGACTAAAACGGTGGTCAATGCACCGCCGAGGAAAGCGAAAACGGGGACGACGGCGAGATTCATCAATTCAGGGAATTGTGTGCCGAGTGTAGAAAAACAGACGATGGCAATCGCGCCACCCAACGAGGCACCAGCCGATACACCGATGATACCGGGCTCCGCAAGGGGGTTGCGAAATAACCCCTGCATGACAGTGCCGCAAATGGCTAGGATTGCTCCAACGACGAGACACAATAAAGTGCGGGGCAGACGGATATCATTGACGACTAAAGGGATGTGAGGCGCGAGTCCATTGGAGCGCGTAGTCAATGCGATTAAGCTATCTGAGAACGAAATCGCCATTGGTCCCACCGTTATGGAGTAAACAGTTGCGACGACAAGTAGCGTAATAAAGCCGATGAAAATAACTGGTAGAGAGTAATGTCTAAGCATAAGTTTACAAGAGCCGCTTAAAGTTAAGGTTAATCTAATTTAGTGCTGCGCAGTCTAATAAAAAAGATGGGAACAAACGGGCGATAGCCAATGAGGTTGTAGTATTTACAATGTCCCATTGGCTGATAGGTAGTTATTTTTGATAGATCTTCTCGTTCAATCTTTGCGCTTCCGAGAGGCTTTTTAACCCCAGTCCACCGACTAGCGCGTGACCATCAATGGTGACAAATTGCTGATTTTTCCCGGCCGGCGTCGCTGCAAGCATAGGTAGGGCTTTTAGTAAGGCATCGCTTCCGCCTAATTGACGATAGCTGCGGTCACTGAGCAAAATGATGTCTGGCTGCATTTCAATGATGGCTTCATTTGATAATGGTTTATAAGCATTTAGCTGTTTAGCAGCAGGATTAATGCCCCCAGCAAGCGAGATAATGGCGTCGGGCGTGGTACCACTGCCAGCCACATTCGCAGGTCTACCCTCATGGATAAGTAAGAACAGAATCTTTTTCTTTTCGTCTGATGTTGACGGTTGGTTAGAGGTGAGGGCATGGAGTTGGGCATCAATTTTATCATTCAATGCGGCAACATTATCTTGGGTATGAGTTAACGCCGCTATTTGGTCGATTCTTTTTTTAAGCCCAGTGATGCTAGCAGATGTATCAACAACCTCAACGTTAACACCCGCTTGCTTTATCTGATCCAGAGCTGGTTTCGGACCCATTTCATCAGTGCCAATGATGAGATCAGGGTGCATCGCGAGTAAGCCTTCCGCTGACAGTGCACGATGATAGCCTACTTTGGGCAAGACAAGAGATGAGGGTAATACACTCGTTACGTCAACCGCAACCAATTGGTGTTGAGCGTTAAGGGCAAGTAGCAACTCGGTAACCGATGCCCCTGCACTGATGATATTCTGTGTCTCTTCGGGTAATACCGTCGCTTCTACTTGAGTGGACTGAGCAAAGACACTAAAAGCCATCATGGATGTGATGGTACTGATGATTAGCGTTTTACGTAATAGTTGAAACATAGTATGAAAATTCCTAATTATTTGGCAGAGTCTTCGGTTAAGAGCTGCGTTGCGGGAATGCCGTTATCTTGCATAAAGGCGAGCAACTTGACTAAATGTTGAACATCAGCCGTTTTGTCGGCTGCAATAATGATCGGTTGGGCGGTGGATTTTGACTCTTCCAGTAGCGCGATTTTGAAGTTGTCCCAGTCGATATATTGTTTGGTATTCAATGCCCAATATGGAGCATCAGCAAGGATGTTGACAGTAAGGGACTGATTAGCCACTTCTGATACGGCATTGGAATCCGTTGCCGGTAGTTCAACGTTTAATGACTCCAAACGAACTGAGGCGGTAAGCATCAAAAACACCATGACAATAAAGATTATGTCCAATAACGGCGTAAGGTCAGGGTAAATAGACGCGCTGGATGAAGGGTCACTGACTTTGATCATGATGCATCCGTTACTGATAATTTATCGAGGTTGCGGGTCTGTACTGGATCTTTGTCGGAATGCGGCATTTCAATCCCCTCAAGCCATAGGTTGACAAAGTTAAGGGTATGCTCCAATTTAGCGACAATTCTGTCCGCCCATAAACCAATAAGTTGAGCGCCAGCTATGGCGGGTAGAGCGATCATAAGACCAGCAGCGGTTGTTCGCATAGCAAGGCCAAGACCTTGTGCGAGATCGTTTGGTGTGACATTGCCGGAAGCAGCCGCAATACCTTGAAACATATCTATCAGCCCAAGCACCGTTCCCAACAAGCCAATTAATGGGCTGATAACACCGATTAGCGATAATAGTTTTAAACCTGAGTGAAGTTGATGGCGTTTATCCTGTAGCCAAATACTGGCGGCATCTTCACGCAGTGACTTAGCAAAGGAGTGATGCGCTAATAGCATGGCGACACCACGGTACAGCAATGGACGTTTGTCAGACAAGACTGTGGCAAGTTGCTCGATCTCTTTCGCGTCAGTAGGTGATATTTGATTTAACTTTTGTCGAATGGCTTTCATGCCTACGCCAGTACTAATGACGATTTGGAAGAGTCGTTCGATGATGATCATCGAAGTTATCGCTGAGCAAATAAGCAACGGCCAAGTCATCAACCCAAGTTGCTGTTGTAGGTAGTGTAGTGATTCCATGATTAATCCAATTTAAAACGAACAGGAATTTGAATACGATGGGCGACCGCAACCCCTTTAACGGTATAGGCTGAAAATTGCCATTGTTTGATTGCGTCAAGTGCGGTCTTATCTAAAATAGTGGCGCCAGATGAAGATACAAGTACTTGTTTTGTTTGGTTTCCGGATTCATCTAGCCAGATTTCATAGGTTGCAGTGCCTTCAATGCCGCGCTTTCTGGCAATTCTCGGATATCTAGGTTGCACAGGTGTCGTAGTGAAAGAAGGGGTGTTTCTTAGCACGGGTTCATTACTTACCCCTTGATTGACGATGGCTGGTTGCGCCGAAGTGGGTGCGGAATCGTTCCCCGATGTTTTTGTTTCTTTAATTTCTTCTTTTATTTCACTTTTTTTAGGAGCAGGAGTTGTTTGCTCCTTCGGTGATTTCTTTTGGTTCGCCGATGTGCTTTTCGGCGCTTTGTTAACAGCCTTTTCCCGTTTTACAGGTTGCTTTTTGTTTTTTGTCACCGATGAACTGTTCGCTTTCGTTACGGCTTTCTGAACAGAGCGACTTTCTGCGGGCTTATTGTCAGTAGAGTTAGCCTTAGCAGAAGTGGTTTCAGAGGATTTAGGTGGTATAGGTGCTTTTTCTGCCGTGTCCGATGGAGCGTCTGTATCACTTGGAGGTGTCGATGATGCCGCTGCAGCCGAAGATTGAGCGATAAAATTGAGTGATACCGATGTAGAGTGGCTACCTGACGGCATTGCAAAGACTTGTTGTGTGTCGTCGACAAGCATAAAACCAATATGGAATGCCACAGATAAGCTTCCTGCAACGACATACCTTTTGATGTTCATAACCCAACCTCTATTCACTTAAATTCTCGACTGACGACCGAGCGCTTTCTCTTGTCATTTGCTTTTTCACTAACGAGAGAAGGCGATTATGTATCACAATGAAAATAAGATCAATTATCAATTGCATTATCATTATCACCAATTTATGATCGTGAATATCTTCTACGACCCCTAATTACGGGGGTGATCGGTAACAGAGAATAGATATGCAAATCGACTTAACTCATCTTGATGCGACACACTTCGGTGTTTCTTCGCCCGATCCGCTGCGCTTCGCTTTTACTCAGAAGACGTCGCCTCATGCTGGTGGTATGGGCACGCCGATAGAATCCGCGCGTTATGAGTCTCTATTTCAATCACTGACTTCTATGTCTTCAAAGCGCTCGAGCAAGCGCTGCCTTTACATCCATATTCCTTTTTGCCGAGTACGTTGTACGTTTTGTAACTTTTTTCAAAACGCGGCCAGTCGGCAGCTAGTCGATGATTATTTTGAAGCACTACTGAAAGAAATTGAGTTGAAATCACGACTTGCTTGGACTCAAACCGGTTTGTTTCATGCCGTTTATATTGGTGGTGGAACGCCAACGGATTTGTCCCCTGATCAGATACAAAGATTGGGCAAAGCAATTCGTCACTCGTTTCCCTTAGCGACGGATTGTGAAATGACGCTAGAAGGAAGAACTAACCGATTTAGCGATGAAATGTTCGATAAAGCATTGGAAGGCGGGTTTAATCGCTTTTCCTTTGGTGTGCAGAGTTTTAATACTAAAGTAAGACGCAGTGCCAAAAGACTTGACGATCGTGAGGTTGTGCTTGAACGGGTTTCTCACTTAAGTTCATTGGACGAAGCCCCCATTATCATCGACCTGCTCTATGGACTCCCATATCAAACACTCGAAGTCTTTGCTCAAGATCTTGCCGACTTCAAGGATTCAGGTGCGCATGGCGTTGACCTTTATCAGCTTGTTGTTGGTGGTAATGCGCCAATGCTTAATATGGTAGAGAAAGGACGTATAGAGCCACCAGCCAATTCTGCGCAGAAAGCTTCTATGTACGAATACGGTGTCGCATTCATGAATGAACACTTTATTAAGCAACTCAGTGTTAATCATTGGGCACGAGACAACAGAGAACGCAGCCAATACAACAGTGTTGCAAAGACCTATGCGGAAGTGTTGCCAATAGGGTGCGGGGCTGGCGGCAATATAGGTGGCTATGGAATGATGAACCATCGATCATTGGAGTCATATATGTCTGCGATGCGCTCAGGAGACACGACTATTGCGATGATGAGCAAACACCATTCACTAGAGCCAGTATTTGCGAGTTTGAAAGCTGGGTTTGATAGCGGCGTAGTACGTCGAAGCGTACTAGCCATGACTCAAGGGTACGATACTTTTGAGCTGCTTACACCTCTGTTTCAAGTGTGGGAGAAAAATGGTTTAGTTGAACTCAAAGGGGACTACTTGTTATTGACGCTAGCAGGCAGCTTTTGGGCGGTAACCTTAGCTCAAGGGGCGATATCTGCCTTGTCGACGTTGAGTCATGGGCAGCTTTCCGTTTCATCACCGCTGTCTCATGGTAATAAAAAGTTGCATTTCGTCGCCTAATTGACGAAATGCGATGATGAATCATTAGATTAAATAGGAACAACAAATGACGTTAAAGCAAAAAGTTGCAGCGATTCTGGCGGACGAACCTAAATTACTACCCGCTGCGATTGCAGATAAACTCGCGGTAAGTGAGTGTGAAGTAGTGTGCGCATTACCTAGTGAAATGGTTGCTGTCGCTGGAGGGAGTATTGCCCAAGAAGTCTTGGAATCCATCACCACGTGGGGACCTGTGACAACGATTGTCCACTCGTTCGGCTCCATCTTTGAGGTTAAAGCCCCGTTCCCAAAAGGTAAAATGGCACGAGGTTATTATAATCTTATGGGTAAAGAAGGCGAGTTACATGGACATCTCAAGTTAGATCTGATTACTCATGTTGCGTTAGTGAGTAAGCCTTTTATGGGCAATGAAAGCCACTACTTTGGCTTTTTTGATGCACTTGGTCATAACGTGTTTAAGATTTATCTTGGGCGTGACGACAAGCGTCAACTGTTGCCAGAGCAGGTGACTCGTTTTAAAACGATGCAAAGTAAATTACGCCAATAGTACGATACGGCAGCGAAAAACCCACTTTATAACACGATAAAAATAATCAAAGTACAGTCAGAAAAGGAACAGAAAATGGATCAGCAAGTTAAGCAAGAGCGACTACAGGGGCGATTAGGTCCTGAAATCAAAGAGTTTCGCCAAACGCGTAAAACGATTCAACTTGCTACCGTCGATGGGGAAGGTTGCCCGAATGTTAGCTATGCACCATTTGTCCAAAATCAAGATGGCTACTTTGTGCTGATTTCACAAATCGCACGTCATGCCCGTAATTTACAAGTGAACCCAAACGTATCCTTGATGATGATTGAGGATGAATCTGAAAGTAAGCAGTTGTTCGCTCGTAAGCGTTTGACGTTTGATGCCGTTGCAACCGTAGTTGAAAGGGACACACAGCAATGGCATGCAGTGGTCGCTCAGATGCAAACGCGTTTTGGTGAGATTATTGATGGCTTAAGTCAGTTGCAAGATTTTGTATTATTTAACCTAAAGGCGGAACAAGGGTTATTTGTTAAGGGGTTTGGTCAGGCGTATCAGGTATCTGGTGAGGACTTAGTCGACTTTGTCCACTTACAAGAGGGGCATCGCCGCATAGAAAACAGCGATACCGTAGAGTAATGGTTTTATTGTAAATACGATAATCGATGCAGAATCTGTTATGAGGCCGCTTTGGATTCCACAAAGGTTTCGGCGCCTCGTAACATAGCCTCAATGAGCTCTCCGGCATTAAACTTTACTAACGCTTCGTGAGCTCCCACCTGCCTTGCGCGATCGGTACACATTTCGCTAGATAAAGAGGTGTGTAGGATTCGATAGGCGCGGTTCAATGATGCGTCATTTTGCACTTCAAAAACAAGTTCATAACCGTCGAGTCCTGGCATTTCAATATCACTCACAAGGATATCAATCGCTTGAGAGGAGTGCGCTTTTTCACGCATAAAAGCCAAAGCGCTGTTGCCATCTTTGCAGATCTCAAAGGGGATATTGATTTGGTTCAGCGCATCGCCGAGCTGCTTTCTCGCGATAGATGAATCATCCACAAGCAATACGTTCAAGGCTTTCATTCGCTCTCGTTGCACATCTGTGAGCATCGGGATTTTAGTATCAGCGTATTGTGGGTAAATTTTCGACAATAGTAACTCTACATCCAGTAGCTGAACAATGTCGTCATTAAACTTAGTAACCCCGGTAACGAAGATGTTCTTTCCAGAGCTTTCTGGAGCAGGCTCTATTTCCTTCCAATTACACTCTATGATTTTATCGATTTCTCTCACCATAAAGGCGACCACGGTGCGCAGACAGTCGGTCACAACAAGATAAGTCGTGGAATACTCTTCGGGAGTAATCGGTCTAAAGCCAATTGCCGCCGCCATATCGATGACGGGAACGGTTAAGCCACGGATGCTCACTGTGCCAACCACATGACGATGAGAGTAAGGGATTTGTGTTGTAGGCAAAAATGGCACGATTTCTCGAACTTTAAGTGTGCCGATGGCAAAGCGCTGTTTCTGCATATTCAGCGTAAACAGCAGCATACCTTGTGCTTGATTGGCTTTACTTATTTTTGTCGACATTGGAATTCATACTCTAAGTTGGTGACAGTCTAATTCTATAGAATAGTTTTACTTTTCCCTAACTTATCTGCGGCAGATCAGAATAAAGTTGAAGTGGCTTGGATTGTAAACGTGATTTCGCTCTCATTTTGATTTACACTTTGCGCTATTAGCAGCATCTCTTCATTTTGTATTAGGGTAGACACGTCATGGCAAGAACCGCACACGCACTTCACATCCTTGTTAAGCATAAAGACAAAGCAGACGACATTATGGGTCAGTTGAAAAAAGGTGCTAAATTTCAGGCTCTTGCTAAGAAATATTCTACGTGTCCTTCTGGCAAAAAAGGAGGAGACCTCGGTGAGTTTAGAAAAGGTCAAATGGTCCCACAATTTGATAAAATCTGCTTTACTGGCGAAGTGTTAACGCCTCATCTAGTGAAAACAAAGTTTGGCTGGCATATTGTAAAGGTTCTTTACAGAACATAGTTTCTAGATATTTATTCTAATAATGGCAGGTTTAACTTTCGTTGGTCGTTTCAACCTGCCATGTTCTCTCTCTATATATATTCTTGGACCTTTCTCAAGCGATGAGCTATTCAACCGCGAGCGAGAAGTAAGTTTTAATAGTATTAGTGCGTAAATGTTTTACTTGTTGGTATTCCAAAGACTCGAAGCATTCTTGTATATGAGCAATTGACGGAAACTCAACGATAGACATTTTCGCGTCTTTGCTTGGCCACTGCCCGTCAATCACTTCGAACTTTTGTTGAGTTTTACCAATAACCAGTGGCTTCGCGCCATATTTTTGGAATATGGGTGCACACGCTGTAGCGTATTTTTCTAGTGATGGGTGTCCCATAGGGTAAAGGCTAGAAGACACTAAATAGGCAGGTTTTTTTGGGGTTTGATATGCTCCACGGATTGCTCTAAATACCTTTCCTGTGTCTGTGCCTTCAATACTGGCTGAATAATAGGAAGCTACATCATCAGCCTTAATGCCGGAGGAGCTATCAATGCCCCACATATCCATCGTTTCTTTAACCATGCTAGGGCAAACCGCATTGATCCTAACTCCGCTCCCAAGCTCTAGTGCTGAGTTGGCGACAAACGCATTTATCGCGGCAGTACCCATCGCAATAGCGCTGACACCCGGCATAGCGTTAAAGGCGGCTTCACCGGAAGTTAGAGTAATGCTGCCATTAGGTTTTAAGTACTCTAGCCCTATACGAACTATATTGACCTGCCCCATGACTTTATTGTCTAAAACGGTCGCAAACCCTGAATCTTTCATTTCAGTAAGCGAGCCCATTTCACCATTGCCAACCATACTGACGATAGCATCGATCATTCCGACTTGCTCAAACATCGCTTTAATTGAGACTTTGCTTTCTATATCGACGGTTAAGTCACCGTGGCTATGGCCCACACGAATGACCTCATGTTGATGATTGAGGTTTGCGACAACGGCTTGTCCAATGACGCCATTTGCACCAATTGCGAGTATTTTCATTTTGGATATCCTAAAAATTTGTTTGTTGTAACCAAGAGACGGTTTTTTGTACTAACTGAGCAGGCTCATCTTCTTGTAAAAAATGAGAAGCATTTTTAATGGTTGAATGAGGTTGATGTTGAGCGCCGGTAAAATTATCTTGAAATTTAACGTCGTAGCCTTTATCAGCTAAGAACGGGTCTTGGTCGCTGAATAAGGTCAAAACTGGTTGATTCCACGTTTTCAGTTTGTCCCAATCGGCGTTGACTTGATTTAGGTCAGAGGCCACGATTTGTGGCATCTTGCGCGGGGCTGCATAATGGTCAGCGTTTGGAAATGGAGCGTCATAGGCTTGTTTTTCCAAATCGGACAGATTCTTCACGCTTAGTGCTTGTATTATCTCTCCTATTTTTAATGTATCGGCGTGTCGAAAGTAACTCGCCCAGTTCCCATAACTGATTTTACGATTTAGTGCAGCTAAGTCAGCTTTGCCTGCAACAGAAGCGAGTATTTTTAGCACTTTAGGAACCATGAACTTTTCAAGGCCATTCATTTCTGCAAGGGCAGTGTTAGATAAAATGAGCCGAGATAACCATAAAGGTTCTTGAGCGAGCACTCGCAGACCGATCATCCCCCCCCAATCTTGAAAAAATGCCGCGGCATTTTGAATATTGATTTGACGAACAAAGCTTGTCATCCATTGCACATGATGTGCATAGGTATGAGCAGACGCTTGAGTGGGTTTATCCGATTTACCAAAGCCAATGAGGTCGGGTGCGATAACTCGGTAGCCTTCATTAACGAGTAACGGAATCATATGCCTATACAGGTAACTCCATGATGGCTGCCCGTGGAACAAGAAAATGGTTTTTGCGTGTTCACTGCCTTCATCCAAGTAATGCATGCGCATTCCATCAACGTCTAAATAGTGCGAGGAAAATGGGTAATCGATGAGACCATCGAACCGGTTGTCAGGAGTTCGGATGGTGTGCGCTTTGATTTTCATAGTCAGTCCTTCTATGCGTGTTTAGTGGCTCAAACACACTTTAGAACTATCAATGGTCAATAAAAAGCATAGCTTTTTGACGTATATGGTCATATTATTTGACCATGACAAATTTAGAACAACTCCAAGTAATTGAGACGATCTGTGACGAAGGTAGCTTTCAGAAGGCGAGTGAAAAGTTATATAAAGTGCGCTCTGCTATTTCTTATGCTGTAAAGCAGATGGAATCTCATTACGGAGTACAAATATTTACTCGAGATACGTACCGCCCGGAACTCACTGCTGAGGGTAAGGTACTTATTGTGCAAATAAGACGATTACTCCAGCATGCAAGTGACTTTGAAACCTTTGTTATAGAGATGAAAGGGGACATTGAAACAGAGCTACGGTTAGGTGTTAGTTCATTGTTTCCAATAGATAAAATTACAGGGTTATTGCTTGATCTTAAGAAAAAGTTTCCAAAGACAACGATACATTTAGATATTGAAGTCGCATCTGGGGAACGACGCTTAGTTGATAAGAATGTTGATATCGCGATTTACGGCAGTTTAAGTCGCCACAGTTCGGTAGATTATCTTCGAATTGATACCATTACTATTCCATTGGTCATATCCAAAACGTTGGTCCCTTCACTTTCAAAGCCTTTGTTTGAAAACGATTTGCTACAATATCCACAAGTGATTATGAAATCGTCTGATCAACAGTCTCCAGACACAGGGGTCTTAGATGAAACTATTAAATGGTACGTGACCGATTTGGCGACCAAAAAAGCGTTAATCGAGTCGGGGTTAGGTTGGGGGAGAATGCCACTGCATCTCGTTCATGAAGAAATCCAAAGCGGACAGCTACTAGTATTAGATATTTATGATGAATTGAACTTGCCGATTTATGTGGCAAAACTAAAAAGCAAACCACAAGGACCAGTAGCAAAAGCCATTTGGCGATATTTTGATGAATAATAAACGATATCCAAAATAGAAATGGATGAACCGACACTATTGGATGCTAGCCTTGGTTCACTTTCATACCGTCACCTTAGTGACATTATTTCACCTTACGGAGTGCCGCGCGTGAATCTTGTGTTTTATGTACGCTTTGCAAGAACCTCGGGGACATAGGGTGTTAGTATTGTACTTGAATGAACTTTATACCTAACGTTTTATACAGTACTTAAAGTTAACAGCATGCATGCAGAGTCTGTGGTACACTCCGTCTCCATTTTATTCATTCGTTTACTAGGTTCAGATTACAATGAGCATGAAAAAAGAAATCCAAACACTTAAAAACCGTCTTGATGCTTGTCGTCATAAGCTAAACAGTGCTCAATCTCGTAAAGACAATGAGATGATCTCAAAGTTTACGGATGAAATTGATAAGCTGACAAAGAAGCTGGCTCAGCTTCAACATAAAGCAAGTTATGACATGAATAAAGAGCGTAAGAGCTTGCTAGACATGCCGTTCTACCGTGAAATCACTAAAGCAGAACAAGCGGACCTAGGCAAATTGAAAAAGAGCGTGAAAGGCTTAGTGGTTGTTCACCCAATGACGAAAATTGGTAAAGAGCTACGTCTAGATGTGATGACAGGATTCGCACCTAAGAAGTTTTAACTCTGTGAAGTCAGATAGACTGGTAGAGAGAGATTAACGCGCCTTTAACGGCGCGTTTTTTTATGCCTAATTCTTCGGCAGTAGCGGTGATAGAAGCTATCAATGGTTATAGCACGAGTGTCGTTTTCAATACCAAGTGATAGCTACGCCTAGCTTCTCATACAAAAGAAAGCGAGTAGAGGAGGATTTGGGCATGGTTAGTTTCGATATAATGGCTGATAGAGTCACACACGCATTATTGACAGGAGTCAACATGTCACATTCGGCACTGAGCCAGAGTAATGTCATTCTGCATGCCTTTGATTGGCCATATGCATTGGTAACAGAAAGAGCACAAGAGATTAAAGCTGCAGGCTATAAGACGATACTGGTTTCACCTCCGATGAAATCATTTAGACAATCTACGTCTGTTCAATGGTGGCAGCTTTATCAACCGCAAGACTATCGAGTGATTGATAATAAACTGGGTAATACCGAAGATTTCAAAGCAATGATGTTAACCCTCAATACACTTGATTTATGGGTATATATCGATGTGGTCTTTAATCATATGGCCAATGAATCCAGTATTAGATTAGACCTTCAGTATCCGAGTTCTTCAGACCTAGAACAGTATCGTTCTCATCGTCAGTACTTTGAACAACAAAAGCTATTTGGGGATCTTAGTGAGCCACTTTTTGATGAAAATGACTTTGTTGAGGCATTTGGTATTAAAAATTGGAAAGATCGATGGGAGGTTCAAAATGGACGGCTGACGGGAGGTCCCAAGGATCCTGGCTTGCCAACCTTAAGAACGGCTCTGCGGGTGATTGAACAGCAGCAAGCATATTTACGTGCGATGAAGGATCTTGGGGTTCGAGGCTACCGTATTGATGCGGCAAAGCACCTCAGCCTAGAACATATTCAGGCGGTATTCACCGACGATATCACGGATGGAATGCACGTCTTCGGGGAAATCATTACTGATGGTGGTGCAACTAAAGAAGAATATGAGCTGTTTTTGCAGCCATATTTGGAAGAAACTCGTCTTTCGGCGTATGACTTTCCATTGTTTAATACCTTGTTTGACGTGTTAGAAAATGAAGGGAGTATGGCCTCGCTTATTGACCCTTATTGTTTTGGTCAAGCCCTCACCAACGCTCGTTCAATAACGTTTGCAACTACCCATGACATTCCCAACAATGATGTATTCAAAAATTTGGTATTAACAGAGCAAAATGAATGGCTTGCTTATGTATATATCTTAGGTCGAGATGGTGGGGTTCCGCTCATTTATGCGGATTTGGATCCTAGTGGGATCACCAATCAACAAGGGCAGCCAAGGTGGGTCAACAGCTGGAAAGATCCTAAACTATCGCGGTTGATTGAGTTTTATCATCGTATGCATGGTGAGAGCTTTGAGGTGATAGAAGCCAATGAAGATATTCTTGCCTTCACTCGTGGCAGTAAAGGTTTAGTCGTGATTAATAAATCTCAGCGCGATAAGACCATATCTATTGAGCCGACGATTCAGTTAGTGTCCGCCTTTGATACTCGTCAAAAGGACACTCAAGGAGAGGTGCGAGTTGCGAGGTGTAGTGCAGAAGTTTTCTATACCAAGGCACGAGGCGACTGAATGAAAAAAACGGAAGAAGCGACCGCTTCTTCCGTTTTTAATTGCACTAATTAAAGGGGTGACCCGGCTATTTTGTGTATCGAGTTAGCACTTCTAACGCGTATTGCATACGTTCACGATCAATCTCTTGTTCTGGTAGCAGTCGGTTGCTGCCGTCTCTGACTTCGTATAGTCCGTTACCTTTCAACGAGAAGATTTTATCTTGTGACACTATAGAGTAGTCACCATAGTCAGCAACGATGGTAAACGGTCGATCAACCGCTTCTCCTAAGAGGTCTTCACCAATGGTGTAGTCTTTGAGATTGTTGGTGACGCCTAAGTAGTTTTTCATCAGCGTTGGGACAAGATCAAAGTGGGTAGTCATCATACCTGCTGGCCATTGGTTGCTGGCTTTGTCTATACCCGCCCCTAGCATGATAAATGGTACTTTGATTTGCGCCTCGGTAAAGTTGCCGTTGTGACCCCAGAAGTTTTGTCCGTTGTCGTTAAACTCTTCCCCATGGTCACCCGTGACAATGATTAATGTATCGTCGTACGTGCCTTCCGCTTTAAGCTTCTCAACCACTTCTTTAATTTTACTGTCAACAAAGTGTGTGCTGGTGCGATAACGATTTAACACTGGCTCTGGATCCGAGTTATTACTGCGAACAAACGGGTTATTAGGTCCAGACATTGGCTCAAATCTTGGCTGGTAATCTTTAGGGAATACGAAGCCATGTGGCGCATCAAAGAACATGAATGAAAAGGTGGGTTTGTCGGTACGGTTGTCATACCACGTTTTCCAATCTTCCACGAGTTCAATGTCTCTGTCCGACGCATCACCTTTTGCTTGACCACGAAGACGTAAGTTAGGGATCTTGGCAAAAATGGTACGATTGAACTCAGGCGACTCAATGTGCGCAGAGGTAAACACACCAATTTGATAGTCGAGTTGTTGCAATCTATCCATCAATACGGTTGGACGCTGGTTGGCTAGCATTGGGTGCCAGTATGGACCCGGCAGTCCGTAGAACAGACCAAATGTGCCCATGCGGGTTGCGTTGCCCGATGCGTAGTGTTTATCAAAGGATAGACCTTCTTGAGACATCTCATACACTGTTGGCATGTATTGCGGTGTCACGGTATCTGGTCGCCATGAGTCAATCAGGATCAACATGATGTTTTTCGGTTGAGCTGGAGCGTCTCCCACCAATGGATGGATAGGATAATTCAAACCGCCTTGGATTTTTGGTGTTTTTGCCTGACTTTTTTCAAGCTCTTCTCGGTCAAGCCATCCATGTTTGATTAGGAAAGAGTTGGCGATCGTTGGGTAAAACACAGGTAGATATTGGTTTACAAATGTTACCGGCTGGTAGGTTTTAGCTGATGCCCAGATGTGAATGCCATGGCTGGTCAATGTCGTGACTAAAAACAGTGGGAAAAAGATTTTACGCAGTGATTTAGTGAAACCAAAAGATTGGCTTTCCATTCGACCTAGCGCCCACCATTGCAGTGCAAATACACCGCCAAGTCCGGCAACAAGCATTGCCCATGCAGATAGTGGGAACTCTACAATTTGACCAGACATCACCAGTGATAGCACTGGGTAGTTTAGGTGAAACCGGTAGAAACCAAACACCATGGTGTCGACGAATAAAAACGTCAGGCCCACAGTGGCGACAAGGGCAAGAATGGGTCTTTTAATCTTGAGTGGGAGAACGCAAAGAACCAATCCAAGTAACCAAAACACCAACGCCAATAGGCTCATGTGGCTAAAGAGACTTGTTGCAGCAAATGTGGTTTGGATGCCATCAAATGGCAACTCTGGAAAGTATAAGAAGTAGCGAACGCCAATCAGCGTGGCCAGCAACGCGTTGAGAATAAGGAACTCATAATAAGCACTTAAGCGCGTTTTAAATAGTTTAAACATTTTGATTAACCAATTTACTAAGTAACGTTAATACAACAGGTCAGTAACCTGAGATTAGGATGTGGCACATTGTAGGGGAGTGAGGCATAAAATTGAAACGAAAAAGAGTGATTGGTGACAAATCGTTACTTTTCGCTTTAACCCATGCAGTCACGTCGAACGATAGGTTACTGTGACGAAAAGTAACAAGTGTCAATGCATCATCAATGTGTCGCAATTTCACTTGATCATGCCAGTTTTACCAGTTGCACAACGAGCTTCTCGATGCCGCTTGCGGCTTGCGATAATGTCTGGGCTTCCATGTAAGCAGGAGTGGAAAGGACATTGTGTTGCTTGTCATAGACGACATCATCTACGTTACAATTAACATGTTCTCCACCCAATCCTAGAAACCCTTGCGCAGTACCATGGTCTGTCCCTATTGTGCCGTTGACCCCTTGAGGATAAACCATGGGAATAATGACCGGAGCGATACAAAGGTAACCCGCTGGTTTTCCTGCTTGAGCAAAGGAGCGACAGGCTTGTGCGACATCCGCATTGATGGAACATTCTGCGCCATTGATTGCGAAGTCGGTCAGGTTTTTTGCCGCGCCAAATCCACCAGGAACGAGCAACGCGTCATAATCACTGGCGTGCAGTTTATTGACATTGCTAATGTTGCCACGGGCAATACGTGCTGCTTCTACGAGGACATTTCGAGTTTCCGTTGTGGTATCACCGGTAAGGTGGTTAACGACGTGTAACTGTTCAATATCCGGGGCGAAACAATGCCATGTTGCCCCTGTTTTTTCGATTGCATGCAGCGCTAATACCGATTCGTGTATTTCTGCGCCATCGTAAACGCCACAGCCGCTAAGTATGACCGCTATTTTTTTCATGGTGGTTGCCTTTTTAATATTCATAACCTAATGATATTAGTATGAAACTGCTCCTCCTGTCTGTTAATTGCAGTAAAGATTGCTACTTATTGACAGAACGTGATGTGTTAGCCGCTTATCGCTATTACAGCGAACTCGAGCGATTGAAGTCCGCAGCTTTACTAGGCGTTAATTGTTAAGACTTATTGAGTAAAAAGCCACTCTATGAGAGTGGCTAACACATTGGAAAGTTAACCTGAGTTATTTTACCCGGTTCTTTTTATGTAGGGATATCTAGACACATTAAATTGAGTAGAAGTAGTAAAGCTGAGACTTCATTCTTAAAATGATGCCCCGTATCACATCCAGAAAACCAAGGAACGCGATGGGTTTTTCTCCACTTATCCAAGCAAGCCCGACAGCACCAACAGGGATATCATAGCCAGCGGTTTCATACACTTTTAACCGTACAAAGTGATGTTTATTGTTTAGGTTTTTGCCTGTGGTCGCTCGCACAGATTGATCTAAACCGAGTAATGTTCCTTGTGATTCACCTGTTGCTTCAATGATCCCTTCTACTTCTGCGGCGAAGACATGTCCTGGGTATACCGAGGTGGAAAATTCAGCGGGTTGACCAGGCTTGATATTGCGGATCGCTTGATGATTGACTCGCATTAGAACGTACTTTTCGTTGGTGTACATTTGTATTCTCGGCACCCGAGATAAAAGCTGACCTTCACGTAAAATAAAGTTGGTGACAAAGCCATCACTAGGCGCGGTGACTTGAGTGCTGTCGAGATCCCATTTCGCTCGTTCAATGGATTCATCTGCGGCTTTCAAGTCATTGTTCCTGCTTTCAACCGCTAGCTGTGATTTATTGATAGCCAAAAAGGCTTTTTGAGCGTCGATTTTCTTTTTATCGAGTTGTGAACTAATGGTATTGACTTTGTGTCTTGCCATTTCAACAAGACTGATTTGCTTGTCGATATCGCTTTCAGTGATGGTATTACTCACCGCTGAATTTTGTTCTTGATAGCGCTTGAGCATCTTTGTCTGCAATTGATAGTCAACCGATGCCGAACGAAGCTGACTCTTTGATGTTTGTACACTTTTTAGCATCGAGTCATAATTGGATTCAGCGATGTCAACATCCTGAATAGCACTGTCATAGGCGCCTTTTGCAATATCACGCTGAATCAGTGATTGATCAAAAGCAATTTGATATGGCTTGGGATCAATTTCGTAGATGAGTTGCCCCTTTTCTAATTGTTGGTTGGGCTTAATATGCAATTTTATGACTTTTCCGGAGACATTGGACGAGTCTGGACGCAGTTGGATATGAGGCGCTTGTACTAAAGAACCACCGGATAAATCCATAGGGGTGTAATTGATGAGTCCGACCCAAACGAAAAGTAACCAACTGATTCCGCCAATATAAGCAAAACCTTTGGAAAGCTTGTTCCACGGCATACCAACTAGGCGTAGTAAGTAGATAAATAAAGCCCATACCGCTAACCCTTCTAGCATGCTGTATCCTCCACGTTGTCGTGTTTACCTAACCAAATGTCTCTCAATCGAATGATGGCTTTTTCCATATCCACAAACGCGATGATAACGGCGATGACCCACACCCAGTGCCAGACAAAACCAATCCAAGTGAGCGTGGTAATTAAGCCTAATTGATGATGATCATGGCGATGAGCCTTATTGATAGGCAGCTCATGAATACGCCAGAAGCCATAAATAGCGGCGCTAATAGTGGCGACTAGCATCACGGCGGACACAATGTGTAGTGCGGTATCGGCTCCTGTCCCCACAAACGGGACACTTAATAAACTCATTGTTTGCTCTCTTGTTCTTACGAAGAGTGCAGAGTCTATGCGACTACGAAATATTGATTTACAAAATGATTGATTTCATCAAAAATCATCAATACTTGATTGAATTGATGCTAGTGGTGAAGGGGATGTTCGAAAATGTTCATTTTGTGCGTGCAATAGCGATTAAAGGGTTGATGGAAGGGTTGTACGCTACATATGGTGTTAAAACCGCGGTGTTTGGCATCCCTAGTTCCGTATTTGATTCTTCAATGACTTTAATACCAGTCTCTGTTCTTAATCACTACTACGAAAATATCGAGGCGGTGACGGGTGATCCTGACGCAGTCCTTAATTTGGTGCGTAGGGGAAACTTAGAGCAGTTGGGTTCTATCAGTCGTTGGTTTTTTTCTGGCCATGATTTAGCGTCTGCCATTCGCAGAATTAATTTTGGAGTGACCTGTATTCAGTCGGGCGCTTTCTTTAGGGGAGAAGCAGTTGGGCCATTAGTTAAGTGGACCTACTTAAATGATTCGATTTCAGCTCGGGGTAAAGTGCATGATGGCATTCGAGTGGCTAATTTTATGTGCAATGTACTGATGCGTTATCTGGGCAGTCAATTTACGCCTGACCGCATTTGCATACCGGGGTCACGAGTCAACACTCAAAAATATCAGGAGTATTTTGGCTGTCCCATTGAGTGGGGGCATAATCAAGTTGAAGTTTGGTTACCTAACAAACTCCGCCTTGAAGGGAGTAAAGTACCATCCATAGCGGCTGATAAACTATCGATGAGTTTTGCCGACCTTGATAATTACCTAAACATGCCTGATCCACAAGATCATATGAAGGTTCTGTATGAAGTGGTGAATTACGCCCGTCATTCTGGACTGCCGACCTTAAAGCGGGTGTCTAGTCTTTTGTCTTTATCTGAGCAGCAATTGCAGCGAAGGTTGCAATCTTCAGGGTTGAATTTTACTTCGATTGTGGGGTTTGTTCTCTCAGGAGAAGCGGCAAATATGATTGTTCTAGGGATGCCCTTTGAACAGATCGCCTCTCGTCTCGGTTATCGTAATCTGACAAGTTTTAGTCGTATGTTTAAAAAGTACCGCGGTATCACCCCTACGCAATATCGTCAGAATTACCTGTCGGCATACTAGAAAAAGGGAGCGTCACTAATGATGGTGAGGGTGAAATGACGCGATGATGTCGCGTCATTTCATTTGAATATTGGGCTTGAGGAGTGGTTAGTTTCTGCGTATTTTGATTATCCCAATCTGACAGAGTGCGGTTGTCGCATCCCATGACTCCGGCACTGATAAATACTGCTAGATAAAACACAAAGGCAACAATTTTTCGGCGATGCCGTGCTTTTAACCGCTGCGGCTGGCTATTTGGTTGAGACGTTTTCATATTCACCTTCGATAGTCGCTCCAGAGGCGGCGTCTTGGCGGAATTGTTGGTTGTTTAATTGTTGTTCCATCTGCTTTTTAATACGGTTGCCAGTAATAAATGCGGCGATGGCCAGTGGGATTGCCATTAGCAAACTGAATATCATCGCAAAGAAACCAATGATCAACGCGCTAATGGTAATAAGTAAGTTTTTCATAGTAACCTCTGATAAAAAGCGAGTAGGGGGTTAGCATACCGTTTTGATTCTGAATCAAACATGAACAATTGAATACGGTTTGTATTAATACTGTGAAAGTGGGTATTTTGGTTAATCGGATATTGGTCGCATGAGTCGTGAGAAGATCAAAAAAGCTGCACGAATGCAGCTTTAGAATTATTTGCGGGATTTACCTAATACTCATGGTTGGCATAAAGCCTATAAGCACGGCTAGTCACCTAAAGGTTGGCGATCACTGCCTGTTCGATGCGAATCAAGAGCCAGTTTAAGCCGTCGCAGGCGATCTCGGGAGCGACGTTTGTGATTCACCGCCAACTCCATAGAAAGCACGTCGACCAGCGCTAACATGGCATAGCGAGAAGCGGATGGCTTATAAATAAAATCCGTTTCTTGGTGAATGATGGGTAGCACTATGTCGCAGGTATTTGCCAATGGAGAATCGGATGGTGTAATCGCGATCAATTTAACACCATATTCTTTTGCAATAACCGCAGATTCAATGACCTGTGGTGTATGCCCCGTAGCCGAAATCAACACCATCACATCGTTTGGATCGGCGGTCGCGGCAACCATACGAGTCAGCAAACCATCGTTGTAGGCAACAACCGGGTAGCCTAAGCGAAACAGGCGGTGTTGTAGCTCTTGCGAGGTAATAGTGGATCCGCCACCCACACCGATTGCTATGACTTGTCTTGCAGAGTGAAGCATGGCAACGGCTTGGGTTATATCTTGCTCGTTGATGAGCGCTCGGTTGATGTCGAGAGCTTGTTTAATCGACTCATAAATACCTTGGTGGCTAGTATGATCGGGCGGCTCAATAATGAACCGCTGGCCAACGGCGAGAGACTGGGCAAGCTTAATCTTGAGATCACGAACATTAATGCATCCAACCGCTTTTGCGAAGCGCGTAATGGTCGCTTCACTGACATTAGCCTGTTGAGCTAACTCGGTGATGCTGGCGTTAGCTGCACTACTGACATCATCCATCACTAAATCGGCTACTTTTTTTTCTGCATCACGAAGCGCACTATAGCGCTCAGTTATTTGCGAAATAATATCGACGTCTACATTCACAGTTTTTTCCTTAGAAAGCCGTTTCAACCCATTGTTCTACAACGTGTTCATCATCGCTGATGGCAATATAGCGCCACTTGTCAAACGTTAGGCATGGATGCGAAGTTGAAAACGCTATCATATCACCAACTTGGATATCGGAGTCAGTTGGAATCTCCAAAAATGTATGTTGATCCATGACATTAGTCGTGGTGATACCATTTACCGGTAGTGCTTTCCCGTCACGATAGCGGCGTTCAGCGGTTGGCAGTCCAGCGTCAAAGGCGACATCCCGTTTGCCCAATCCAATCACGGCTTTATTGGGTTCAGGCCTTGAAATAACGTAAGCCCAGACTTCAAGGGAAGAGGTAAGGTCACCTCCTAAATCACAGGCAAAACCACTATTTTTTTGCGCTCGTGCCATGACTTTTTCTTGTGCTTCCAGATAAATACCCGTGTCATGGATAACATAACAGCCAGGGCGAATGATGGCTTCAAAGTCATCGAGGTTTGCCAGCGTTTCTGCAACGACGTCATACCATGCCGACCCAGCTCCAGTGAGAATGGGTAGTGAGGGAAGAAGCTTATCGCTGAGTAACTGGCGACCTAACTGGATGGTGGATGTTAATAGGTCACGAACTCGTTGCTCTTCATCTCCGCCATGAATAACGCCTTCATAAACTTCAATACCAACGAGTTTGACGTTGGATTTTGCATCGATGTATTGCGCTAACGTAATGACATCATCGTGGTTTCTTACCCCACATCGACCGCCTTCCACGCCTAGCTCAATGAGTACGTTAATCGTTTGTTCTTTTGCCGCAAAGAAGGTATTGAGTTGCTCAACGTTGGTTTGGGAGTCAACGCAGCATATGACTTGGCTTTCCGTCTCTTCGATTAGGCGAGAAATGATCGCCATATTGGTTTTGCCGACAAGCTGGTTCGCCATAATAATATTGGTAATACCGCTGTGAGCGGCTATTTCTGCTTGTGGCGCGGTGGCAACGGTAATCCCCCAAGCGCCTTTCTCCTTTTGTTGCTGAAAAAACGCGGGTGTCATGGTGGTTTTCCCATGCGGACATAGCTTTACGTTATGGTGAAGCGCAAATTGTTGCATCCAGTCCATGTTGTGTTCTAGAGCTCGCTTATTGATGACGGCAACCGGCAAGCTAATGTCCTCGTTAGTCACGTAGTAACGGTGCTCTTGGTGAGAGGTAATAGGTAATCCTTTCATGCCTCTAATGGATGAGAAATCCATTAGTTTGTGATTGTTTCTATCATTCATAATATTTTTCCCCGGACAAGAAATGTTAGATAACTTAATGTAAGCTGTTGTTTTTAGTGGTTTGATTAAGGGTATATTAGATGTTGTGTTAGAAACTATCAAACTTCATGGTGATAATTGTGTGTTTGGTCACTGAAATGTTTAAGGATAGTTTCTAACATAGGCTTCGTGAAATGAATGGGAATAAGAGAGATGACTATGTTGTTCGACATCATTATAAAAAACGTAGAAATTGTCGATGGAATGAGCTCTAAAGCGTATTTTTCGGATGTGGCAATTCTTGGTGATCGAATTGCTGAGATTGCACCAATGGATGCAGGGCTAGCTAAGCATGTTATTGATGGTCAGGGAAAAGTACTTAGCCCTGGTTTTATTGATGTTCATACCCATGATGACACGAATGTTATTCGCTACCCAGAATGTCTGCCCAAAATTAGTCAGGGTGTGACGACCGTGATTGTGGGAAATTGTGGCATTAGTGCGTCTCCGGCAGTGTTAGCCAGTGATCCACCTGATCCGATGAACTTGTTGGGTCAACAAAAGGATTTTAAGTATCCAACGTTTGGGCATTATGCCGATGCTGTGATGACGGCACAGCCAGCAGTAAACGTTGCTGCACTTGTCGGTCACACTACGTTACGAAATAACGTCATGGATGAATTGCTTCGTGAGGCAAGTGAAAGCGAGCTATTGTCTATGAAAGCAACGCTTTCGCAAGCGTTAGAGCAAGGAGCGCTTGGTCTGAGTTCTGGTTTAGCTTATGCCAGTGCCAAACAAGCGACGGCTGAAGAAGTCATGAGCTTAGCTGAAGTACTCGCCGATCATGGTGGCATCTATACCACACACATGAGAACAGAGTTTGAGGCGATTTTAGAGGCGATGGAAGAAGCTTTTGAAACAGGTAAACATGCCAAGGTGCCTGTTGTTATTTCTCACTTGAAGTGTGCTGGCGCGGGAAATTGGGGGAGAACGGTTGAGGTTTTGGAGTTGATGGAGGAAACCGTCAAAAATCAGGATGTTTCTTGTGACTGTTACCCGTATTCGGCTAGCTCTTCGACACTCGATCTTAAACAAGTTACGGATGAAATTGATATTTTCATTACATGGTCGGAGTCTTTCCCTAAGTTTGCGGGGCAAATGCTAAAAGACATCGCAAAACAAATGGATTTACCATTGCTTGAGGCGGCAAATGCATTGCAACCAGCAGGGGCGGTTTACCATTGTATGGATGAAGCGGACGTTGAGCGTGTTCTTAAGTACCGATTGACGATGGTGGGTTCTGATGGTTTGCCGAATGACCCGCATCCGCATCCTCGATTATGGGGGACGTTCCCAAAAGTATTGAGTCATTATTGCCGAGATAGAAAACTATTCTCACTTGAAGAAGCGGTACATAAAATGACTGGACTGTCTGCACAGCGATATAATTTGAAGCAGCGTGGAATAATTGAAAAAGGGGCATTTGCTGATCTAGTAATATTTGATAAAAATAGAATTAAAGACACGGCAACATTTGAAAATCCGATATCAGTTGCTGATGGAATAGATTGTGTTCTAGTTAACGGTAATATTAGCTATAGCAATAAAGAAGTTGCAAAGAATAGGTTTGGTCGATTTATTTATCGACATAAAGAGTAATATTGATCTAATCAATATTTAGGTAAGTAATTAATTATAAATTTTGGAGTTAAAATGACTATTAAACGTTACGGTGTTGAAGGTGGTGTGGGTACTGGTGGTCAGCATCTTCCGTTTGCGAGAGCAACAGAAGCGGGCGGTTTTCTTTATGTTTCTGGTCAAACACCAATGACCGATGGTGAAGTGGTCGAAGGGGGCATTATCGATCAGTCTCGTCTTGCTATCCAAAACTGTGTCGACATTATGGAAGAAGCAGGCTACGGCCTTGAAGACGTGATGCATGTAAAAGTAGTGCTGACGGATTCTCGTTACTTCCAATCGTTCAATAAAGTATTCCGCGAGTTTTTTGGTGCTAACCCACCGGCACGTATCTGCATGGTTTGTGACTTAGTCGTTGATGTAAAAGTAGAAGTTGATGTGACTTGCTATCGCTCAGATCGTGCTTAGGCGTTACTCCTATTAATATAATTAATGGGATGTATATTAAGTAACATTAGAAGGGCATGATGATGCCCTTCACATAACAATAAAAATTCACTTTGAATTAAAATTATTCAACCAATAAATGTTACTTTTAGATAATAACGTAAAACAATAAGTGGTTAATGCACGCCACAATTATATTTGGAGATGTTCAATGAACAGTACACTCTTTTTAACTGGTTTCGGAATATATGTGTGTTTTCTTATTTGGTTAGGGTGGTTTGTATCACGTAATCAAAAGTCTGGGGAAGACTTCCTTTTAGGTGGCCGCGGCTTACCTTTGTTTCTTGTTTTAGGTACCACGGTTGCCACCATGGTAGGAACCGGCTCAAGTATGGGCGCGGTCGGCTTTGGTTATGCTAACGGTTGGGCTGGTGCCTTGTATGGCATTGGTGGTGCGTTAGGTATTTTGTTGTTAGCTCTATGGTTTGCTCCTGTACGTAAACTCAATTTCATGACCATGAGTGAAGAACTGGCGTATTACGTTGGCGCTAATCGCGTGGTGAAAAATGTTGTTGGTGTGCTGATTTTTATCGCCTCTATTGGTTGGTTAGGTGCCCATATTCTTGGTGGCGGGATGTATCTCGCATGGATTGCAGATATTGATTTAAACGTTGCCAAAGTGATTATTGCCGCAGCCTTTACGATTTACGTTGTAATTGGTGGTTACACGGCTGTGGTTTGGACCGATACCATTCAAGCGATTATTTTGTTTGTTGGCTTTATTTTGATGGCAGTGATGTCAGTGCAGTACATTGGTGGTCTTGATAACCTTTATGCTGCGATGGACCCTGCCGCGACAAGCTTCCTAGCGATTGAAAAGTTAGGTGTAGTGCCTGCTGTCTCACTTGCGGTTGTGATTGGTGTTGGTGTATTGGCTACGCCGTCGTTCCGTCAGCGCATATACTCAGGTAAAGATGTTTCTACCATTCGTCGTTCATTTGTGATGTCTGGTGTGTTGTATCTATTCTTCTCCATCATTCCTGCCATTATTGGTATGGCTGCTCATGCGATTGACCCATCGCTAGAAAACCCCAACTTTTCATTCCCTTATGTAGCTGCGACGGTATTGCCAGTAGGCGTAGGGATGATTGTATTGATTGCAGGTCTTTCGGCTACGATGTCGAGTGCTAGCTCTGATGCTATTGCTGGTGTATCGATTCTTCTTCGTGATGTGTACGTGATGTTTACTGGACGTATGCCTAACAAAGAATCCATGCTGAACTATTCTCGTCTGGCGTTGATTGTGGTGATTGGTTTCGCACTGTTATTTGCGTTAACTTCAAACGATATCATTGGCTACATCACGAAAATGATTTCAACCGTAATGTCTGGGATGTTTGTATGCGGCATGCTAGGACGTTTCTGGAAGCGTTATAACTGGCAAGGTGCCATCGCGACTTTGATAGGTGCGTCATGTGCATCATTCACGGTAATGCTAAGCCCAGCATTGACAACGTATTGGGGCAACCCGGTCATTCCTTCTGTGTTAGTTGCGACGCTAGCCGGTGTGGTTGTGAGTTTACTGACTCCTGCTAATACGGTTACTCCTGAGCAAGCGCAAGCAATTCTCGATGCGGAAAGAGCACAGATGGAACTGAGTGATACCTCTGGTTCCACAATTAAGTCATCTCCTGTGACAGAGTAATTAAGCGGAATGGAGCGTTGCAAAACGCTCCATATTTTTCACCTATTTATCTTAGGTAATGTTCCTAAGCTATTTCTCCCAAGGTATAAACATGAAAATAGCGTTTTTTGGCGAGTGCATGGTTGAGCTTAGTGGTGAACCGCTGAGAAAAACATTCGGTGGTGACACGTTGAATACGGCTCTATATTTGGCTCGACTCGGCCAGCGAAGAGGCATTCAAGTTTCTTATGCTACTGGTCTGGGTGATGATCAGCTTTCATCTGACATGAAGTCACATTGGCAAGATGAACAGATTGAAACGAATTTGGTAGAAACCATAGTTGGTAAACAACCTGGCTTATATTTAGTCGAAACTGATGCGTCAGGTGAACGAACGTTTTTGTACTGGAGAGAAAACAGCGCTGCTAGACACTATTTTTCTTTGGTAGCGACAAAATTAGAGATCGCATTGGCGACTAATCAATTTGATGCTTTCTATGTCAGTGGAATCAGTATTGCGATTCTTGATGACTCCGCGAGAGAGCGATTACTTTCCGCAATCACGTCTTTCAAATCTCGTGGCGGGAAAGTGATTTTTGATAATAACTTTCGTCCACAACTCTGGAGCACTGCAGAAGCCAAACACTGGTACCAAGCCATATTGCCACATGTTGATATCGCGTTAATGACAGAAGATGACGACGTGATGATTTGGGGTAACGAGGAGTTGGTAGAGAGTCGTTGTCAACGTTTAGGTGTATCAGAGCTTGTGATTAAGCGTGGGCATGAGCCGTGCAAGGTTGTTGCAGATTTGCAGTCAGACGTCCCAACGGCAAGCTATGTTGCTGCGACCCTCGTTGCAAACGTAGTCGACACGTGCGCAGCTGGGGATTCGTTTGCCGCTGGATATTTAGCGGCTCGATTGACAGGTGAAAGTGGCGATGATGCCGCGTTATTAGGGCACAAATTGGCGTCTACGGTTATTCAACACCCTGGTGCCGTTATTCCGTTGGGTGCTATGGACCATTTAATATAAGAGAAGTGTAATGTCGTTAATAGATAAACTAAAACAATTTAAAGTAATACCCGTTATTCAAATTAACCATGTTGAACAAGCTATCCCGTTGGCAAAAGTATTGGTTGAAAATGGCTTACCAGTTGCAGAAGTCACATTTAGAACGGAAGCCGCTGCTGACGCAATCCGAGCAATGAGAGCAGCCTATCCTGAGCTATGCATTGGTGCGGGTACGGTGCTGACGACTGAGCAAGTCGATATCGCGATAGATTCCGGAGCTGAGTTCATTGTTGCTCCAGGCCTGAACCCGACAACCGTTAAGTACTGCCAAGAAAAAGGTATTGCCATCGTCCCTGGGGTTAATAACCCGAGTCAGGTAGAGCAAGCATTAGAGTTGGGATTGAGCTTTTTGAAGTTTTTCCCAGCCGAGGCTTCAGGTGGCTTACCAATGATTAAATCGTTGTTAGCGCCTTATGGAGAGGTCGCCTTTATGCCAACTGGTGGTATCAGTAAATCAAATATTAATGATTATCTCGCCATTGATCGCGTGCACTGTTGTGGTGGTACGTGGATGGTGTCACCACAATTAATTGATGACGAGAAATGGGATGAATTGTCGATCTTAGTTCAAGATGCCGTTAATTGTGTTGAATAGCTCGAATAAAACAATCTAAATATTAGGTTATGTAAAACATCCATTATAATTCACTTGGCTGTTTTATAGGCGCCATTTCCTTTTTTAGTGATGATCATTGCCGTATGGGTTTTATATGGCACGTCACGATATTGCTTTGATAGAAAATTATTATGAATAAAATTATACCTTCTGCGTTACTTATATTAATGTCCTCTTCAGCATATTCTGCAACTACGTATCTTGATCTAAGACACGAATACCGAGATCCGTCAGACCGTCATCGTAGCCGAGTTATTTTAGGTCACCATTTTGATAACGGCTATGGCATTGAGATGCTGACCAATGTGAACCACGGGACTTACGGCGATAGCTTTGGCAGTAACTTACGTTTGTCGAATACAGAAGTGACTAACTACTACACCTATGCTGTCAATGATAACTTTGTTTTAAATCCCGGTTTAACCATGAACTTTATGAGTTCAAATACCTTTTATATGCCGTATCTAAAGCTAAATTATAACTTTGATAGTGGATTCTTTATTCACGGACGTTATCGATATGACTTTTCAAGTGCAGAAGCTAAAAATGCAGCAGGAGAAAACGAAACTATCCGTCGCAACCGTTACGATATGTGGACAGGATATAACACGGATAAGTATACGTTCTCTTATGCCTATACCTATTTCGACCAAATAACGAATCACCCTGGTGAGCTCGCTAATGGTAAGCAAACTGCGAGAGAGCATACGTTTAAGTTTTTATATAAATACTCTAGTTTCATGAGACCGTATGCTGAAATTGTTGATGCTGATAAAAATATTTATATTCCAGCGCCAAATACTGGCGAGACGGAATGGCGCTATAGAATTGGATTAAACTTTGTATTCTAAGGAAGTAAGAATGAAAAAGAATGTATTATCATTGCTCGTCGCTGGCTCATTGATGTCAGCAACGGCATGGGCGGCGGCACCAAACACGGATCTTAATTTGATGCCTTATCCACAATCGGTCGAATTGGGAACTGGTCAAGTTGAGCTCACAAAAGATTTTAGTATTTATATTAAAGGTTATCGTTCTGAGCGAGTTGACTTTACCGCTAAGCGATTCATTGAACGTCTAGAAAGACAGACCGGTTTGCCTACCTTAAATTGGAACGCTGATTCTGAGAGTTCGGCAACGTTTGTTATTGATATTGCGGATGCACCTCAAAATGATGTGCAAGATATGGATGCCGATGAGTCCTACCAGCTAGTCGCGAAAAATGGTCAAATTACATTAAAGGCTAATCGTCCTTACGGGGCAATTCGAGGTATTGAAACATTGCTTCAGCTTGTTGTCACGGATGCAAAAGGTTACCACGTACCGGAAGTAAATATTGACGATGCACCGCGTTTCCCTTGGCGAGGGGTTTCTTATGATACATCTCGTCACTTTGTTGAAATGGAGGTTATTTTACGACAGCTTGATGCGATGGCATCGGCAAAAATGAACGTGTTCCATTGGCACCTATGGGATGATCAGGGCATACGTATTCAACTCGACAACTACACAAAGCTGTGGGAAGACACCACCGATGGTGATTACTACACCAAAGATGACATTCGCCATGTCGTTGAGTATGCGCGTCAGCGTGGTATTCGTGTTATTCCAGAAATTTCGTTGCCAGGCCATGCTTCCGCTGTCGCTCACGCTTATCCAAACTTAATGTCTGGTATGGGTGAACAAAGCTATGAACAGCAAAGAGAGTGGGGGGTATTCGAACCGCTAATGGATCCGACTAACCCTGACTTGTACGTGATGTTAGAGAGCGTGTTTGATGAGGTAGTTGAGCTATTCCCAGATGAGTACTTCCATATTGGTGGTGATGAGCCAAATTATAAGCAATGGCAAGAAAATCCGTCGATTCAAGCATTTATCAAAGAGAATAAGTTGGATGGTGAACGTGGTTTACAATCTTACTTGAACGCGAAAGTTGAAAAGATGCTAGAGCAACGAGGCAAAAAAATGTCTGGTTGGGATGAAATTTGGCACAAAGATCTACCAAAATCCATCGTGATCCAAAGTTGGCGTGGCCACGATAGTATTGGTCGCGCAGCACAAGAAGGTTACCAAGGTCTACTATCAACAGGTTACTACCTAGATCAACCACAACCAACGAGTTACCATTATCGAAATGATCCAATGCCTCAAGGCATTACCGTGGATGATCAGCTTCATGAAGGTGAACGTTTCGTTAGTTACCAATGGGAAAAGCCGCGTACCAAAGGTGGTCCACGTAAAGGTCTACTGACCATCATACAAGCAAAAGACGGTAAAGTTCGTGCATTCACAGACTACAATGGTAAATCACGTACTGAAGTTAACATCATCGAGTACACACCAGGGGAAAGCTTCCGTGGTCACTTTGACAACTTTATGTCGTATACCGAATTTAATCTTAATCTGTCAGGTGAGCAGTTGGCTGAAGGAAGCTACCAGTTAATTGGTAATGTTCGTTGGCCGACTACCGGTAAGATTGTGGCTTCTTCTGCTAAAGAAGGCTCGTCAATTCCGGCTCCAACTGGTGGATACCCAGCAGAGCTTACCGATGATGAAAAGGCCCTAATTCTTGGTGGTGAAATTACGGTATGGGGTGAGAACTATAACTCACTAACGGTTGAGAATCGCATCTGGCCTCGTAGCTATGTTATTGCAGAACGTTTATGGTCGGACGAAACGTTGACTGATGAAGCAAGTATGTATAAGCGTATGCGTGCGATCGATACATGGTCTGAGATCTCGGTAGGAATGCGTCATCATGCCAATGCACGAGTGCTAATTGAAAGACTGGCTAACGGGGCAAATCCACAGCCTTTGCTGACTCTGGCTGACTACACCGAACCAGCTCAATATTATGCACGTAACTGGGAGAAGTGGATTCAAACTGAAACTCCAGGTGATTTGTATAATCAACATGAGCGTTTAAATCGTTTTGCCGACGCACTCGCTGTAGAAAGTTATGCTGTCTATGAAATGAACGATTTAGTACAAGCCTATCAATTGGGTGATAAAACCGCACTAGATGGATTGGAACTGCACTATGTAAAGGTCGCGGCGGCAGCTGAAACTTCAGCCACGATTTTTGCTAATAACATCGCTTCTATCGATACGGTTGATGTAGCCAAGTCGACGGTTAGCATTGCACAGCTAGGACAGACTTTGATCGAGCGCGCACGCAATCAAGACACGCTATCTTCAGCAGATATTAGAGAGTATCAGAAGATGATCGATGCGGTGGCGGTGATCAAAGACGAAACGATTGTTGCGATTACAGTGCCAACGGAAAGGTTGCTTCATGCGTTAGCCAATAAGTAGCCACGTTGTTTAACTGGTATTAATTTGAGCGCTCCCATCGGGGGGCGCTTTTTTGATCAAGAGTTAGGGTAGGAGGACTTCTAAGTTGAATGGGGCAATTCAGTGAGTCAGTGAAAATTTGCCTATACACTCATCATTTAGTTTGTGATAGCGGTCTGATATACGGGTTGTGCTGCTTGTTTCCGCTGACATCCAAGTGGAAATAGAGCACATATCGACTAGTTTTAAATGAATTAGGGTTAAGAGAATCATGATGCCATGCAACCACCACCTATTCCCGTCAACGAAGACTACAGAATACATCTTCTTCGCCAACTAAAGATCTTAGATACGCCGCGAGAAGAGCGATTTGATCGGGTGACCCGCCTCGCTAAACGTATGTTTAATGTTGATGTTGCATTAGTCAGTTTGATTGATGAAAAGCGACAGTGGTTTAAATCAGGGGTTGGGATTGATGCTACCGAAACTCATCGAGATATTTCATTTTGTGGTCACGCGATACTCGGTGATGAACCATTTATCGTTCCGGACGCATTGGCTGATCGTCGATTCTGGGATAACCCCTTGGTAAAAGGTGATCCGAAGATACGCTTTTATGCGGGTGTGCCCCTCAAACTGACTGAGGGTGCTAGGGTTGGGACGTTGTGTATCATAGGACGAGATCCCCGCCACTTTACCGATCAAGAAGTACATGACCTCATTGACCTAGCAAAGTTGGCAGAAGGTGAACTGGTTGCCAATCTAAACTCTACCATCGACGAATTAACGCAGATCTCTAATCGACGCGGTTTTAATGAATTAGCAGACAAGGTGATCAGTAAGTGTCGTTTTCTAATGGAGCCATACAGCTTAGCGTATTTTGACTTGAATGATATCAAGCAAATCAACGATACGTTAGGTCACTCTATTGGTGATGATGCGTTGACCTCTTTTTCTCGATTGTTAATTGATAACTTTCGAGACTCTGATGTCATCGCTCGTATCGGCGGAGATGAATTTGTGGTCCTAATGTCGGGCACAACCGGTATAGATGCCCGCTATCCTATGACTCGATTTGATGAAGAGATAATGAAGTTTAACAGCGCTCATCCTCGTATTTATCAACTGGGGTATAAGGTTGGGGTCGTGTCATGCTCACCGTTAGAAGACATTGACCACAATGAGCTATTGGAGCGCGCTGATAGAGCGATGTATCAATATAATCGCGATTAATACAAGCACGATTAACCCAAGTGAGATTAACGCACTTTGAGAGCGCGGAGTAATTCTATTAGCGACGAAAAACAGAAGTTAGCGTGAGCGGGGATATTTGCTTCAATGTTCTCGTTGGCAATGAAACAGCTTTGACAACCCGCGTTTTTGGCTGTTGCAATGTCGTAGTAATGATCGCCTACGTAAAGTACTTCTTGTGGGGTGAGTTGCCACTGATTCATTAGATGATGTAACGCGTCAGGCGCCGGTTTAGGGGCAAACTCTTCCCTGGTTAGCAAGTGTTCGATGGGCAGTTGATGGGTTTGTATTTTGGCAGTCGCGGCCTGACGACAGTTTCGAGTAATCACCGCTGTGTAATATCTCTTTTGCTTTAACCAACTAATCAACTCGGCAGCACCGGGCATAAGGGCGCTGCTTACCGCGTCTTTAAGTTCGTATTCTCTGACAATATCGGATAATCGTTTTTGTTCTTCTAGATCAAACTGTTTTAAATGGATCAGAAGGTCACGATCTTGTGGGCATTGGAGATGATGGCGTAGCTGCGTAAAGTCGATATCTGAAGAAATGAGAGTGTTGTCTAAATCAAATACGATCGCTTTAAGTTTATACAGGCTCAAGAATAGTGCACCAAAGCAGTCTTAGATGATTGCAGAATAGGTGAGCTTAATCGGCTTGGGTAGTTGTTGATGGTGTAACTGTGAGGTTGTTACCCATCAAAATGTTTTTTTTGCGGGTCAATAGCCAGTAAACTAGGCTGGTTATCTTTAACGCTTTGTTGGTCAAGAATTCGTATAGCTTGGTGAATATTAACCTCAACCAAGTTAATTAGGGATTGCATATCTTGGATACTAGGTTGTTGTCCGCTATTAAGAAATGCAATGAGCATAGTCAGTTTACTTTCAACCAACGTAAGATTAAGTTCGCTAATTTCACTTTGTAGCGATGTGAGGGTAGTCAATATTTCTGGTATGGCTTTCTCGGGGTAAACTTTTACTAATATATCGAGATACTTTTCTGCCACATCTTTAAATTGGGCTATCTGATTGATATCGATGGGAGAGATTGAATGCAAGTTCGATGTCATCCTTAACTCGGCTTCGGTGTTGCTAATCCCTGCTAACTTAGTGACGTCATGTCTAATTAAATGCAAGATATTGGGGTGAGTATTTTTCTTGGATGGAATCATCAACTGATGACGAAAACGTTGAAGCGCGTCGATAAAGCTCTCTTTTTGTAACGGCTTTGTTAGGATGTGGTTCGCACCTGCTGCCATAAAATTATCATGGGCTTCTTTAAAGACATCTGCGGTACATCCAAAAATAACGGTATTACACTTGAGCTGTTGTCGAATGATTTTAGTTGCCTCAATACCATCCATGACGGGCATATGGTTATCCATAATAATAAGGTCGTAAGTATTGTTATGGACACATTCAACCGCAATCTTTCCATTCTGGGCGACGTCAACCTGATGGCCTTGTTTTGTACAAAATGTTTTAGCTACCAGTGCGTTGACTTTATTATCCTCCACAAGAAGGATGTTTAGTGAACAGGCAATAGCTTGGTCATCAAGAGACACTGTTTTTTCATGAGCGGCTTGAACCGTTTGAATCGGTATCAGTTTTAGAGTAACAGAAAAGGTACTCCCCTTACCGATACTGCTAGTGACATTGACATCTCCCCCCATTAGATTAGCGAGCTGTTTGACAATTGCTAGGCCCAACCCAGTGCCACCAAACTGTCGAGTTGTTGATGATTCTGCTTGAATAAAAGGGTCGAATATTGATGCTAAGCGATCGGTGGGTATGCCTATTCCTGTATCGCTAATAGCAATCACGAGAGTTTCAACATTAGAGTATTTGTCATTGCGGACGGATGCATCTTTACTCAAGGTGATGGTGACTCGGCCTGTTTCGGTGAATTTGACAGAGTTACTGAGTAAGTTAAAAATAATTTGACGAATTCTGGATTTGTCACCTCGATATGATTTTCCGGGAGATAGTTGATTAATCAATTGAAAATTGATGCCTTTTTCTTTACATAAAGAGCTATAGGTACTGACTATTGGGTCGCAAATATCTTCGATAGAAAAGTCTAAAACTTCCAGATCCAGCTTCCCCTCTTCAATCTTCGAAATATCGAGGATGTCATTGAGTAATGACAGCAAGTGATTGCCTGACTCTAGGAGGATATGCAGTTGCTGTCGATGCTGAGCATTCGTTACCGAGGATTCAAGAATTTGGGCCATTCCTAGGATGCCGTTGAGCGGTGTGCGTAATTCGTGGCTCATAGTGGCAAGGAACGTAGATTTAGCGCGATTAGAAGCATCTGCTCGTTCAACAGCATTTTCGAGGCTTTTTTGAAGCTGTTTTCGTTCGCTGCTGTCGCGTTCGACAGCAATAAATTGCTCGACTTGATTGTTTGCGTCGAGAATCGGTGTGATGACAATATCAATCCAATACGGTTGACCACTTTTATTATAATTGATGAGCTCTGACTTAACGGTATTTCCAAGCTTGAGCTCTTTAGAAATACGGGTTACTTCGCTAGGCGAGGTCTCGTCACCTTGTAACATGTCACCAGGTTTTTTGCCGATAACCTCATTCAGGCTGAAGCCTGAGATGGCTTCGAATGCGGCGTTGACCCAAGATGTATTACCTTGTTTATCTGTAATAATGATCGCATCGCTTGCGTGCTCGACCACCATCGCGAGGTGAGAACGCTCTTTTTCTTTGACGAGCAGGTCAGCGATCAACTTCCTTTCTTTATACTGATGTATCAGCTGTTTTCGATACAAATAGCAGCCGATAGTTAGCAGTAATAAAAATGATGCAATGGAAATGTGGGCTTTGGTTGATAGTGAGCGCTCAAGCCAAAAATTATTGGTTTCATTCATGAGAACATGAATCTCGCTATCGACCAGTGCTAGTTTTTCCAAGCGAATACTATTTCTTACTCTATTATGAAGTTTGATATACCCGTCAAGTGCGAGTAGGTCGTTGTTCTGTTTCAATTCATTAGGAATATCAGCGTTCGATTGTGCAAAATCTAGATATTGATAAATAGCGAGCTTGTCTTCGGTTGAATGTGTGTTGGAGATTAGATTAGTTTTGAGCACTTTAAGGGTATTACTTGAATACTCCATCGATACCTTTGCACTAAGCAGACGTTCTAGTCGTTGAGTAAAAATGAGGACGTTGTTTTTCACCTTCAGCGCATACGAGACACTTTCTTGTGGCATTGGGCTGACAAAAGAGGGAAAGGCTTGGCTGTTTTGTGTAATGTTGTCATAAAGTTGTTCAGATAGTCGCTCTAACTCTACTAATTCTTTGGAAAATCTATCGTAGGTTTTAGTGGGACTATATTCAAATGAATATATTTCTTCGAGGCTATGAGTAATATTTTGGGATAGGGATAGAAATGCTTTTTGATAGGAATCACTTACGTAAGTACTAACGGCACTAACAATGAGCCAAGCCGCCGAAAGGAAAATAGCCATGATATACAGAAATTCGGCTCGGCGTTTTGTCAGTAATCGGTTACTCATTGGATGACTCCTTGAGATAGCTCCTCGAGATAGGGCGGGGCAGGCGCGGAAAGTGAGTGTAAAAATGCGCTTATTTCTATGACGGTGCTAGCATCTAACTCTTGACCAAGTTGGATCTTCGCCATGGTAATGATGGCATCTTCTAGCGTTAAGCTTCGTCCGTCGTGAAAGTAGGGGGGAGTGTTGGCCACGTTACGAAGGCTTGGAACGCGAAATACGTTTTTGTCAATTTCAATGCCTGTTATGTTGTAGCGACCTAAGTCTTGGCTTTGAATACTTGTTTCTTTTACATTACCAAACTTTTGAAATAAGTTACCGCCAACATTTGTACCTTGATGGCACACAATACAGCCCAAAGACTGAAATTTTTGCCAGCCTTTTTCCGCTATCGGCTCGATGGCAATTTTGTTGCCTTTTAAATAATGATCAAACGGGGCATCCGGTGTAGTGAGAGACCCCATGAAGGTAACAAGAGATGCTTTAATATTAGCTAGGTTTATTTCCCCACCCCATACGATGTCAAATTGATCACGATAATGCGGTATGGATTCAACGTAATTGATGATGTTATCCCAATTCGTATCCATCTCTAGCGGATTGTGAACAGGCCCATCCATTTGGTGTTCGAGACTCGACGCTCTGCCATCCCAAAAAAATCGCGTGTTGTTTGCAATGTTAAACACTGTCGGAGAATTCCTAGTGCCTGCTCCTTTTACGCCCGTTGAGACTTTGGTCTTTTCTGCTCCATTGTCGAAAATATGATGGCAAGATTCGCAACTGATTTGGCCATTAGATGAAAGGTTAGGGTCGATAAACAGTTGAAAGCCGATTTTAGCTATTTGTTTCTCTCTAGGGCTAAGTTGAGTTACCTCAATAGGAGAAATTAGCGGGGTTGGTTGCGCATCATATTTATCTGCGAGCGAATGATGTTCATGCTCTTCAAGTTGATGGAGAGTTAGGGGCGAGTTAAAACTGTGCAACAGCCATGCTGCAAAAATAATTAGAAAGGTTACAGCGACTATCCATTTCGCTAAATAGCTATTCATACCGCTCGCACTATTATTGGTTGTATTTATTAGTATGGGATACTTATTTGTCGGTTCAATGTGATGTAAAAAAAAACTAAGAATAATGAACTTACGTTAAAAGATGGGTCTTATAGAGGGCTATTGGTTGCAATCCGTACTTTTACTCAATCACTGATATTTCAAGTTGAATTTTTGTGTCCACAATGTTGCTTTTTGCTTGGCTTGATGTAACGTGTACCATTAAGTAGTTATTGATTTTGTTAGCCTATAATAGTCTTAACTTTTATAAATTTTTATTTTGGGTGGTTGTTATGAAAACTCATTTACGTGTTCTTACTCTGACGGCGCTAATTGGCGTTGCATTGACTGGATGCAGTCCAGAACCAGAGAAGACAGTTGAAGCTCCTGTTGTACGTCCAGTAAAAACGTTGGTTATTGGGTTAGAGAATCAGAATATGGTTCGCGAATTTCCTGCACGAGTTTTAGCGTCTGATCGCGCAGAAATGGCTTTCAGAGTTTCTGGCAAGGTCGACTCTCTTCCGGCAAAAGAAGGCGATGATGTGAAAAAGGGTACTGTCCTAGCTACACTGGATGATACGCGCTTTAAACTCGCAGTGAGAGATGCAAGAGCGACGTTGCAGCGTTTGCAAGCTGATTTCAAACGAGCGAAAGAGTTAATAAAAGATAACTTTATTTCGAAGAAAGATTATGAACAAATTCGTGCAGACTTAACTAAAGCGCAAGCTGGTTATGATAATGCCAAAACGCAACTTAGCTATACCAAGCTCGTCGCCCCTTTTGATGGTTATGTTGCTCAACGTAGTATTCAAAACTTTGAAAACGTCGAAGCAAAGCAGGTAGTGTTCTCTTTTCAAAACTTAAACACACTGGAACTTAAGTTTGCCGTACCAGAAAAATTGGTTAGAGAAATTCGCGATCAGCAAGCAGACAATCCAGTTGAAATCCCCGTGTTTGCTTATTTTGATCGCTCGCGTGAGAAGCCATATCCGGTAGAGATTACGGAAGTTTCCTCTAAAGCAGACACAGATACACAAACATTTGAAGTCACGGTGACGTTGGAGTCGCCAAGTGATCAGAATATTCTTCCTGGCATGACGGGTTATGTGACGGCTGATTTTTCAAACTTGAATGATACGAAACGTACGATTCAGGTTCCAAGCACTGCCGTTGTAAGTGACAACGCACATAACCCAACGGTTTGGGTAGTCAATGACGACAACACCGTCTCTCCAAAGTCGATTGAAGTGTCGACAATGTCTGGTGACCGTATCACGGTATTGTCGGGCTTAGAGATGGGTGAGCGCATTGTAACGGTCGGTGTTCCATTCTTAAATGAAGGAATGGAAGTAAGTCTGATGCCAGAAATCGATCAAGCTCAATAACTGTTGACTCAGCGAGAAGAGATGTTTTATGAATTTAGGTGAGTATTCAGTAAAAAATAAAGTCAATAGTTGGCTATTAGTGCTGCTAATGACGGTTGGCGGAGTTTTGGCGTATTTTGAAATGGGTAAGCTGGAAGATCCAGCCTTTACTATCAAAGAAGCCAAGATTATTACAACCTATCCAGGCGCCTCTCCAGAGGAAGTCTATGACGAGGTGACGTATCATATTGAAGATGCGGTACGTCTATTAGGACAGGTGAAGCGTATTAAACGTTCGGTTACCCGTGAAGGGCTATCCGATATTACCATTGAGTTTAAAGATGAATACACGTCTGCAGAAATGCCGGGTATCTATGATGAGCTCAGACGTAAGATCGCCGATAATAAACACAAGCTCCCTCCGGGCGCAGGTGAGCCGCAAATCATTGATGATTTCGCCGATGTTTATGGTGGCTTTTTAGCACTAAACGGCGAAGGGTATAGCTTCCGTGAGCTAAAAGATGTTGCAGATAACCTTAAGAAACAATTGGTACTGGTTCCTGGGGTACGAAAAGTCTCTATTGATGGTGATCAGCAAGAAGTTGTCTATGTTCAAATGTCTCGCAACAAGATGGCGAAGCTTGGCATTGACATGGCGACAATTGAAAAGCTACTGAGTTCTCAAAACTTAGTGTCAGATTCAGGCCGATTCCGTGTTGGCCCTGAGTTCATTCGAATCGAGCCGACGGGAAGCTTCAAACATGTTAGTGAGATTGAAGACTTACTGATTGCTAGTGATGATAAAAAACTCATTCGTTTGGGTGATATCGCAGAAGTTACTCGTGAGTATAAAGAAGAGCCGTCGAAACTTATTTACTTTAATGGTAAGCCGTCACTCACTGTTGGTATTTCGATGCTAAGCGGTAAGAATGTGGTAGAAGTTGGTGGTTTAATTAACGATAAAATCAAAAGCTTAGAGAATCAAATTCCTCTAGGTATGAACCTTGATATTATCTATAACCAACCACAAGAAGTTGACGCATCCGTTGCTGGCTTTGTGACCAATACGGTCGAAGCGTTGATCATTGTTGTTGTTGTGCTATTGGCCTTTATGGGGCTGAGAGTGGGTTTGATCATCGGTGCTGTACTGGTGATTACCGTCGCAGGTACGTTGGCAATTATGCACCTGTACGGGATTGAACTGCAGAGGATTTCACTCGGAGCCTTGATCATAGCGCTCGGGATGCTGGTGGATAATGCCATCGTGGTTGCCGAAGGCATGATGATTCGTATTAAACGTGGTGTACCAGCAATGAAGGCCGCCGGAGAAGTTGTTGGAGCCAATGGCTGGGCACTACTCGGTGGTACTGCGGTAGGTATTCTAGCGTTTGCAGCTATCGGTATGTCCCAAAGTAATACTGGTGAATTTACCCGTTCACTTTTCTACGTTATTTTGATTTCACTGTCATTGAGTTGGGTGACGGCAGTTTCAACGACGCCGCTACTATGTGCTTTACTTCTTAAGAAAGAAGATCGCAAAGAGGGTGAGGAAGAGAAAGACCCATACGCTGGTGCGGGCTTTGTAATCTATAAGAGTGTACTTCAGTTTGCACTTAAGCAACGAGCGCTGACCATCAGTATTATTCTGGCGATGTTTGTTGCATCTGTCTGGGGCTTTGGGTTTGTTAAAAGTGCCTTTTTCCCGAATGCAAATACTCCGATGTTCTTTGTCGATGTATGGGAGGTGGAAGGCAGCGATATACGTCAAACTCGTGATGACACTTTGAAGGTTGCGGAATTTATTCGTGAGCAAGAGGGTGTTGAATGGACTGCAACCTTTATCGGTGGTGGGGCATCACGTTTCTCCTTGGTTTATACGCCTCAAGATACAACCAAAGCGTATGGTCAAGTTATTGTTCGAACTGAGAACCGTGAAATGATCGCTGCACTGCAAGCGAACATTGATAAGTTCATGACGGACAATATCGATAGCATCGAGCCTAAAATTAAGAGCCTACGGATTGGTCCAGGACGAGACTCTAAAATTGAAGCGCGATTTGCTGGTCCTGATCCTGCGGTATTAAGGGATTTGTCCTCTCAAGCAGAAGCGATAATGCTTGCGGATCCAGAAGCGAAAGAAGTCCGTAACGACTGGAGACAGCCTGTTAAGTTGATCAAGCCTATCTTCAATGAGCAAGTAGCTCGTCAGCTAGGCATCACGCGTACAGAGCTTACCGCATCATTACGAGCGGCAAGTGAAGGCTCGCAAGTCGGTATCTATCGTGATGGAGTGAGGCTATTGCCGATCTACTTCCGTACGGATGCGAGCGAACGTGAAAACGTTGCCCAACTGATGGATGCTCAGGTCTACAGTCCTGTACTAGAAAAAACGGTTCCAATTGCGCAAGTTGTCGTGGCTTTTGAGACCGTTTGGGAAGATGCGATGATTCGTGGTCGTGACCGATTGACGACGATTATTGCCTCGGCTAACCCAACAGGTGAACTTGCTGCGCCGTTATTTGAGCGTTTAAAGCCTCAGATTGAAGCGATTGAGTTGCCACCAGGTTATTCTATGGACTGGGGTGGTGAATTTGAAGATTCAGCGGAAGCACAAGGCGCGTTGTTTAGCGCGATACCTGTATCGTTTATTATGATGATCATTGTAGTGGTATTACTGTTTGGTAAAGTAAAACAGCCACTGATCATTTGGATTACTGTTCCATTAGCAATCATTGGTATCACAGCCGGTCTGCTACTGCTTGATGGTGCATTTGACTTTATGGCTCTATTGGGCGCACTTAGCTTGATAGGTCTATTGATTAAGAATGCGATAGTCTTGCTAGAAGAAATCGATATGCAAGCGGAAGAAAAGTCGGTCTATGATGCAATCATTGACTCTTCTATCTCTCGTATGAGACCAGTAATGCTAGCGGCATGTACGACTATTTTAGGTATGATTCCGTTGCTAGGTGATGTGTTCTTTGTAAACATGTCTATCACGGTGATGTTTGGTTTAGGCTTTGCGACGATCCTTACGTTGGTGTTTATTCCTGTCATGTATGCCATCTTATTCAAAGCGAAAAACCCTGCATAAGTAGCGCATTACTTTATTAGGTAGAGTACGGAAGCCAAGTCAGTTTAATTGCTGACTTGGCTTTTTTTTGTGTGGTGAAATGGGCAGGGTATGCGAGTGCAAGAGTAGCCTATTGTTTAATATTCAAAGGTTTATGTTTTTTAAAATTGGCTGTACGATGTACGGTAGATATGGCTTTTGCAAAGGATTGAATCACGATGTGTGGAAAGCGTTCTTTAATCATGCTCAGTATTGGATGCACTTTGATGTCAGTTCAGGCGTCGTCTGCTGAATACCAAGAACATGTTAATGACAAAAAAGACCAAGTAGAAGACTCGAAGCAATCGAATGAAGAAAAGGAAGGGTTTATCGCCTTACCTATCCCAATGTCTAACCCGACGCTAGGAACTGGGGTACAGCTAGTTGGCTTATATATGCATGCCAAGGAGCCAGACAGTAAAGCGCATAATGACACAACAGCACTCGTAGGTATGGTGACATCGACGAAAAGCTGGTTAGTTGGAGCCTTTCACGATGGTGCGCTAAAAGATGACTCCATTCGTTATACTGGTGGTATTTTTCATGGCAAGTTGAACCTAAAATATTTCGGTGATGGCAACGATCCAATTTTTGCTGATGATCCTCTAAAGTACAATATGGAAATGAGTGGTGTGATGCTTAGAGCACTATTTCAACTTGGTCACTCTTCGTGGTATTTAGGACCCCAATATAATTACATGCAAACCCAGATTGCATTCGATGATCTCAATGAATTCTGGCCTGAAGCCGAACGAGTGTCCTCCGCTGGAGTGGGGGCGGTACTTCACTTTGATACACGAGATGATAACTATTACCCAACGGCAGGATGGTTTGCTCAGCTGAGCTATATGGACTATGGCAAACAATGGGGCGGGGATGGTGATTACGCGATAGGGAAGTTTGCGACAAGTAATTATACCAGTGTGATTGATAATGTTGTTTTTGCCTCTAAAGTAACCATGCAAATGAGTGGCGGCGACGTACCGTTTTATGAGAAACCTACCTTACAAATGCGAGGGTTTAATCATGGACGTTATCGAAATGACAATATCATGCAAGGTCAGTTTGAAGGTCGCTGGACATTTATGCCAAGGTTTGGTTTGGTTGCGTTTCTGGGACTGGGTAAAACGTCAGAAGCGCAGCAAGATATTCTTAGTCAAAGTACTATCGTGACGAAAGGGGTTGGCTTTAGATGGCAGCCTGTCGAGCAGAAAAAAATGAACATTCGACTCGATGTCGCAAAAGGGCCAGAAGAGAATGCTTTCTATTTATCGGTTGGAGAAGCATTCTAATTCATTCAAAGCACTCATTTGAATAAATTAGAGCGGATATAGAAAAGGGAAGCATGATGCTTCCCTTTTTAATGAGTCTACTTTCTATTCGGTGGTTATACCGACATTGGTACGAGTACCATTGTACCAATAATCACGGTGATCAATCCTGCAATGACGGGAACAGAAGTACGCTTAACGACCTCAAATGGTGAGATGTTACCCATTCCAGAGGTAGCGACGATAACCCCAGAAACCGGTGAAATCGTACGGCCAAGGTTAGAGGCTTGCAACATAGGAATGATCAAGAACGCTGGATTAAGGCCCATTTTCGCTGCCAGAGAAGGCGCCAGTTCAACAAAGGCGTAAAACGGGGCATTACCAGAGCCTGTCGCGATTGCCGCTGCCACAGTAAGGCCTGTGAGGATTAGCATTAGTGCCACGCCGCCAGCGCCAGCTGAGTCCGCAAGATGAAGCAGGTTATCAATCGCGCCGATAGACATTAAGCCTTGTGCAAAAACACCAGCAGCAACCAGCAGCATCACCACGCCTTTAAATGCATCGGCCATCCCTTGGTAGCATGACTCTAAGTCTTCTAGCGTCTTTTTACCATTGAACCTTTGCGTGATGAAGTTGATCACAGCACCAATGAAAATTGAACCGACCACAATAGTATAGATATCGAGTGATAGGCCGGGAATAGTGCGACCATTGAAGAGAAAAACACCAATAATAGGCAAGAACGGAAGTAAGCAATAGAACGCTGGTGCGTCTACTTTCATCTCGGAGACATCAACACGCTCCATTGGTGTATTTTCTTTTTGGTCTAAGTATTTATTCCAGAAGAATGCCGCGGCGGCCATGACAATGATGGCGCAAATAGACACAGGAAGTACAGTTTGTACCGCAAACACGTCAAGCGCGAGTCCAGATTTCTCGGCAGCAATAACAACATCACCAGATGTCGGGGAAAGAATAATGGCAGCAGGTGAGGCACACACTGCAACCGCTGCAGGACGAGAGATGCCCATCGCTGTCATCATTGGAAATAAGGTTGCCATAAGCAGTACGCCCAGGCCAGTCGCAGAGCTGACCGCTAGCGACATCAAGCAGGCAACAATATACGCCGCGACCAATAATACATAAGGAGACTTGATGAACGACAATGGTTTAGAAAACTGTTTAACCACCACGTTATTGGCGCCAATATGAGTCATGTAAGACGCAAAACCACACAGCAGCATGATTTGCATACCAAGACCACCCCCGCGATACTGGAGCATATATTTCACGTACTCTAGTGAGTCCGTAACCATATTGCCCGTTGAAGCGATTTTTGAAGGTAATATAGTGTGCCCCAACACGCCTGTGAGTAAGAGCAGTGCAATACCAGCTGTCAATAAAACGCCTGCGGGTTTGTAGCCCTTAACAATGAAATAGCCCACGGCTACTGTCACTATTAAGCCAATAAGTAGTTCTAACATAATTGTCCTTTTATTCAGTTAAAATACGCAACAATTTATTTCTAAATGTGTCAGAAAATGTACAGGAAATTGATTTGTGGCACGACAATTACCTAACGAAGCGATGATCTAAAACAATAAATTAATTCGGATGAAAACTGCAGGTTTTTGGGCTGTGCCAATAGTGTTGAGTAGGTGTTAATTTCGTATTAATGTCATCATGTAAAACTATTGCAGTGGTCACATTGGGTTGATTTTTGACCAGGTTCATTGGTAAATGTATGACTGGTGATGTTTCGGTTGCAAATTTGGCAAATAACGACAAAATCAAACCATGCTTTTATAGGAATAGTCGATATGTTGCACCCTTCTGTTAATTTGCTTGATGTCCGAGCGTTTGTGCTAGTAGCAAACTTAGGTAATTTCACTAAAGCTGCTGAAGCGCTAAAAGTATCGAGATCTCACGTATCTAGGCAAATCCAATCTCTTGAGAAAGAGATGGGAGTGAGTTTATTGATACGTACTACGCGCACAATGAAGCTGACTCAAGCAGGGAAAGCTTTACTGGCCAGTTGCGATAGTGCCCTGCATACCATTGATCAGGCGGTTCATGCTGCAATCGATGATATTGATACAGTTAAAGGGCGCATCAATATTAATTGTGTGGGCGGTTACATTGGTGAAGAGTTGGTTGCGAAGTATCTATCTGAATTCTCTTTGCAGTATCCCGAAGTGTCAATTGAGTTAGATTTCTCCAGTCACCGCGTTGATTTACTTGAAGAAGAGTTTGATATTGCTATCCGAATGGGAGAGTTACCCGATGCTAACTATGTTGCTCGACACTTAATTGATATTGAGATGCTAACCTTGGCTAGCCCTCATTATTTAGCAAAGGCGAACCCTGTCGAGCATCCAAAAGATTTGAGGCAGCATAATTGTTTAACGGGTTCGGTGACAAAGTGGCAATTCATTCATGATAGTAGTGATGAAAAAGTAGAAACAACGATTTATGGTCGTTTAAGTTGTAAGAATGGACGAGTGTTGGTTAATAGTGCAAAAGCAGGGCTAGGAATAATTCGAGTGCCAGCGATGTACTGCCAGCCTGAATTGGATTCGAAGCAATTAGTTCCCGTATTTGAAAACTGGGGGATTAAACCTGTGCCATTGTCGCTAATCTATCATCGTGATCGATACCAACCTAAACGCATTAAAGAATGCGTGGCATTCTTGAAAAATTGTTTTGTGCATGCGCTTTGAACATCCTCTGATTGTATTTTTATAGTGTGCAAGTTATCTTAGTTCAATTAGCCGCATATCATTTTATGGGTTAACTCGTACTATTATTTAACCAAGAGCCACTTTAACCACGTGTATTCAGTAGATAAAATCAATCAAATATTAAAGCGAGATCTCAAGGAAGCAGATGAATTTAGCTTAGATGGACTCAATAAAAAATTAGCTGAGGTCACAGATGTCCTTGATTTTGAGCACTTCTTGTTTGCGGTTTCTGTCCCTGTGACGTTGATGCGCGCTGAAAACGTGGTGTTAACGAATCAGCCAATCAACTGGCGTGACTTTTATGAAAATAATGAGGTGATGTATTTTGACGAAGTTGTCCTTCATTGCCGCAATAGCACCGCCCCCATTTTATGGAATGACATAATCAAAAATGGACAGCATGAGAGTAAAAATGTCGTTAAATTAGCGTCTGATTTCGGACTCGGTGATGGTATTACAGTGCCACTTAGAGCCAATTTTGGTTGTTTGGGGTTACTTAGCTTTTCGAATCGTAAGAGCTCGTCCATATTGACCAATGAGTCAACACTATTGGCGACTTACGTCGGCAGCCTAATTGCTGACTACATCAATGATGTAAGGTACGAGGTGTGTAAACAGCAACCAGGCTTTGTCGAATCAGATTTAACTTTACGAGAACAAATATGCTTAGCGTGGGTTGCAGAGGGCAAAAGCTCATGGGAAGTGTCACAGATTATCGGTTGCTCTGAAAGGACGGTTAACTTTCATATCCAGAATGCGAGTGAAAAACTTAATGCTTTCTCTCGCACTCAGGCTGTGTCTAAGGCACTGTTAACTGGCTCTATCGAACCTATGTTGGTGTATCGTAGTGTTGGCAAACCAGTGACGTAAAGCATCATCTACAGGGACGCGCAGTGCAACGCTGCGTGTAGTGTCGAGTAGATGTACCTTACCATCCCCAATTCGACAACTTGGAATACCAATTAATCTCATGATGCGCTCAATCCCTGTCGATGTCAGTGTGACGTACTCGGTGTAGCCCTGCTCAATGGCATACTGCACAACGAGGTAAAACAGCATAGCGGTAAAGTTAATATGGCTTGCTCGTTTGGCTATTTCTCTATCAACGGCAAATCGAGTGAGCTCTACAATCGATTCATCATCAAAAACCTCACCTTGTAACAATTCAGGAAAGGTATTGTTGAGCATGTAAGCGCTGTTGGTATGAAGCAAGCGCCAGCATGCGGCGACCTTGTTTTCATATTCAATAATAATATATTTGGAGTCAGGGCGATCATACTCGTCGATATCCAGCTGGTCCTTAGTGTTAATAGACCATTGTAATCGCTCGACAAACACCTGATAGCGCAGCTGATGCATCTCGAGTTTTTGCTGATCTGTCAGCTCATTATAAGTACAAATAGTAATGATCGGTTCCATAGGATGTCCTCTTGGTTGTATAACAATCAGAGGTTATCGCGAGTGAACCATAAGCATAACTGATAGAACGCTCAGCTTGTTTTCTAAAAAACAGCAATATGTCAACCTGTCATTTTCTGCAGTTTATTAATTTATTAATAAGTGTAAAACTACAGTTAAGCTCTGTAGACCTCTTAAAACAACGTCAGAACATAGATTCAATGATTAAAATAAAGTCACACTCGGCTAGGTGACTCTCGGTTTACAGAGCTTCTCCCTTCTCTTGCTGCTACGCTTCTCTTTTTAGACAATAATTGTTGCGTTTGAGTTGTTTGACTTCGCTGAAATCGAGATAATACTTAGTTAAGTGCTGTTGACCGTTGTCGGTCATTCGCGAGACCTTTGGATTAAGTATTTGATGACTATGCACAAACTGACAAAAATCCATACAACGATTGTACTCAAGGCGGTATTGTTGTCTTTGGGGATTTATACGATTGTGTTGTATAAAGCGGTTGATAAGCTTGTCGATAACGAGGTCGCGAAGTTTCACCTTGTGACGAAATCAATTTCTGACTATAAGTCTACGTTATACTTGCTCGGAGCACTGTTTGAAGCTGAAATTGCCGCTAAGCAAGGCATCACTTTACAAGGTCCTTATCTGAAAAATGGTAAGGTATACGCTTCTGATAGTCACGCAGAACTGACGAAAAGCGAACGCATCGTCAGTATCACGGTTAATCGTATCTTTACGCGTATGCCAGAGTTGGTTAATGTGAGAGAGGTCTTATATTATTATCGCTCGTATGAGGGCGAGAAAATCATGTCGGCTCACTCTTTTGATCAAAACCCGTTATCCTTTGAGTCGGTATTCTCTCGAAAAATGTGCCAGTCTTCTTTAGCGTGTTCCAAATATGCTAGCGATAGCGATTTGAAAGACAGACTCGTTGTGTCCAACGTCTACAAAGACAGCGTCACAGAACAACCGATAATCACGATATCCAGTCCGGTCTATTTCGAAGGCGTGATGATAGGTGATGTCAATGTTGATGTTTATTTAGACAAATTCCCATTTTTAGTTAATAAGGATTACGTGTCTCTAGAGAGTTCATCTGGTCGACAAGTGATTATTGAAGACTTGCGCTATCCTTTTTCTGATCATGCATACTCTGCCAATTATTTAGCTGATGACGACTTTTTAGCTACGTATCGGCTACCTTACAGTAAGATAGTCATTGATTATGGCTGGCTTCTTATTGGACTATTTCTTGTATTGATGTATGTGATCAACAAATTAGAAGAACTGAAAATTAAGCGCGTTAAGCTTAAATTAGCTGAAGTTGCGATACGAAAAGATGAATTAACGGGTTTATATAATCGGGCAATATTGAAAGACAGCGCAATAAAATACGCGATGGAAAAGAAGGGTATCACTGTTATTGCGATTGATGGCGATAAGATCAAAACCATCAATGATACATATGGACATCATGTTGGCGATGAAGCGATTATCCATATTGCACAGAGTATGCGTCAATGTTTTAGAGAGAGCGACTATCTAATTCGAAGCGGAGGCGACGAGTTTATCGTCATCCTTCCTGGGTGTAAGTGGCCGGCAGCCTATAATCTTGCGAAGCAGCTAGCTAGTGAAGTGGCGTCTAAACCATTTGGAGTTGAAGCCTTAGCACTTAATATCAGTTTTGGGGTGAGTGAACTGCGAGAGCATGAATCGTTACAAAATGTGTTAAAACGCGCGGATGCGCGGCTTTACTTAGCAAAAGAAAAAAAATACGCACCAGATTGAGTATTAACCTGAAGGCTTTAGCTGAGTAACAGCAATATGTGAATAAAAGTAATGAGAGGATATTTAGTTGCATAAAGAGCACGATTTTAACCTATTAAAAGTCTTGGTTATGATCTACCAATATCGAAATCTGACAACAGTCGCGGCTCACTTAGGTAAGACAGAAAGTGCGGTGAGTAAGCACTTGTCCAAGTTAAGAGAGCAATTAAAAGATCCTTTGTTTGTCCGAACGGTTGAAGGTTTTGAGCCTACCCACTATTTAGAAAGAATAATTCCGGGCATTGAGCAGGGATTAAAATCGGTAGAGCAAGCTTTGCAACATGGTGAAACCTTTGATGCGGAAAATTACGAACAATCAATAAGACTAGCATTCTATAATGTGGCGCTGGAACAATTTGGTGAGCCGATCTACCAAGCAGTTCGTGAGGCTTTCCCAAAAGCTATGATTGAATTGAGAACGTGGAGAGAGAGTACTTACCAAGACTTAGGTAACGGTAAGATACACTTGGGAGTACAAATATTTAATGAGGACTGCCCTAAATCTATTTACCAAACGAACTTGTTTCATATAGAAATTGGGGCATTAGTAGGACGACAGAGCAGTATTCAAACTTGGCAAGATGTCTTTGAGCACCCGAGTATTTTTTTTGAAGTTAGAGGTTGGAATGACATCCACCAGCGGCTGATTAAGTTAATGGACCAGAATAATTATCATCTAGACTACCGTCTAAGGCTGGATAACCTAACCACCACATACCAAGTGTTAAGGCAGCATAATTATTCGGCGCTATTAGCCAGACATCTTGTGGCTGGTTCTGAGTTTCGATTTATCCCTTTTCCTGAAAACATACAGCCTCACACGCCGTTGGTCGCGTGTATGAAACAGAGCAACAGGCAGAGCCCGCTCCACATGATGCTGCATAAAATTGTCAAAAAAGTGATGAGTTCGTCGAACCAGTGACATGAAAAGGGCGAGTCGTATTGATGTGTTTTTTGTACTGTAAGCAGTATCAATGGTGACGAGAGGCTCGTCACCATTGAGTTACGATCTAGCGTAGTTGGTACTTAGCTAGGTCGATAGTTAGCTAGGTCGATATTTAGCTGGCAAGGCGTATTTCGCTTTCCACCACGTCATGAGAATTCACCAACTCAACGATAGAGTTCGCTTCGTATTTATCTAAAATACGTGATTTATAAGTGCTAATGGTCTTAGCGCTTAACGACAAAAATTCTGATATTTGTTTGTTGGTATAGCCTTTCTTTAGGTAGTTAAATACCACGGTTTCACGTTGAGAAAGGACAATTTTTCTATTGCGGACCTTATAGTCGGTTTTAAATAGATTGTAACCACGCATGACCCCGCTAATCGCGTCTCGGATCAAAGCTGGATCTTCAGATTTACTGATGTATCCATTTACACCTAATTTATAAGCGGTTTCTGAGTAGATTGGGTAGCCATAACTAGAAATAAAAATGGCTTTGCCTCGATAGCCCGCTGCAAACGCTCGACGCATAAACTCAAACCCATCGGCTTCTGCTAGATTGACGTCTAGTACGATCAAGTCAATACTTCCTGCTTTTACTAGGTCTAGAGCGACCTGGATGTCAGAAATTTGATGAACTAAGTTGATATCCTCGATGCTAGAGACGATGCGTGAAATAGCCTCTCTTACCAATGGAAAGTTATCAATAACGAGGCAGTCTTTTGATTGTGAGCGGAGCATTCGCATTACCTTGTTGAAAGTGAGAGATTAAAAGAGAATCAAATTGGGTCCTTCACTCATGGTGCTGCATGACAGTTGCAGGATTATTCTGATGTCCATTACAAGAATTTGATGGCGGAAAGTATAAGTAACAATACGGTGAAAGTGTGGAATGGTCGAAATGCCAAAATGGAATGGCATAAAAAACACACAGCATACATATATATCAATTGGTTACGATTGAATTTTTTGTAGTGTTAATCGTTCTGACAATAATGTTTGATTGACGAAATGACTTGATATCGCGTAGGTAAGCGGAAGGGGAACCCTAAATTAGCGGTCTAAGATGTGAGTAAATCTGTTAACAGAGACGTTACATAATGCAAGATATAAATTCTAGTTACACTAGAAATGTGATCTATATCTTGTGTTTTTTTGGATTAAGTATAGAATTCGCGTCGAATTGAAAACTACTGATAGATTAGTGAGAAAAATCATGGGTTATGAATTAGGCGCCGCATACGTAAGCCAGCTTGCCGCCAAAAAAATGATTGATGAGATGCTTTATGGCAAACCTCAGCCAAAGAAAAAGTCACTTCTTAAGCGAATGATGAAAAAGCTACGCAAATAAGAAAAGTCGGAATTAACATAAAAAAGCTCGCAGAATGCGAGCTTTTTTAATTATTACGTAACCATTATTTACGTAACCGCCATTGCATTTATACGCACATGACGGCTAGTTATTGTCCGAAATGCACGCTAAGACGCTGATTTTTCGTTAAAGTTCACGACATTGTTACTACTAGAAGCGATAGGCTGCTTTGCTAGCCATTGCTCTAATTGTTCAGCACCACCGATGTACTCTCCATCCATCCAAATTTGTGGGACCGTGACGGGGGTTTTCTCGCCGATATGAGCTTTGACTTCAGGGATCATTCGATACAGTGCCGCACTGTCTTTAACCACATCGTGATACTGGAAGTCAATTCCAGCCTCGTTAAGCAGCTGCTTTGCTTTGACACAGTAAGGGCAGGTTTCTTTACCAAAAACAATAGAGCCAGTTAGTTCATCTTGCTTGGTCCACTCTTGGATAATGGACTGCACCAGCACGCCGCGGTTTAATGCTTCTCCTTGGCTAATGACTTTACCTTCGACCATAATAATCGGAGCGTGCCAAGCGCCCACTTTAAGTGGCTCCCACCAGTTAGACAGCCAGTCTTTTACTTCTAACTCAACCGGTACGCCATTCAACTCGTGAGCAAACGTATCGTTAAGAATGTCTTTGGTCAATGTGCATTCACCGCAGGGAATATTGACTTTGAATGGGCCCCAGCTCCCTGCCCAACGATATAGAGTGACTTTGATTGGCTTCGCCATGGTTATCTGCCTCTTAACTGTATTTATATAAGAACAAGAAAATGTGTCCATATAAGTATAAGAACGCGCTCATCACCGATTTATTTCACATGAAATGATTATTTTATGGAACTTACTTTCTAGACTTTGTTTCCCAATGAGTAATAAACGCGATGGATGCAATAATAATAGCAGCGCCAATCCACAAGCGCCCTGGCGGAACCCAACTAAAGACTAGCCAACCGGCGAGAACGTTCATAGGCAGTTTGGCGTGGTCAAAAGGTTGAACGAAAGACGCATCGGCAACGGAGTATGCTTTTACAATCGCCCATTGAGCGAATGCAGTTAACGCGCCCGCACCAATAAGATAGACCCAGATGAGCCCCGTGGATGGCAGAGACCATGTAGGCAGCGCTAACATGAAATTAAACGGGGTAATGAGCAGCAATAGATAGATGACCATCGTAGAAGGCGCGTCATGCGCAGAGAGTTTCTTGACCATCAAAGAATAACAAGCCCAGAAAAAAGCCGCTCCGACTGGAAGCAACGTTGCCCAGCTAAATGAATCAGACCAAGGTTCTAAAATCACCAGTGCGCCAATAAAACCGCATATTGTGGCAAACCAGCGAGCGTATCCCACTTGCTCTTTGAGTATTAGCCCTGAGCCTAATGTCGCAAAGAGCGGGGAGGTCATCAGCAACGCAATCCCTTGCCAAATAGGCACGGGGTAAGCGAGCGCCCACATCCATAATTGGATACCTATGACAGAGAGTAGGATACGGAAAAGGTGTGCGCCAAAATGCTGGGTGCGGAGCGAGCGAAACAGTCCACTAGTACGAAGGGTAGGGAGGATAACAATAAGTGCAATCGCATATTGAATGAGAGCAATCATGGTCGACGACATGCCGTGATTAATGCTAACAATTTGGGCAATATTATTGACTAGCGCAAAAGCGGCGCCAGCGGATAGCATCCAAACGGCGCCTTGAAGCGGGTGATGTGATTGACTCATAGTATGGGTTCTTAGTTTTTATTGGCTGATATTACTATGAAAATCGAAACTAACCAATAATTGTAGGCAGAGTCTGGATGATTAGCATGCTAAGCGCGTTAGCACGGCGATAGAATGAGTCGACGAAGGGCTGACTGTATTCGTTAATCAAAAGTTATCTGATCAAACGGAAAGAAGCCGAGGAAGTGACCTCGGCTTATGCTATTTACATACTTTGTTTGAATATCAGAATTCGATTAGAAATCGTAGCGAAGACCTAAACGAACCGTGTTCTCAATGTCATAAGTAATCTTAGACGCATCAATGGATGCGTAATCGTCTTTATTACGGTTATCAATCTTGTAAGAGAGGTAGGTACGTAGAGACTTGTTGAAGTGATATTGACCCGTTAGCTCAATAAAATCATCTTTGCTGAACTTGTTTTCGCCAGCACCTTTCCCTTCGATTTCAGCTTTGGCATAAGCGGCCATAAGACGAAATCCATTGTCAAACTTATAAGTACCAGATAGTTCTACGCCACGGTAATCGTAATCAGCAGAAGTATCAAAGTCGTAGGTACCTTGAGTGTAGGTACCACCAACGGTCAGGCCTGCAATGGCATAACTAAGACCACCAATAACTTGATTTGCCGAACCGTTAGTCGTTGCATTTGAACCACGCAGTTCATCTTTATTGACGTCATTCATGGCATAACCAAGACCGATATCTAAACCAATTGGTGTTGCGTAGATACCCGATAGTCCGTAGCCATTAGTGTTTTTTTCTGAACCTAAAATGGCACTTGCCTTCACATTAACAGCGTCGGCAAAGGTGTTGGCATACGCAATAGTATTGTTGATTTGCTCGTTACCAGCGTTGATGAACGCCTTTTGCCCGCCAGTCCAGATTTGGCCTGCATCTGACATTTGAGAAATTTGTACGCCAGCTGTATCTTGTTTACCAAATGAAATGTCACCAAATTGAGTGCCGATACCCGCGTACATATAACGTTGTTTTAAAGCGGTCTCCGCTTTTTTATCACCAGTTGATGCAACCCCTTGTTCAGCTTCATAGAAACCAAAGCCAGTTAGGTTATCAGTGATCTGCGTTTCACCACCGACATTAATACGAAAACGAGATTTGTTTGCCATCGTGCCTTCGATTTCTTTGCCGCTATTGCCAATGAAATCACCACGAAACTCAGCACGACCGCCGATTTTCAGCGACGTACCTTCAGAATTGTACACTTCTGCTGCGAGGGTTGAACCAGAAGCCATCACTGCCAGTACTGCACTTGCCAAAACTGCTTTTTTCATTTTAGTTACCTATTAAGTCTCTGTAGACACATGTCTTTTTGGAATGCAGGTAGGTTAGGGTTTGGTTGTTACAGTGAAATGTAGGAGATATTGCAGTTTGGTTTCAGTTGGTGTTGAGAGAAGAGGAAGTCGCTTACTTAGTAACAAAGGGCGAATTAATCGCCCTTTGTTTGAGTGAAGCATATTTAACTAGAAGTCGTAACGTAAGCCCAGACGTAAAGAGTTGTCAGCATCTTGCGGCGTATTACCGACTGCTGCAAATGTCTGTCCATCTTCGGCTTTTAAATTGTTAAGTTTATACGTGATATAAGTACGTATCGATTTGTTGAAGTAGTAAATACCAGTTAACTCGTAGTAATCACTTACGTTGACTTTAGCACTACCATCGGGGTCAATTTGGCCATTTTGGTAGCCAAGAACGGCTTCAAAATTATTCTCAAAACGATACTGAGCAACAAACTCGACACTATTAAAATCATTATTTACATTGGATTTTTTAGAGCCTTCACCTTGAGTATAAGTAGCAGCAACGTATAGCCCCTCCCAGCGATAGTTAAGACCACCCAAGACCTGTTTAGAGTCTTGTTTAGTACCAGGGTTTTCATTAGCAGCGTAGCCTAAACCAATACCGAGGCCGAACGGTAGGGTGTATAACCCAGATAGAGCCCAACCATCCTCATCTGCTGCATTAGAAGCAAGTAAACTGGCTTTCACCGACAGTGCATCCATGAAGTAACCCGAGTAATTAATCGCGTTATTGATTTGCTCATCACCGGCTTCAATAAAGGTTTTTTGAATACCACTGTGTGTCGTCACTGTATCAGTCATTTGCGATATCTGTACGGTTGCAGCATCTTGCTTACCAAACGTCACGTCTCCGGCGTTACTTGAAAGGCCTGCATACATATAACGTTGTGTAAATGCGTTGTTCTGTGTGTTTTGATTACTGCTGGAACCATTGCCATTGCCGTTTATAACAGTTTGTTCTGCTTCATAAAATGCGATGCCACTAAGGCCATCAGTGATTTTCGTTTCGCCGCCTACATTTATACGAACTCGAGATTTGTTATCCATTGTACCGTCAAGTTCACTTCCTGAAGCTTGACCTTGAAAGTCTCCACGGAACTCAGCACGTCCGCCAATGCTTAAAGACGTCCCATCCGAATTATAAACCTCTGCCGCTAATGCTGAACCAGAGACGAGTGTTGTTGTAATCGCTGCTGCGATGGCTGCCATTTTCATAATTATATTCCTTTAATTTGTATCACCACTGCAATGTCGCCATTGCTATTTACCAATGCCTGCATACACATCAGTAACTAAAGCAAGAATAGAACGGCATTCGGAACTTTCCTGATCCTAAAGGGGTAAGTTCAAGTTTTATGCTGGTTTTGTGACCTGTAGCTCATATATTGCGTACTTCATTGGCATTTTTATAACCAATTTCATGTTTGGGGAGGGGAAATAGCCATGGGTAAGGGCATGTTTTTCTAAGTTAAGGACGGTGTTTACACCTCGGTAACGAAATTTAAGCTAGATTTGCACGTTAGTTTAAGGAAGGGAGGATCCGCTAAGCGATTGAAATTACGCATGAGGAAGCAACAATAAAAAGCTAGTAGAGTGTAAAATCTCGCCACGCAAAAAGTCAATTTGCATAAAAATGACTCAAATTTACGCTTATTTAGGTTGTTTTATCTTTTTTATATTTATTTTAAGCTCTTGTTTTAATGCGATTAATTGAAATAGAAAACACTGTTTTTAATCTTTTACGTCTTTTTATGAAAGCTTTGGGAACTTTAGGGTTAGAGTGATTTTCGTCATGTTAATCCAGCGTTACATTAAGTGGGTTACATGCATAGGTGTTATGTCTGTGTACGTAACAGCTTCATGTACGTTATGTCATTCATTATGTAGATGTTTGGCGCACAAAACTTGAAATATGGAAATCCCAATGAACAAAAAATTTATCGCACTAGCAGTGGCAGCTGCAGCATTCGGTACATCTGCACAAGCAGTTGAGCTTTACAACAAAGACGGTTCTACTTTCGCAGTAGGCGGTCACGTATCTGTAGGCGTTGCAGACGCTGAGTCTACAGCAGCTGGCGTAAACTCTGTTTCTCCACGTATCAACTTCGAAGCAACTCAAGACCTAGGCAATGGCTTTACTGCTGATGCTAAAGGTGAGTGGGCGCTAAACATGCTTGACGGCGGTGACAACTCTTTCACTACTCGTCTTGGTTACATCGGTGTGAGCCATGAAGAAATGGGTCGTGTTGCAGTAGGTACTCAATGGGCACCTTACTACAATGCTGGTGGCGTTGCGGATCTTCCAATCGCTTTCGCGAATGACTTCCTATACGACAACCACGGCGCGCTAGGTACTGGCCGTGCTGAATCTATGGTTGCTTACTCTAACGGTTTTGATTTCGCTAACGCTGGCGCGTTGAACGTAGGTCTAGGCTGGCAAGGTGCTTCTGAGATTGATAATACAGCAGGCAACCAAAATGGAGCTAAGTACAATCTAGGTCAACGTGCACAAGTAGCTCTTGGTTATGATGTAGCTGGCTTTGGCATTAACTACGCATACACTGGTGGTGATATCACATCAGCAACAGAATCTGTTGATGATAAAGCAACATCTCACCTAGTTTCTGCTAAGTACGGTACTTACGGTAAAGGTGTTTATGTAGCTGGTGTTTACGCAATGAATCAGTATATGAATAGCTATGATGGCATCCAAGCTGATGACACTAAAGCATACGAAGCAATTCTTGCATACGGTCTATCTAACAGCCTAAACCTATCGATCAACTACGAAGCTGTTAAATATGACGGTGATAAAGTTGGTCAAGGTTACAATGGCGAAACAATGTACTCAACTACAGCAATCCAAGCTGAGTACGATGTAACATCTCGCATGCGTGCATACGCAGGCTACGAATTTGACCTAGAAGGTACAGGCAAGTTCAAAGAAGACAACACTCGTGACAACGTATGGATGGCAGGTGTTCGTTTCTTCCTATAAGGAAAAAATGATCATTTAGCTCCAACAGTTTGATGAAAGCCGCTCCTTGTGAGCGGCTTTTTTGCGTCTTGTGTTTGCGTGGTAAATGGTAGTGATTGCATTTAATTCATAGAACCAATGAAAAAAATAAAAGAAAACCTACGAATAAGTATAAGGTTCTCACTGTTTATAAATCTTTATGTGTAACTTGTTGTTTTTGAGTGGGTAAATTTCTTGTTTCTGGCTCTCTAAAATTTCAGTTTGTTTCACGACACATTCGGGAACTCTCAATTTAAAGTAATTCCATATTTCAAGTTCACGTTTTTAGCGTCTTTAACACCGAGTGGCCTGCCAGCTTCTCTCGTTAAGGAAACACTTTAAACACCTATCGGGCGATACAGCTCGATAATAAGCCGTCAATATGGAAATCGTAATGAACAAAACACTATTAGCACTTGCAGTAACAGCTGCTGCAATCGGTACTCAAGCAAACGCACTAGAAGTTTACAACAAAGAAGGCACGCAGATGAACATCGGCGGTCACGTAACTGTTGGTCTAACTGGCGCGCACAAGGGTCAAGACGCTCGTGTTGAAGAGAAATCGCCACGTATAAACATCGAAGTAATCCAAGACCTTGGTAACGGCTTCAAGGCTGACTTCAAAGCAGAATGGCAAATGAACATGCTTGAAGGTGCTGAAAACACGTTCAAGACTCGTCTAGGCTACATCGGTCTTGGTCACGAGACTTACGGTCGTCTAGCAGCTGGTACACAGTGGTCTCCATACTACATGGCAGCTGGTGTTGTTGATACACCAATCGGTTGGTCAAACGAGTTCCTATACGACAACCACGGTTTCTTCGGTACTGCACGTGCTGAGAAGATGGTTGCTTACTCAAACACTATCGATTTTGATACCGCTGGTGCATTGACGCTTGGTGCGGGTTGGCAGGGTGCTAACCAAGTAACGGAAACTGTTTCTAAAGCCAATACCACGACTGGTGCTATAACTACATCAAAAAATGTAGTATTGCACTCACAAAACCGTGCACAAATCGCTGCGGGTTACTCAATTGACGGCTTTAACGCAAACTACGCCTTTAACTCTGGTAACCTAACAGAGCGTGGTATTGCTCGCACTGCTGAATCTCACCTTGTTTCTGGTAAATACGGTAACTTCGGTGCTGGTCTTTACGTAGCTGCGACTTACGCGTCTAACGAGTACATGAACTCTTATAACAACGCTTTACTTAAAGATACTAAAGCGTTCGACTCAATTCTTGCATACGGTCTAGACATGGGTCTAAACCTGATTCTTAAGCATGAAGTGATGAAAGATGACGAGCTAGGTCTAAACGTTAAATCTGGTACATCTGTTCAAGCTGAATACACTATCTCACCTCGTCTACGTGCCTACACTGGTTACAACTACGACAACCAAGGTGAAGGCAAGTACAAGAAACAGCAAGATCACCAATTCATCATCGGTACTCGTTTCTACCTATAAGCGACCATCGATGTTAACAATGAGTTAATCATTGCTTAAAGCGCCCATTTAAGGGCGCTTTTTTATGGGTAGTACTCCAGTATTTCAAGTCTTACGAGATTATTCATCCATTAAATCACATTGAATAGCCTTATAGCGGCGGTAATTCATGGTCTTCTTTGGTTAACCTTGCACTTTCAATTAATCCGATAACATGGCTTGAATCCCAAGAACTCGATTCATTGCGCTCTAATTCGCCAGTGAGTGATAAACGACTCATCTCAGTAAGCTGCGCTTGAATTTGTGCCACGGTTGATGCCGACAAACCTTGGTTCGACTTAATCCACATATGGAAGACGGACTGCGCCTCAATGGCTTGGTTATCTTTGATGGCTTGTATTAAACGCAGCTTGATAGACAAGTTACTGTCGCCAGCTTGCAGAGTTTCAGCTTTTGAACGTGGTGCGTGTTTGCTTGCCCTGTACCACATGAATGTCGAAAATAGCCAAAGCAGCGCCAAAATGCCACTTAAGTATGGCCAAATCCCAGCGTCTTTGACCACTTCTGCAGGGGGCGCTACATCTGGTGGCGCAAATGAAATCGGGGCTTCATCGCTTTGTTGCACGCTAACGGTTAATCCGGGCGATGTGGATTGGTCAGCGAGGTTCGTGGTGGTATTCCACCAATTCACTATGATCTTGGGTAACTCATAATTCCCGGCTTGTTTGGCAATTAATACTTGTTTGGTGGTCATGGTGACTGAACCATCACTATTTTCGGTAAAGGTCGGCTTTTCTGGATAGACGCGAAACGCGTCTGGATTTTTTATCGAAAGGTTAGGGAGCTGGTTTGCCGTCAATCCCATCGCAGTTAATGTGATGGTTCGAGTGAGCGCATCGCCTGTCGCCATTTCAGTGTCATTAGACGACACAAGGCTGCCATCAGCACGTTGCCAAGATTGTGTCATTGAAAGTTTGGAAGTGGGGAGCCAAATACCTTGATAGTTCTCAGGAATAGGGTGCACTGTTATGGCAAGTGTCGGTGCTTTGTGGTTTAGGGTGAGTATTTTAGTCGACCCACTCCGATTATTACCATAGAGCACTCCGCCACTGAGTGTTGGGGCCTGAAGAGTAAACTCACCAGCGTCTTTCGCTGTCACTCGATATTGTTGATCAATGATCAATACATCGACACCGTCTAATACGGCTTGGTATTGCTTTGGCTCTCCAATCGCGTCTAACAATACGCCATTGGCGATAGGTTGAACTAGTTCAGGGTTTTGTAACAGGCGAGGGTCTACTTTAACGATAATCCGCACGTCTAATAAGGTGCTTTCTTTAGGGAACAGTTGCTGTTTGCCGATTTGTGTTCTGACCTCAATCATATCATCGGTGGTTGGCGTTTGTTCATCAATTGTCACAGACAGTGTGATTGGCGCCGTTTTCACTCCATCAACATCAAAGCTTGGAATGACAATTTTTCCTATCCGTTGTGGTGCAATGGCAATAGTCCACACACTACTGTCCGTTCGCGAGCCGTTTAAAATGTTAACGGAAGAACTAAAATTGGCGCGACCAGTATAGAAGTCACCGCTCAGTGCATCAAAAGAGACCTTATTCCCATCGAGTTTTTCGTCGGCGACCACTCGCAGTTGAATGACTTCATCTTTACTGACTTTGGTTTTATTAACGCTAGCGGTCACGTTCAAAGCCCAAGAGGGAAAGCTGATAAGCCCACACAAGGTGAGTAATAAGCTTAGGAGCAAAGGATGCAATTTCATGTTTTTCATTACCAGTTTTTCCCTTGAGCTGTCGGTTGTTCTCTATCTCGAGCTTGTAATAACATTTGGGCTTGAATAAGGCGGCTCGGATCTCGCGCGGATTCTACCTGTTCGAGTTGACGCAATTCTGGATCTAGCGCCTCTAATTGATCGTGCTGCGATATGGCATTATTGCTCTGTGTGTCGCTGCTGGTGTCCGCTTCTTGGGCATTCTTACCTGCCTGGGCGTCGATCGTTGAGTCTTGCTTATCCGCTAGGTTTTGTTCATCGCTGGGTTGTTGTCCTTGCGTATTGTTAGGCTCGTTGTCTTCGCTTGCTTCTTGTGTTGACGACGGCTTTTGCTCACGATTTGCCATGTTGTTTTCTTTTGAAGATTCGGCTTGTGAAGAGTTAGCCGAAGAAGAATCCGCCTGCGACGTGGGATCTTGATCGTTTTGTGACGGTGAAGCGTCGGCGCGGTTTTCTTCACTGTTGGTGTTGTTACTGTTCTGTTCCGGTTGACCCTGCTGGTCTTGCGAATCAGAATCTTGTTGCTGTTGCTGTTGCTGTTGCTGTTGCTGTTGCTGTTGCTGTTGCTGTTGCTGTTGCTGTTGCTGTTGCTGTTGCTGTTGCTGTTGCTCCTGTTTAACGGTGGCTAAGTCTCGCTGTGCGACGAGGTTGTTCGGCTCCCGTTCTAGTACGGTTTCATAGTTTGAAATGGCGTTATCAAAATCCCCATTTTGGGCGTACGCATGAGCCAAGTTGTTAATGTCTTCGGTCGTATTGAGTGATTGCCATGCTTGAATTGCCCCGGCATAGTCACCCGCTTCATATTTCGCTGCACCTTGCCATTGCGCATCGGTGAATTCGTTCGACGCTTGCTCAAAGCGTTTGTCTTGAAAGGCACCATACGCATTCTGGTCACTATTTTGAAACCAACCAGCGATGGGGGAAGCCTCCACTGGGGAGGGGCTGGAAACGAGTACGATAAAGAATAGAGGCAGAGTGAAGATCAATCCTTTTCTAAATAAAGGCAGCATGAGTAATAAGATGAAAGGCAGTAACCAAATCCCATTGTTAACATGAGTGGTGACCGATTGATCAGCGGCCTCTTGCTGCACCTCGTTATCAAACGAGGGGTTTATTGATGTACGGACAAGTTGCTCAATATCGCTATTGTTGCTTTGGTAGGCGCTAAACTGACCAGCGTTTATGTTTGCGACTTGTTTTAGAGCTTGGAAGTTGGTCTTCGCAACCACCGTTGTCCCTGCTTTATTTTTTAATAATGAACCATCTGGAAGCGGAATCGGTGCGCCAGCTTTAGACCCGAAAGCTAACACTGATAGAGTCCAATGGCCATCGCTTAACAACGCTTCAATATTGGATTGCTCTTTCTCGCTAAGGTCATCTGAAAACAGAACGATTTCCCCCTGTTTTGCCCCCCCTTGTTTCATCATAGTTATTGCTTGCTGTACTGCGAGATCAGCGCGCGCCCCTTGAATAGGCATAATGTCAGGCGAAAGATGCTGAATCAGGTTTTTTAATGTGGCCGAATCGGAAGTGAGCGGACTTAAGGTATAGGCGTCACCCGCGTAAGCGATGAGACCCGTCTGCCCTTGCTTTAATAGCGGCAGTAGATCCTGAGCCTTATATTTTATCTGGGCAAGTCTACTGGGTTTAATGTCATTAGCATAAACAGATTGAGACATATCCAGCACCAACACTCTCGCGTCGTTAGTTTGCGAGGCAGGTACGGCGTGTTTTTGAAAGCTCGGTCCGGCGATGGCAATTATGACGATAACGATCAGTAGCGAAATCCCAGGTAAACGTAAATAGTGCCCTGATTTCGCTTGAGTAAAATAAGCGGCTAAATGAGGGGCCATCAAAGCGTTCGCTTGCCCACTGCGTTTTAACCAGCTTAGCAAAGCTAAGCCTATGAACGCAGGGAGCAATAACCATAAAGCCTGCGGATGAAGGAAAATAAAGTCAGACATCGTCTCTCCTAATGAAAAGTAACGCGCTCAGCAACATCAGTGCGACTAAAGCAGGTAACCAAAACCATTCGGTTTGAGGTCGCCAACTTTGAGACGCTTGAGTGATCGGTTGCAGCGCGTTAATCGTGTCGTAAATTTTGCTAAGATCTTGTGCGTTTCTGGCTCGAAAATACTCGCCGCCAGTCATGGTTGCGATTTGAGTTAGGGTTTCTTCGTCTAGATCTTCAGCAGTATTCACAGTTCGAGTCATGAAAAAGTCTTTCACCTGCATCTCGCCAGCACCGACACCGATGGTGTAGATCGTTGTCTGGTATTTTTTTGCAATTTCAGCCGCTTTAATGGGGTCGATGACGCCTGCGTTGTTACTGCCGTCGCTGAGTAAGATCATCACACGTTGCGGAGCATTACCGTCGATAAAGGTTTTTGTCGCAAGCCCAATCCCTTCGCCAATCGCGGTTTGTGTACCGATTAACTTCAATACAGTCTGATCCAGTTGACGCTTGATGGTTTCTTTATCAAACGTTAGTGGCGTTTGCAGGTACGCATGGTCAGCAAAATAAACTAACCCAATACGATCGCCTTTGCGCTTATCGACAAAGTCAGAGACGACGTGTTTTACCGTGGTAAGTCGGTCTATGTATTCACCTTGATAAGCCATGTCTTCTTTACTCATTGAGTAAGAAAGATCGATAACCAACATCATGTCTCGATGTTTGGGCTGGATCTCAATGGGTTCTCCAAACCAAACAGGGCGAGCGCTGGCGATTACGAGTAGTAACCATGCGCTAATCGCTAAAAACTTACCCACACTTTCCACTCGATTGACTTGCTTTGGAAGTGCAGTCAAATGTGGAAGGATGACGCGGGTCGAAGGGATATTCGGCGCCAGTATTCTATGAGCAAAATAGGGCAGTGGAGTGAGTAAGAACATCCACCACCATTCAAATGACAGTGACATGATTAGCCCCTATTCCAATTGCGATATTTCCGCTTTGGCGGTAGTGCTTGTTGAATCCAACGCTCACAGTCTGCGATTAAAGTATGACCTTCCAAGCTTTGATGCGAGACCGTCGGCAGGGCGTTGTTTTCCTCTTGAACTTGCTCTTTGACATCAGTATTGGCTCCGCCATTGAGCATTTGAGCGCGAGGAGAGCTATAAGCATGTTGGGAATTATAAGCATGTTGCGAGCAGTAAAGCGCCTGATTCCATAGTGCTTGGTTGGGAGAAAAGATGTCCTCCGCCAATTGTGAATCTAAGAATTGATACCAGCTCTGTCCACTCAACTTCGCAATATCTTGCCTTGGGTAGTAACTCAGCGCCGCTTGTCGGACGACCTCTATGGCGGAAGAAGGGGTTAAATTGTGGCGCTCTATCTTAAATAAATTAAGTGCTGCACGTTTAGCTCGCGTTTTCTGTTTGTTGCGTCGGTACCAAAATAGCGAACAGACGATAATGAAAGCGAGGATTAATCCTGATATCCACCATCCCGGCCCAAGTGGCCACCATGATGGCGCAGTCGGTAGGGTAAGGGGACTCAATTCTAATGGGTGCGATATAGTTTGTTGGGTCATGATTGGCGTTCTAAAATTTGCTGAAGTAGTGGCGCGCCACTGGAAATTTGCGATAAATGTATCCCAAACGACGCGAGCTCATATTGAAGGCGGCTGTGATGGTCGAGATACGCTTGTTTGATAGCTGAACGAGTGCGGTCGCTACTCATGTCTAGTGTCATTTCATCGACTTTGCCGTGAACGCGTTGTAGGCCTTTGCTGTTGCACTCGGCTATTTCTAGTGGATCGTATATTTGAATTGCACGCACTCGATTATGCTGAGAAAGGCGTTTAACGGTGTCAAAATCGTCGGTTGTCGCGGTAGAAAAATCACTGATAAGCACGACTTCACTACCTTTTCGGCAAAGATTGCTCAGCGCATCAAACGCCCGCGTTTTTACTTCGCTTTGCTTTTGCTGCGTGAAGGTGAGTTGCTGCTCAGCAGACGTTGTCGTATTTGGTTCTAGCAGGTGGTTGTGCGTAGAAGTAATAGTGTTCAGGAGTTGGAAAACCGCGCCTTTTGATGCAGAAGGCCGTAATTCAATAAGCCGATCCTGAGTACGAATTACTGCCCCGACACGGTCTTTACTCGCAACGGCGACCCAACACAAAAGGCTAGCTAAATGGCACAGCTGCACAGACTTAAGGAGCAGTTTGGTGCCACTGAATAGACTCGGTGTTAGGTCAAGAAACAAGACAACGGGTCGCTCTCGCTCTTCGGAAAATAGTTTAGTGTGAACCTTGCCCGTGCGCGCCGTAACCCGCCAGTCTATTTGCCTCACATCATCGCCTGCTTGATATTGACGGACTTCAGAAAAAGTCATACCACGTCCTTTGTGGGGGCTTAAATGCGCGCCGTTAAGCTGTGACCATAAACTTTTTGCTGGTGGTTGCCATCGCTTGCCATGAGTTTGGTAAAAGGCAAGTTCGTCTACGGTTAGGCTAACACCGTTACAGGTAGGTAAGTGCCCTTGCTCAATCGCCTGCTGTAAAGGGCTCACTTGGTTAGGTTGACGTCGAAAAAACATAACTGCATACCGCCTAAATGTTCGTTACGCAGAAGCAACAGTGCTAAGAAGCTCGTCAACCACATCATTTCCGGTGATCCCTTCGGCTTGAGCGTGGTAGCTAAGTAGCAAGCGGTGGCGCAGCACAGGGTAGATGACGGCATGTACATCTTCTGGGCTAACGAAGTCTCGCCCGGCTAACCAAGCATGGGCACGGCTTGCTCTATCTAATGCGATTGTGGCTCGTGGGCTCACGCCCATTTCTAGCCATTTTGCTAATTTGTCGCTGTATTGAGTGGGCTGACGAGTCGCGACAATAAGTCGAACGATATAGCGTTCAATAGTGTCTGCCATATGAATAGAGAGAACTTGCTGGCGAGCCTTGAAAATATCCGATTGTGAAATGGCTTGTTGTGGTTGCATGGTATGACCAAGTGCCTCGCCACGATTGAGCTTGAGGATGGCTAACTCGCTCTCTGCATCTGGGTAATCGACTTCAAGATGCAATAAAAAGCGGTCTAGTTGTGCTTCTGGTAAAGGGTATGTCCCTTCTTGCTCAATTGGGTTTTGCGTTGCCATCACAAGAAATAGCTCGGGTAATGGGTAGGTGGTTTGCCCTACACTTATCTGTTTTTCGGCCATAGCTTCAAGCATGGCAGCTTGTACTTTTGCAGGTGCTCGGTTGACTTCATCCGCAAGCAGTAAAGAATGGAAAATAGGGCCCGCTTTAAATTCGAACTCGCCACTTTCTGGGCGATAGATGTCAGTACCAGTTAGATCGGATGGCAGTAAGTCTGGTGTAAATTGGATACGATGAAAGCTGCCTTCAATACAATCAGCTAGTGCTTTTGCTGCCCTTGTTTTTGCGAGTCCTGGAGGTCCTTCAACAAGAATATGCCCGTCGGCGAGTAGGGCGATGAGTAATTGTTTTACCAACGCTTCTTGGCCAATGACTTGGGTCTCAAGGTAACCTTGGAGTTGTTGAAAGGCTTGCATAGGCATGTATTATTTCCTTCTTATCGATAGCTAGCCACGACAAATGACATAACGGGCTTATATATAAATCATCTAGACGTATTAAGTAGAGGCGTTACGGTTCACAAAGTTCCATCTGTTATGTCATTGTTTTGTCAAGCTAGTTATGACGTTTGTCGAATTTGCGATACCCGATAATGTAGGGCGTTAGAGAGGATTGTTCAATCCCCTTTGAATGAATCTATAGCAGAGAATATGCATCCGTCATAGTAGGTGTTATGTTTGGGTAAGGTATGTAGGAATTACAGACGTAGATAGTACGTATTTTGTACGAAAGCTATTAGCATTTGTAGGCGAAATAGCTATTTTCTGACACGCTTTGCATTCTGTGACCTTTATAAAGATAGAGGGATTAGACTTGTCGCTAGCCTCGCTATTGTAAAACCAGTAAACTAGCCAGAATTTTAAGCATCTTATTGATGAAATCTCATATTGGTAAAATTAGTGAAGGTAATGGGTTATGAGTGATTTTGAGAAAGAACTAGAAGCAATGTCTGTTCAAACAGAAGGAGAGCCAGAAGTGTCTCTACCGTCAATTGAAGAGCAACGTGAAATCGCGCAAGCACTGAAGAAGTTGGAAGAAGAAGGCAAGCTGACGCCAGAAATTTTAGAGCAATACTTTGGTAAGTTTAGCGAAAAGAATACAGCCCCTCTTCACTAAGCAGTACCACGAATTCTAGGCTACCCTTGCGGTGTTATCATAGCACCGCCATTTATCCGCTTAATATGAATCAATTCGACTACACTTAGTAATTATGTTGGGTAGTCATATATCTAACCAATGACTTAATAATGATAAGAGATCTCATATCTGAGACGATGACTATAATTTACTGATAGTTATAACATTAACTTTGTTCTTCTCGTGAATGTCTTAAATGCAACACTTGACGAAAGTAAATAAGAGGTTAACTTTAGAGTTACTTTTCGGGAATCCACGCAAACAAGGGAGTGTGTTATGCCGACCGTAGAAGTTGAGACCCGACAAGCGATTTTGTTGGCGGAAAATAACCTACAGTCAAGCTTACTGAAAGATTCAATAGAGCAGAAGGTTGATCTTAGTATCAAGCTTATCTCTCCAGATCGGCTCAGTAGCTGTAAGCTTAGTCTAAAAGAATATCATTTCGATATCGTTATTGTCGATCACCCGGCAATGACGGAGAAACATATAGAAAGATACCAAGACTTGCGAGAGCATCTTTCTGCTGATGTCCAAGAAATTCTAATCAATACGTCTCCTGAGCTTTCCCATGCAGATATGTTAAAGTGGCAGCATTTGGTGGGTATTTTTTATTCAACTGATAACCTCGATAAGCTGGTTACGGGCTTTGAGTGCATTTTGCGTGGTGAAATGTGGATGAGTCGCAAACTGGTGTTTGAATACATCAAATTTTATCGTGGCCGGCAATGCGCCAAAACCAGCCCTTATTACTCCAAGTTAACGAAACGCGAGCAACAAATTATTAAGTTGCTGGGCGATGGAGCGTCTAATACGCAGATCGCAGATTCGTTGTTTGTTAGCGAGAACACAGTGAAAGCACATCTACACAACACCTTTAAGAAAATAAAAGTGAAAAACCGTCTACAAGCCTTGCTATGGGCAAAAAACAATATTGCATCTAACGAGTTTGTTTAAGTGATTGAGGCTTTTGTATAAAGCGAATACCACGTGAATGATGTGAATAGAAGAGAGGTGACTCCCTTCTATTGTTTTTCAATTTCTCCTTCTTATCTCTACATATTTTAGAATTCATCAGTAATTAATGTTTCGTTATGGTAGCGCTCAGGTTTTTAGCTAGAGATTACCAATGAAATCCCTGTTTGCTTTGATGGTATTTACCCTCGTTCAATTTTCTGCTGTAGCATCGCCGTATAAAGCGGGACAGCATTACCTTACCTTAACGCATGCCCCAAGCATTGAGCCTCAGGTTATGCTATTTCACTCCCCATTTTGCGGACCTTGTGCCATGGTTCACGGCCCTATTATGCAAATTGTTAAGAAACACAACGCGACTTTTAGGGAAATTATTGTAGGTGTCGGCCCGGTTGGGCGCGATGTGCAAGAGGCGTTTATTGTTGCCAAAGAGCAGGGGCTAGAGAAATCATTTATTGAGGAATTGATTCACAGAATTCATTTTCGCGCTAATCACGCCCCTCAGTACAGAGAGGATTTTGTTGAGGTTCTTGACACGTGTGGTGTACAGCAAGACAAATTTGAAAGTCGTTGTCAGTCAGTAAACGATCAAGTAGAGGACTTTAATCGGTTAGTGAAAGCTTATCGTATTAATGCCACACCTACGATTGTCGTTAATGGCAATAAGCAAGTAGTGTTGCATCGGCTTAATAGTTTTGAGGACCTCGATGCATTAATCGCGGAGTTACTAGCATCATGATGGAACAAGATTTTGCGGTAGCGATGATTTGTTTCAGCGTACTTTGCGCACCAGCCGTGTTGGGCGGTTTCCAATCAAAACGGTCGTTAACTTGGTGCTTCAATGCCTTGAGTGCGGTCTGTGTCGGTATCGCGTATCATTACCCTTATCATCCTATGGTTTATCTGCCAATGCTTATGTTGGCCGTGACAAGCTGGCTCTTTGCGGTAGGATTCGCAATTAACCAGCCTTAGGGTGTAATTAACTTTATGGCCAGTTCTCATTGATCAAGAGTAAAAAAATAGGGCTACGGGTAATATCCTTTTTCCGCATAGCCCTATTTGTTGCTTATTGTTTTATCTGTCGTTTATCGTCTTAAACACGGTTATAGAATCTCGGTTTTTGCATTAGAGTACTTTGCAATAATGGGATTAGAATTAGCGTCAGGATCGCTAGACGACCACATGCCACGCTCCATTCCTTTGATGATTAGATGAATGACGGCTGCATCTATCGCTGACATAATGGCGATGTTAACAGGCTCGTTATTACTGTATCCCATTTCGACTTCTAGTAGCTCTTTGTAGTCGATGAATCGAAACGCGCCTAGCCCAAGTTCATGAGACGAAATGGTCTTAGAGGTTGTGATACTTAATAGTACTTGCCCGTTTCGAACGTCAACGGCTCTAAGGTTGACGGTAACTTGATCCGTTCGGTACTGACCAGATGCGCCGATGCCCAAATACTTAGCGCCGACTCCACCGGTACGAATATTAGAATCGTAAGCCACAATTCCACCTTCAATCACCACGTTTGCCGAGTTGAGTGAAGAAAGGTCGGCTCCGTGATTGGAAATAACCTTATCTTTTTTCTGAGCAGCACGAATGATTTTCCGTTCTGTTAGTAGGTTTTGTAGCCCTTCTCGCTCTAGAGGGATAAACCACTTTGAATCCAATAGTGACGTCGTTAGTAACGAGGTGCCTCCTTGGGGCACCGCAGTAGAGAAATTACTATTCGGTTGCGGTTTATATTGACCTGTTTGGTCCCTAAAATCATAGACTGAGACAAGAATTTTACCTGCGGGCTTGGGCAGTGAGATCAAATCGGTATAGGTTGCGCCGCGAGGCATCAGTTTTGGCTCTGCGGAGGTATCGGGTATATCCAATGATGTTGCACAGCCCCCAAGCAATAAAGCTATACATAAATAAAAGAGACCTTTCATAATACTATCCTTGTAATTTTAGAGGTCGGGATTTAGCCCTGAAACCTGAATTTCCGTTGATTCACCTGTGGACTTATCGACAATTTGCACCAGAAGTGAACCGTTTGAATCGACAATATTGAGGAAGAAGTCATCGGTTTCGAGTTGACCAGTATTGCCATTACCGACATCGGCAAGCAGTTGACTAATTAAGCGAGACTCTAGGCTGGAAGCGAGCCTATCGAGTGCGCTTTCTTCTTCAAAGTCAAAGCTTGACGCGTTAGGGTCCTTATAATCATTGATGGCAGTAGCATGATTGATAAGAATGGTACTGTTTAGGGGGTTCCCACCAAAGCTTGGGTTGATAGGGGTATAAACAAGTTCACTCGCATACGTTGTGCTAGTAGCTATGACAACGATGAGTGCGATAATCGGGGTTAAATGTTTCATCCTTGTATCCTTAAACTTAGAATTCTTCATGATCGAGATCGTAAGTGTCTTGAAATAAGCGCTCAGCTTCCCAACGAACGATGTAGTTGCTGACAACACGAATAGCATCATTTGCGCGGTCTTTTGCTTGCTGGCGACCAGGGGAAAGTGCGGTGCGGTAAATAACTTTTCTTGAATGAAATACTTCAATGATGCTGCCAGATAAAGCAGTAGGAATTTCTGATACGGTTAGGTTTTCTTTGAGTTCGGGGTAGGTGTCATTAAGACGTTGTGCGAAGAAAAAATAAAAATCTTCTCCTAGACGAGTGATTGTTCGGTCGACAATCAGCCCATCCACTTCATTAAAATTAGTGAATCCAGCTTTATCTCCAGAGTCTTGTTCTAGTTTTTGATTTGACTCGATTGAAGATTTAGATTTTTCTGCAGGTTGGTTAAGCAGGCTCCGACCTTCACCCACGGCTGATGAACTAACAACCCACAATAGAGTTACAGCGTAAATGAAACTGAATAGTGGTTGGAATTGAAAGATACAAGTTGCACCGACTGAGAACCTATCCTTCATATAGGTATAGGCGTTATGTTGCTTGTGCCTTGTTAAGCGCCATATGCTTAGGTTTATCCTTTTACCTGAAATATTCCACATACCCGAAATCCTTTTCTTGGTACTTTATCGGTAGATATTTTTGCTTTCTTTATCATCGTTATTAGATATTAAAATTATAAATATTAGCCGTGATGTGAGCCATAAACTATAGCGTTAGAAATAGTATAAATAATATAGATCGAAGGTTTCTAATTGATAGGAGGGTGTAGATATAAATGATGCGACTATGTGAGGAAAATTCTATTTTAGTTTATGGTTATGTTTCCTTACCTACTTTAATCTTTAGGTGAATATTACAAGGTAGTATCGCATGTGGTTTTATTTGGTTTATATCTTACTATCACCTATAGGGAAATTGAACCAACATGGTTATTAAAATGTATACGATGGAAAGATTGTGGAGTTATTTTATCGAAGCTTTAAAAATGGCAGTCTTCTGTGTGTTTACGTTGTTCTTTTCTTCAGTAGCCAATGCTTCAATCTCTTTTGATTTAAATGGAGAGTTTGGTGATTTTGGTAATGGAATAAGCAACAGTGACCTCATGGAATTTGATGAACTGAGTGTGGCTACGAGTAGTAGCGGTTATAGTAATTATGCAAAAGTGGTTGTGTCAAACTCTCAGTATAATCAGTCTATTATAGAGCAGGAAGGAGGAGGCTATAGGAGTAATGGTGCGGTGATTATACAATCAGATACCATGAATAGTCAGGCTTCGATAAGGCAGGACGGTCAAGCAAATCTTGCGATGGTTAAGCAGTCAGGTCACGACAACTCGGCAAATATTAAACAGCACGGGGTTGGTCATCATGGGTTGGTTGTTCAAGATGGAGAAAATAATATAGCAATATTGAATCAATATTCAACGGCTTATTCTTCTTATTCTGGTAGCGATATAAGTCTTAACCAAACCAATGATAATAACATTGCTTTTATAGTTGATGGAGGTGGATCTAATTATGGTGTTAATCAAGATGGTGGCGACCAAATATTAATTGTCGGAGCATCTAATATGGGTATTTATGTGAATCAAACAACACCTTGATTTGAATCGCGTAATCACAAGTGCTTCGTAAGGAAGCGAATTTTAGACAATATAGGAATTATTGCTATGAAAAAACTAGCACTTTCAATTTCAGCATTATTAGTTTCGGCATCTGTGGCTGCGGTACCGACCGTTCCCGGTGTCTCTAACGTACATATTAAGAATGCAGTAGCGAGTTATTCATTACCTGCAGGAGATAACTCAGCCCTCGTCTTGATGGACGGTGGTGATTGGGGGGATGTCTCGATTGTCCAAGGCGTCGTACCATTGAGTGACGGGAATCTAGCGGTTGTCGATTACACCGGCAGTGGTAATGATAACAATACGACGATTAAGCAACATCGTGAAGATAATAATGCCCTTGTTCAAGCTTGGGGTGATAGTGGCGATAACGATGTCGAAATCATCCAAAACGATGATGCAAGAGCATGGGTGAGATTTGGTGGCGACAGTGATGGTAACGATGTGGAAATTTTGCAAAGAGGGTCTAGTAACCAAGCTCGTGTTGCCATGCGTCAAAACAGTGATGATAACAGAGTCGATATAGACCAAAAAGGCTCAAACTTTGTCGCCAATGTCGGAGCTAGAGGCAATAGTGATGACAATGAAGTTTATATTCTGCAAAAAGCGGGTCATAGTAACTCTTTAGCTGAAGTGTCGTTTAACAATGCGAGTCACAATGACGACAACAACCAGTTTAATAGTACGTCAGGTATTTATATTAGCCAAACAACAGGTGATTATGCCGGCGTGTTTATCTCTAATGCCGATCATAATGCGGTGTACATTAAACAAAACTAATGACTTGTCTTCTCGTAGCAATAAAAACGGCGCAAAGCGCCGTTTTTATCGTTTGTCTAACGATAAGTTTTGATCTTAGTGCGTCTGTAATGAGTGGTCCTTTAATGTGTTTAGTCACGAAAAAATATGTGCAGATTGAGCCTAATCGAGGAGCAAACAGTGGCGTTTTAACCATCGTTACTCGCCATCGCAACACGTTGAGGGTAGACAGCAGCAATGGGGTTGTTCGATATAGGTTGGGTACGACACAATTCCCATTGGAAGTGTTGGATGAGAATAGCGGACGTCGCTGGATTGTGAATGCAGATTGTACGAAGCAGGTAGAAAAGAAAATCCCCTAACTTCTATGAAGTTAGGGGATAGCTTACAAGCCAAAGTGGTTTAAATATTGGCGATTATTACATTCTATAAACCGGCTTCTTTATACAGGCGGCGACAAGCACGACCATCACTGTGGAACAAGTGGCAACGGTGAGCTGGAATACCGATAGCGAATCTATCGCCCGTTTCAACAGATAGAGTGTCAGGTTGACGGAAAATAACGTCCGCGTCTGCGCTTTCAAGGTTTAGGTAGACTTGAGTTTCGTTGCCGAGTTTTTCAACGATCATCACTTCCCCTTCAACTTTGGCGTCGGCTTCATCTGCGAGAAGAAGATGCTCAGGGCGAATTCCTAGTGACATGCGATCACCACGGTTAACCGTTGTACCATCAACGGGAATCCAGAAAGAATCACCGTCAGATAGCTGAACTTTTACTCGATCTGCTTCAGCGTCATCAATGAATACGCTCATGAAGTTCATTTTTGGTGAGCCAATGAAGCCAGCGACAAAACGGTTTTCAGGGTAGTGATACAATTCTAAAGGCTTACCAACTTGAGATACCCAACCGGCGTCCAACACCACAATCTTATCAGCCATGGTCATCGCTTCTACTTGATCGTGTGTGACATAAATCATGGTGCAACCGAGCTGGCGTTGTAGCTTAGTGATTTGCGCACGCATATTGACGCGAAGAGCGGCATCTAAGTTGGATAGCGGTTCGTCGAGTAAGAATAGGTTAGGTTGAGACACCAAAGTTCGGCCGATGGCGACACGTTGACGTTGCCCACCAGAAAGTGCCTTAGGCTGGCGCTCTAAAAGGTGACCAAGTTGAAGGATTTCAGCAGCGTGTTCAACGCGACGGTCTATTTCAGCTTTATCGGCTTTCGCTAACTTAAGACCAAACGACATGTTGTCATATAGGTTTAAGTGAGGATAAAGGGCATAAGATTGGAACACCATACCAACGCCACGCTTTGACGGTTCAACGTCATTCATGCGCTCATCACCAATATACAAATCACCGGACGTGATGTCTTCCAAACCTGCAATGCAACGTAGTAGCGTTGATTTACCACAGCCCGACGGTCCAACAAAAACAACAAATTCACCTTCGTTGATTTCTAGGTCGATGTTTTTGGAGATCAGTACGTCGCCGTACGCTTTACTAACATTTTTTAACGTGACACTCGCCATGTAGCTCGTCCTCGATTCGTTTTATTTCTTTTTGCCGGTCATTATAGAGATAATTGAACCGCTAATAATAGGAAATTGGTCAGTGAGTATGGGAATTTTGTGTTGCCACAGAATAATGCAATGCATCGATTTATTGCTAAAAGTCCCTGATGGAAAGAAAAAGGGGTGGCGTCGTACGATAACGCCACCCTCAACGCTAAGAAGTCGTCAGTATCCCCCGACTCAGACCGAATGCATCCCCCGTAAACTAAATTACTTATTGCATTTCAACCTGGGTCTACTTAACGATGCCAGCGATGTAAAACCAGCGCTCTAACCTATATGGCTTTAACCTATATGAGTCTGCTGGAAAGGGTTCTTACCATCCACTCTTGGATGACTGCAGTTTCCTAGAATCAGGTAATCTAGACATCCTCCCGTAAGAAATAATTATAGGGGGAGTAGTAGGGGAGTAGGGGGC
>NZ_JAKJSR010000020.1:0-185163 GCF_050337155.1 Vibrio cionasavignyae
GGTTCTATGGTTCTATGGTTCTATGGTTCTATGGTTCTATGGTTCTATGGTTCTATGGTTCTATGGTTCTATGGTTCTATGGTTCTATGGTTCTATTAGATATAGAACATGACTGAATCACTCCCTGTAAAGCACAGCGTGCGTATTTTGAGCACTTACTGACTCTGACGCCATAAAAGCAAAAAGCCCTCAGAACAGAGTTCTGAGGGCTTTTTTGTTATCGACCGATTACTTGTCTTTTTTATCGTGCTTATGAGGATGATCGTTGTACATCTCTTCAATTTCGTCTTGGTAGCGATCGTTAATCACTTTACGACGTAATTTTTGAGTTGGTGTCAATTCACCTTTATCCATCGAGAAGCCACGTGGCAACAATTTGAATTTCTTCACTTGTTCAAATTTAGCCAAACCCTTTTGCAGCTCAAATACACGCTTTTCGAACATCTCAACCACTTCATTGTGCTTAATCAACTCAATGCGATCGTGGTATTTGATGTTCAGTTCTTTCGCGTATTCTTCAAGCGTATCAAAACAAGGGACGATAAGCGCCGAGACAAACTTTCTGGTATCAGCAATCACGGCAATTTGTTCAATGTAATGATCTTTACCAATGGTGCCTTCAATCGCTTGAGGCGCAATATATTTACCATTAGAGGTTTTCATCAATTCTTTGATTCGGTCGGTAATAAACAGGTTACCATTAACGTCAAATTCACCAGCATCGCCAGTTTTTAAGAATCCATCGGCATCAAAGGTTTTCGCCGTTTCTTCTGGCATTTTATAGTAACCACGCATCACCATAGGACCACGAACTAAGATTTCGTTATTTTCGCCAATCTTAACTTCCGCTCCCGGCATAGGCATGCCAATAGAGTCAGGGTTGTAGCAAGTATCATCCCAGCATGACACGGTTGCCGTGGTTTCAGTCATACCATAGCCAAGCTTAACGTTAATCCCAATCGCTTGGAAAAAACGTCCGATGGTTTCATCAAGCTTTGCACCACCACATGGCATAAAGTTTATTTGACCACCAAGCAATTCACGTAGCTTATTTAGTACGATTTTATCCGCTAATGCATAGCTCTTTTTTAACATAAAAGAAGGCTGAACATTATCTTGACGACATTGCGCCATTTTAGCGCCCATATTCACCGCCCAAGTAAACAATACCTTGCGGTGTACAGGGGCCTTAGATACGCGCTCATGGATAGCCGAGAAGATCTTCTCATAAAAGCGCGGAACGGCGCTCATCACCGTTGGACGAATCTCACCTAACGCATCGCGCACCTGCATGGTGTCTTGTAGGTAGCAATTGGTTCCCCCTTTATATAAAACATAGAAGGTCCAAGCGCGCTCAAATACATGAGACAACGGTAAGAAACACAGCGACACATCGTCTTCTGATAAGCTCAAACGTTCATCATGCCCTTTTAACTGGGCACCAATGTTTTGGTAGTCCAACATAACGCCTTTTGGCTGTCCCGTTGTTCCCGATGTGTAGATAAGCGTCAAAAGATCATCAAAATTAGCCTGTTCAATTCGCGCTTGCAGCGTTTGCTCAAGGTGCTCTGGTTGAACACTTGGCGTGGCGATAAAGTCATCCCAACGTGTGACATAGGAATCATCTGTGATCTCGATGTCGTCGCTCATCGCAACAATCCACTCTAATTGTGGACACTCTTCATAAATAGAAAGCGCGGCGTCAAACTGCTCTTGTTCGCCAACAAAAAGAATACGTACGTCGGCATTTTGAAGAATATAACTGGTTTGAGCTGGGGTATTTGTTGGGTAAATAGGTACCGTCACCGCCCGCAGCTGGAGCGAGGCGAAGTCAGCGATGGTCCATTTCGGCATATTGTTGGCAATGATACCGATCTTATCTTGAGGTTGGATTCCTTTATTCAGCAAAGCGAGAGACAGCGCGTCAATACTAGCGCCAAACTCTTTCCAACTGATCCCTTGCCACACATTGTTAATCTTGTGTTTTAAGGCGATCTTGTCGCCACCTTGCGTGATCCTGTCGCGAATCTTTTTTACGATATGGAATTCTAAATTAGCCATGTTCTATCTTACCTTTAAGCGTACACATGTAAGCTTTTTCAGCGAACAAGTGTACCTATGATGGTAAAAAAGGCAACAGACTCAAATCAAAGTTATCAATAAATAATGTAACGAAAAAAGCCCCTGACACTAGGCTTTAAAGCTAATATCAAGGGCTTATTCTCATTGGGTGTGAATTACGCTAGTGCGACAACTTCACCACAAATCATCATCAGTTGATCACGCAACCAAATGTGACCTTTATCTTTTTCACTCGATTCATGCCAGCTTAGGTAGCCGCTAATCATCGCATTATCAAATGGCAATGCAATGACTTGTAATTGATCTTTATTGACCGCGTTTTCTACCATCCAACGTGGTGCGATTGTCACAAGCTCAGACTGTCCGACAACATATAGAACATTACTTAAGCTAGTGCCTTCATAAGATGCTTGGCACTCTAAGTCTTTATAAGCGTGCTCAGAGAAACTGCGAACACCGTGTACTTTAGATAGTTTCGCGTGCTTTTCATTGCTTAGTTGAGCAACGCTCACTGCATTGTGAATACGTGGGTGGTTTTTCGACGCAACAACCACTAACTCATCTTGGAAGATTTCTGTGCTTGAAAAGCCTTGTGCATCATAGCGTGCGTAATCGATAACAAAGTCGATTTCTTGGTAGCGCATACGGTCAGCCAATTGGCGGTCCGCTTCTGCATCTAAATGCAACTGTACGTGAGGCGCCTGTTCACCAATGTTTTGCATGATTTTTGGAGCAAAACGCATATCGCATGGAGAACAAATCGCCATCTTAAATAGACGTGTTGATGTCTCTGGCGTAAAGATTGAGCTTGGTAGCTCATTGCGAATCAATTGCAATGCTTGACGAACAGGGCCAAACAACTGACGAGCGCGTTGAGTAGGCTGGATACCGCGACCTTGGCGCATAAACAACTCGTCATTAAACATCACTTTTAGACGCGCTACGGCGTTACTAACTGCTGGTTGTGACATTCCTAAGTTGTGCGCTGCACGAGTAATGTTTTGTTCCTGCATTACTGCGTCAAATACGGTTAATAGGTTTAGATCTACGCCACGTAATGTGCTTTCCATGCGGTAGCTAGCGATTGCGCTCATAGCATCTTTTTTGTCTAACATTTAGTAAGCCTCGTTAAGTTTCAATCTCGAATATGTGGGTAAGGATTAAGCAGAAACGTATGTCGTTCATTTCTGTACCCTACAATGTTCTATTAATCCTCTGCATAGTTCGAGGACGAAGCAAACTATCCACTAATAATAACTTCAACACCAACTAGATTGATAAAGAATCATCATATTTTACCGACAACAATACAATAACCATAAACAACAATAGCTTACATGTATTATAAAAAAAGATAAATTATATTTTTGATAACTTTTGTTGCAAAGAACCTCTAAAATGATAAACGAACGCTATATGAGTGCAATTTAATGATAGAAGCTCTTCATCGCTATATTTTATAGGTCACCGCTCAAACCATTAGCCAATTAGATAGGTGAAACAAATAACGACAAGGTGATTCATTTAAGATATGGATAACCCACCCACCCTATATACGAAAAAAAGCGACCTATCGTCGCTTTTTCTGCTGCTCTATGTCTTTAGCGGATGAGAAATGACTGAATTTCAGGATGCTAAGTAAACGTATCCCTAAGATTCGGGCTCACATTGAAACTCGGACTCACATTGAAACATAGCTGGGAAAGTCAACTTTCTCCCACAAGCGTTGGCGCAACAATTGACTACAATGCCACTCCCCTGACATTAACCAATGTGCTATCTCGCTTGCTACATCTGGATAAACCACGCGCTCTGCTTGTTGCTCATCTAACCAATCCCTAACCACAGACGCGTTTAATGTATCCATAGTATGAGCTAACCCAAGGCTTTCTAATGTTGCAGCATTACTTTGTTGTTCAAACTGCCCTTCTAAAGGCTTTACCAATAACTTCTTGCCTAAGCTCAATGCTTCAGAAGGTAATTCAAAACCGCCATTTGCGATGACACCATTACATCGATGTAAGTCGACTTGAAAAGTCTGATGACTCAATGGCTTCATCGTCAAATTCTCAATGGTTGCGATTTCAACAACATCAGGGTGATAACAAACAAATGGCTGATTAACAAAGCGAACCAAAAGATCAATGATGACATCGAGACTTTCAAACGGCAGATAAACCAGAACCATCTCTTCTGACGTCACCTCATGCGATTGAGTATGCACAATCGGTGGCAAAATTGGCTGATCAAAGTGATACCAATGCAATCCTAGTTGGTGATCCGAGGGTGCGAAATGTTGGATAATTTGGCTGTCCAACCAACTTGAGCCTTTTTGTGGTACATCGAAGCGAAAAGCATTCTGATGACTAATACTCACCGTCGGCACTTTTTGGCGCTTCGCAGCCCAAGCCGAAATCGGCTCAAAGTCATTCACAACTAAATCATAATGGCTGACATCCAATGATCGCGTTTCTTGCATGAAATGGAGTATGTTGTTATCCGTCGCCGTTTGCAGATAGTCAACTTTGCCATTTTTCGTTACGAAGCTAAATCCGCGCCGAGTTTGGTATTGCCCAAATTGCTCCATTGAAAAGTACTTATCTTTGTCACGACCAGAGAATAAAAAATCAACCTCGACATCATGAGCCCGCAGAGCTTCACTCATGGCTCTCGCTCTAGCAATATGACCATTCCCGGTCCCTTGAACTCCATATAGAATCTTCACGCACATCCCCCTAAGCCAGTAGTTCGACGTAATCCAATACGACCAATTTTGACGTTATATAATTTGCAGTAACCCAATTCAGCGCAAACATGGCGCATAACACACCTAGCACCGCACCAATGACAACATCCGTTAAAAAGTGCACACCGAGCAAAACGCGCGACACGCCAATTAAGGTTGCCCAAATAAGGCAAGCAAAGAAGAATTCTGGATAGAAATGACCAATCACGGTCGCCATAAGAAATGCGGCGGCGGTATGCCCGGAAGGTAAGCTATAGCGATCGGATGGGGTGATAAAAGGTTGAACATACTGACAAAGCTCTTGTGGACGACGACGTTTAAAACTGTTTTTTGCCACCCAATAGATAGGGAGTTCAACGGCAAAAGCAAGCAACGCTACTGCTAGAAAGGCCTCGCCTACACGCTCATCAACACACCAAACAAAGGCTGCGAGGCAAGCATAAAGAGGACCATCACCACTTCTAGAAATTAACCGGCTCAGTCGCGCGACTTGAGCATTAAAACGGTGATCCAAACAAAACAATGAAAACGCTAAATCGAAACGAGCAATCGGTTCAATAGTACGCATGACCTACTCCTTGTCATAGATAATCTCGTATGATCAAAAAATAGTCAGGTTGCATGACAGTTAGGTGACGAATTGTTGGAGATATGATGAAGGTGAGTGAGGTAAGAGCTTACCTCACTCATTTTACTTAGCACGCTATCAAGGAAGTAGCGCGACTAACGGTTAAATGTCTTCGTGTTTATGAACCAATCCCCAGTCCGCTAATATGGCGTAAGCGGATGGAATCATGAACAACACCAGTAACGTGGAAGCGAAAATACCAAACACAATCGAGATCACTAACGGCTGGATAACCTGAGCCTGCAAACTGGTTTCCATCAGCAGTGGCAGTAACCCAGCAGCGGTTGTCATCGAGGTTAGGAACACCGCTCTAAACCGCTCCCGACTGGCTTTCACTACAGACTCGTGAACCGACTCCCCCTCATCGACATGATGACGAATGTATTGCACTAGCAAAATAGAATCATTCACCACAATCCCCGCTAATGACACAAAGCCCATGATGCTTGGCATGCTTAATGAGTGCCCAAGCAATAGGTGCCCCCACACCACGCCGATGAATGCGAGTGGAATGGCTAACATAACCACAAAGGGTTCTAAGTAGCTGCGAAACTGGTAGCTTAAAATACAAAACACACCAAACAGTCCGAGCAAGAACCCTTTACCCATCGAGGAACCGGTTTTTTCGGTATCTTTTGCTGACCCTTCAAAATCAAAACGAAGTCCAGGATAAGCTTGCTTTAGGATCGGCACTTCCTCATTCTGGAATTGGCGGATAATTTCAGATGAGCTGACTTTACTGCTATCGGTATCGCCAAACACGCTAATAGTTCGCAGCCCATCAATTCTCTGGATCCTGACATAATTACGCTGAAAATCCATGGTGGCGATAGCACCTAACGGCAATTGCGCCCCATCAGGAAGAATGATCGGGAAGTTCGCCAGTTGCTGAACATCAGCGATATCGTGCTTATTGAGTTTCACCTCGATTTTGATGTTCTCAACACCAAGCTGGATCTCATCGGCAGTTTGACCAAAGAAGGCCGCTCTTAATTGATTGGCTATCAGCTGTCCATCTACCCCGTATGTTTCTGCTCCTGGGCGCAACTTAACCAGAATTTCTTCTTTACCCAATCGCATGTCATCGAGAACACCATGCACACCATCGAATTCATTGAGATACTGCTGAATATCAATGGACGCCGCTTTAAGCTGCTCAAGGTTGTCATGCTTAATGCGAATTTCAATCGCTCGACCACCCGGTCCCATCGTAGGTTGTTTAAATACCAACGAGATAGGATCGGCCAGCTCGCCGACATCATCCCGCCACGCATCGACAAAATCGTCAATCAGCGTATTTCGTTCTTCCGCACCAAGAAGGTCAAGCCGAACCGTCGCAAGATGAGGCCCCGACTCGTTTGCATCTTGATTGGTGTTAAACTGGCTGGTGATCTGTTGAACTAACGTTCGCCCTCCTTCATTATTTTCACTCCATACCAGGTTGAGCTTTTTAGCGGAAGCAACCACGCGATCAACCACTCGTTCCGTTTGCGCGAGCGACGCCCCAGGCGGCAAAATAATACGAACTTCCGCCGTATCACCATCGAGCTCTGGGAATGGGACAAACTTCACCGCACCACCAGCAATTAACGCAATGGAAACCAAGAGCAGCGACAACACTCCCCCCATAAAGGCATACCGCTGCGATACGACCCGATCGACTGCATTAACTAGCGTAGTATTTCTAAAGTTCTCAAAGCGTTCGAGTAAAACACGCTTAAATTTAATCGGCGGTTTCTCATTTTTCTGTTTATGTAACGAGTGAGATAGGTGGCTCGGCAAAATCAAAAATGCTTCGATGAGGCTCAACGACAACACCAAAATCAGTACCTGTGGCACCGCCTTCAATACCGCGCCCATTTCGCCATCAAGGAACAGTAAGCTGCCAAAAATACACACGGTGGTTAAAAATGAGGAGATCACACCTGGTAGCACTTTCTTAACGCCATTAATGACCGCGTCATCAATTTTTTGCCCTCGGTCAAGATGCGAGGCAATCGACTCTGCAATTACGATGGCGTCATCCATCATGATCCCTATCGCCATCAATAGCCCGACTAACGACATAATGTTGATGGATAATCCAAGGCTCGCCATTAAGAACAACCCACCTAAAAACGCAACGGGCAAACCTGCCGCCACCCAAAATGAGTAACGGAAACTAAAGAATAACCACATGGTGGCAAAGACTAAGACAATCCCTTGCCAGCCATTTTTCACCATCATGGTCAAACGATCCCACAACACAGATGAGAGATCGTTGGTCATTTCTAGCGTCACGCCTTCCGGTGCTATCGCGCGTTGGTCCTCAACAAATTGCACCACATTGTCTTTAATTCGCAGGGCATCGTCTTCCTTGTTTTTACTAATTTTAAGCACTGCCGAAGGCTTGTCATTGAACAACACTTTCTGCTCATCCAACTCAAACCTGTCGGTAATCGTGGCCACGTCGCTAAGACGAATTAACGCACCAGAAGAGCTGGAACCAATCACTAACGAGGCAAGCTCTTGCGGCGACACTCGACGTTCATCAAAACGAATAAGAAAATTTTTGTCGATGGTCTCTACATTACCACTGGGTAGCTTCACGTTCTGTTTGCCAATTTTAGCGGCAATATCGTTCACGCTCAGCCCTAGTTGTCGCATTACCTGGGTATTGAGTTCAACACGATATTGATGATCAGAAAAGCCACTGACCTCAACCAATGACACGCCGTAATCGAGTTTCAATGTTCTCTTGAGTTGCTCGGCGTAGGCTTTGAGTTGTGGCCATCCTATATCCGCGGTAATCGCAATATCGACCACAGGTTCATTCCAATCGAGTTCTTGGACAATCGGAGACTCGATCTCATCGGGAAAATCATTGATAGAGCTAATCTGAGTCTGAACGTCCACCAGCATACGACCGATATCCGCTTTCTCAGATAGCTTTAACGTCAAGCGGGCGGAGCCTTCAATTGCTTCACATTTGGTCTCTTCAATGTTTGCTAAGCCATCAACGGCATCTTCCATACGAATGCATAGACTCTCTTCCACCTCTTGAGGTGACGCGCCGGGATAGGTGATCGCCGCCATGATGTAAGGAGGACTGAACTCGGGAAACGTCTCACGTTTAATCGTCGAGAGTGAAGATAGACCCAGTATTACCAGCGCCAACATCAACAAGTTGGCAGCGGTGGGATGTTTTGCGAAAAAACGAATCATGAGTCAGGTTCCCCCTGTTTCATGCTCGAATCTCTCAGCAACATGCCTTCAATCGCCGGCAATAAGTCATTCAGGATCAGTTTCTCTCCCCCTTGAAAAGCCCCTGCCACTGAAACTTGGTTGTCACGTCGATACACTACCGTAACTGGCATGATAGTAAGACGCTGCTCATCATCCATCAGGTACACTTTATCGCCGTGCAACGCACGCTCTGGGATCAGCCACGCTTGCTGTGGCTTACCTTCAATGATGACTTTAACAAACATTCCATTGACCAACAGCGGTGTATCAGACAAACCATTTCCCGTTGTGGCTTGTGGGATCTCAAGGATCACGCCTGCCGTTGCTTGGTTAGGATCCACCGTTTCACTCACGCGCACGACTTTTGCTGGCCATGTGGATAACAGGTTACCGCTACTTAACTCAATGACCGCATTTAGGCTTTGTAACGAGTCCTGTTCATTGCCATTAAACGTATTGGCGATCAATTGAAGATCGTGTATGGATAACTGAGCTTCCACTTCCATCATGTCAGTACCATGTGCGGTGACCATAGCTTGCTGCTGATTGACCACTTGATTGACCTCGGCATCCACTTCCGAAATCCGCAATGTCTGTGGCAAATAAATACGCGTTTTGGCAAGCAATCGCTGCGCTTCTTGCTCTTTTGCGTTATTCACATTGACCACCGCAAGCGCCACTTCTCTTTCATCCGGTAATAATGCCAATTGATTTTGTAGCTCTTGCACCAATTTTTGCTGGGACAGCATGTTTTGCTTTTGGGTATCCACATCCGACTGCGAGCTAAGGCCTCGCTTATTAAGATCGACTCGTCGTTGATACTCGTTCTTTGTTAATGTCAGGCGATTAAGCTCGATGGTTAGCGTTTGCTTTAAGTTGATTTCTTCTTGATCAATACGCGCAAGCTGTGTCTGACTGGATTTCACATCAGCAATAGCCTGCGATAACCTGAGTTGGTAATCGAGCGGGTCGATACGCAACACTTCCGTGCCTGCTGCGACGATGTTGCCCTTTTCTAACGCAGGATGTTTAAACACCACTTCACCAGATACTTCCGAAATAGCCTTCCATTCCAGTTTTGGCGTCACACGACCAAAACCCACAGCCAAGGGGGAAGAAAGTTGCGGCTGCATGGTAACAATATCCACGACTCTGGCACGATCACCGGCAGGTTTTGTTGGAATATCAGGTCTTAAATTAATCGCGGCGACCAACACCAGCACTCCCACTGCAAACGCAGGAAAAAACAGTAATTTCTTATTCATAGGCTTCATCATTAACATTCTGATTTTTAATAATTAGTACGCAGCAAGCCACGCGTAAGAAGTTGGATGTTGTGGTCGAGTAATTCATCGAGGAACGTTTCCGTTAACTCAATACCATGCAGTTGCAACATCGCAGGAGGTGCAAGGAACGGGAAAACCATGAGGGCAATAAAGGAAACCTTACACAACTTAGGATCCACACCATCTCGTAAGTAACCCGCCGCTTGTAATTTTCCAAAGATTAAGTCGTGATCAGGTCGACCAATATCGCTAAAGACTTTTTCAAACAGGCGTCGCTGCGTGGCCGATGGCGGCATATGCATAACTTGAGAAATCAACCTTGGGAACTGCGGTACTTTATTCATTTCGTGATAGTAGATTCGCATAAACTCAAAGATATTTTTGTGATCATCTGAGGCAAAGGTAGCTTCCATTTGCTGCTTCATCGGCTGAATCGTTTCCCGAATCATCGTCTCAAACAGCCCCTCTTTATTACCAAAGTAGTAACGAATCATCGCAATATTAACGCCAGCTCGTTGTGCGATTAAACGAGTAGAAACCTTGTCATAAGGCATGACGACAAACAAATCTCGAGCATGACTTAACAGCTTTTCTCTAGTGTCGGTTTGCTTACTCGGTCGTCCCACCTTTCTTTTTATCGCCACATCGTTTTCTTGCATCTCTGATCTCTTTTATTAATCAATCGATTAATTATAGAACAATTAATTAACATATTGAGAGCGTTTAAATTCATCACTATTTAATCAACTGATTAAATAGTGATGAATTCGCCTCATTTCAGTCTGACTCATCCGATAACCAGAAAAAATAGCGGAAACACTTGACGCTGAAGTGTGAGTGCGGTACTAATTTGTTAACCAAATTTCGTGGAATGTATAACAATGACATTACGTTTTTCTCTCCTGCTGAGCCTCCTCCTTATCGTGAACAAAACGCGCGGGTAGCCAGTGTCTGAAAAACACCACTAAGAATTTTCTTAAAGCCCGCATCGAGATGCGGGCTTTTTTATATCAATCGAACAGGACGTAAACGATTAACCTGTACAAAGAGGAAGCAAATATGAATGACCAGGTAATTATCTTTGACACCACGTTGCGTGACGGCGAGCAAGCTCTTTCAGCCAGTTTGACAGTAAAAGAAAAACTGCAGATTGCTTTCGCTCTCGAACGCCTGGGTGTGGATGTTATCGAGGCTGGCTTCCCAATTTCATCGCCAGGTGATTTTGAGTCTGTACAGGCCATTGCCAAGAACATCAAAAATAGCCGTGTTTGTGCGTTGTCTCGAGCGGTAGCAAAAGACATCGATGCAGCAGCTGAAGCACTAAAAGTTGCCGATGCTTTTCGTATCCATACGTTTATTTCCACTTCGACTGTACACGTACAAGATAAATTGCGCCGCAGTTACGATGATGTGGTCGAAATGGCAGTAAAAGCGGTGAAACATGCCCGTAACTATACTGACGATGTCGAATTTTCTTGTGAAGATGCCGGACGAACGCCTATCGACAACCTTTGTCGTATGGTTGAAGCGGCAATCAACGCCGGCGCAAAAACCATCAACATTCCGGACACGGTGGGCTATACAGTACCAAACGAATTTGGCGGTATTATCCAAACCTTGTTTAACCGAGTCCCTAACATCGACAAAGCCATCATTTCCGTGCACTGCCACGATGACTTAGGCATGTCGGTTGCTAACTCGATTGCGGCTGTCCAAGCGGGCGCACGTCAAATTGAAGGGACCATTAACGGCATCGGTGAGCGCGCTGGTAACTGTTCACTAGAAGAAATTGCCATGATCATCAAAACTCGCCAAGAGTTATTGGGAGTACAAACCGGTATCAATCACCAAGAGTTGCACCGCACAAGTAAATTGGTTAGCCAGCTTTGCAATATGCCGATTCAAGATAACAAGGCCATTGTTGGTGCTAATGCATTTAGCCACTCTTCCGGCATCCATCAAGATGGCATGATCAAAAATAAAAACACTTACGAAATCATGACGCCTGAGTCCATCGGTCTTAAAAACAAAGCCTTAAACCTAACCAGTCGTAGTGGTCGCGCAGCTGTGAAGAGCCATATGGATTCAATGGGTTACAACGAAGCTGAATATAATCTAGATGCATTGTATGAAGATTTTTTGAAACTGGCGGATCGCAAGGGGCAAGTCTTTGACTACGACCTAGAAGCCTTGATGCATTTCTCAAATCTTCGTGAAGAAGACGACTTCTATAAGCTTAACTACTTGAGTGTTCAGTCTGGTAGCATCATGGCGACCACTAGCATCAAAATTCAATGTGGCGATGAAGAGCGTTGCGAAGCGGCAGTAGGCAACGGTCCGGTTGATGCGCTTTACCAATGTATTTACCGTGTAACGGGTTACGACATTGTTCTAGATAAGTTTGATTTGACTGCAAAAGGTGAAGGCGAGGATGGTTTAGGACAAGCCGACATTATTGCTAACTACAAAGGTCGCAAATACCACGGAACCGGCGTTTCAACCGACATCGTTGAAGCCTCTGGTCAAGCACTACTGCACGTGATCAATAGCATTCACCGTGCCAATCAAGTGGAAGAAATAAAACAGAAGAAAGTAGAGACGGTTTAAGTCTTTATCAAAAATCTTATAAATTAACGCAAATACAACAAGTAAGGAACAGGACACCATGGCAGGCACATATAAAATTGCAGTATTACCAGGCGACGGCATTGGTCCAGAAGTAATGGCTCAAGCACACAAAGTATTGGATGCAATTGAAACTAAACATGGCATCACATTTGATTGCGAAGAATATGATGTTGGCGGTATCGCCATTGATAACCATGGTTGTCCGCTTCCAGAAAGCACGGTCAAAGGTTGTGAAGACTCAAATGCGATTCTATTTGGTTCCGTCGGTGGTCCTAAATGGGAGCACTTACCACCCAATGATCAACCCGAGCGCGGCGCCCTGCTTCCTTTACGCAAGCACTTTCAACTGTTTTGTAACTTGCGTCCAGCACAAATTCACAGTGGCTTAGAAGACTTCTCTCCGCTGCGCGCAGACATCTCAGCTAAAGGCTTTGATATTGTCGTAGTACGCGAACTAACCGGTGGCATCTATTTTGGGCAACCAAAAGGCCGTGAAGGTGAAGGTCCAACAGAAAAAGCATTTGATACCGAAGTGTATCACCGCTACGAAATTGAACGCATTGCTAAAATTGCCTTTGAATCGGCTCGCTTGCGTAATAAAAATGTTTACTCCATCGATAAAGCTAACGTATTGCAAAGCTCTATCCTGTGGCGCGAAGTCGTTGAGGAAGTGGCAAAAGACTACCCAGATGTCACGCTTAATCACATGTATATCGACAATGCGACGATGCAGCTAATTAAAGATCCTTCTCAGTTCGATATCATGCTGTGCTCAAATATCTTCGGCGACATCATCTCTGATGAATGCGCGATGATTACCGGCTCAATGGGTATGTTGCCATCAGCAAGTCTAAATGAAAGCCAGTTTGGTTTGTATGAACCTGCGGGCGGTTCTGCGCCAGATATCGCTGGTAAAAACATTGCTAACCCAGTCGCACAAATCCTTTCTGCTGCACTGATGCTTCGCTACAGCTTAGGTGAAGAAGCCGCGGCTCAAGATATTGAATCTGCAGTCAGTAAGGCACTGTCTGCTGGCGAGCTTACTGCCGACCTATCTGGTGATAAGCCTGCACTGAGTACATCAGAGATGGGCGATAAAATTACTAGCTATATCGCTAATAGCTAATAGCTAATAGCTAATTAGGTTGCCGCCAATAATGGTTCGCAATTGCGCGATGGCAAATCATGTCATCGCGACATCATAATAAGAATACTCTGCTTGCGTGATGAAATAATTCGCGCAGACCAACAGCAAGGAATTAGCAATGTCGAAAACACTGTATGAAAAAGTCTATGATGCGCACGTCGCCGTAGAAGCCGAAGGTGAAAACCCAATTCTTTATATTGATCGTCACCTAGTCCATGAAGTGACGTCTCCACAAGCTTTTGATGGCTTACGTGAGAAAGGTCGCCCAGTTCGCCAAGTCAATAAAACCTTCGCCACCATGGATCATAACGTCTCCACTACAACGAAAGACATTAATGCGTCAGGTGAGATGGCTCGTATCCAAATGGAAACACTATCAAAAAACTGTGAAGAGTTTGGTGTCACACTGTATGACCTAAATCATAAATACCAAGGTATTGTGCATGTAATGGGCCCTGAGTTAGGCATCACTCTTCCGGCGATGACCATTGTTTGTGGTGACTCCCACACCGCAACACATGGCGCTTTTGGCTCATTAGCATTCGGTATTGGCACCTCTGAAGTTGAGCACGTATTAGCAACTCAAACCCTAAAGCAATCTCGTGCGAAAACCATGAAGATTGAAGTGAAAGGCAAAGTAGCGCCTGGCGTGACTGCAAAAGATATTGTACTGGCCATTATTGGTGAAACTACTGCCGCTGGCGGCACAGGTTATGTCGTTGAGTTTTGTGGTGAAGCCATCACCGATCTTTCTATGGAAGGCCGAATGACCGTGTGTAATATGGCCATCGAACTCGGTGCTAAAGCAGGTCTAATTGCACCAGACGAAACGACATTTGAATACATTAAAGGTCGTAAATTTGCTCCGCAAGGCAGCGACTGGGATGCAGCCGTTGAGTATTGGAACACATTTAAAACCGATGCTGATGCGACGTTTGATGCAGTTGTGACACTCAATGGTGCCGACATTAAGCCTCAAGTCACATGGGGTACCAATCCGGGTCAAGTGATCGCAGTAGATCAACCTATTCCTGCACCAGAAAGCTTTGCAGACCCAGTAGAGAAAATGTCGGCGAAAAAAGCATTAGCGTATATGGGACTTGAAGCGGGTAAATCCCTAACCGATTATAACGTCGATAAAGTCTTTGTCGGCTCTTGTACTAACTCTCGCATCGAAGACATGCGCGCGGCAGCAGCTGTTGCAAAAGGTCGCAGCGTTGCCTCTCACGTACAAGCATTAATTGTTCCAGGCTCTGAACAGGTAAAAGCACAAGCAGAAGCAGAAGGCTTAGATGTTATCTTTAAAGAAGCTGGATTTGAGTGGCGTCTACCTGGCTGCTCTATGTGTTTGGCCATGAACAATGACCGATTGGGTCCTCAAGAGCGCTGCGCGTCTACCAGTAACCGCAACTTCGAAGGTCGCCAAGGCCGTGATGGCCGTACCCACTTAGTCAGCCCTGCGATGGCTGCAGCCGCCGCTATTGCTGGTCATTTTGTTGATATCAGAGAATTGGACTCATAAGGAATAATACATGTCAGGATTTAAACAACACACAGGGTTAGTCGTCCCTTTAGATATCGCCAACATCGACACTGATGCGATTATTCCTAAGCAGTTTTTGCAAAAAGTCACTCGCACGGGTTTTGGTCAGCACCTATTCAATGACTGGCGCTTCTTGGATGACGCAGGTCAGCAACCTAACCCTGAATTCATCATGAATGCACCGCGCTACCAAGGCGCTAGCATTTTGCTCGCGCGTGAAAACTTTGGCTGTGGCTCTTCACGAGAGCACGCTCCTTGGGCACTAGCAGACTATGGTATTCAAGTCATGATTGCGCCGAGTTTTGCCGATATTTTCTATGGCAACTCTATCAATAACCAAATGGTGCCGGTCCGGTTAACTGAGCAAGAAGTTGATGAGCTATTTCATTTCGTTGCCAACAACGAAGGCGCTGAAATTACCGTCGATCTGGAGTCAATGAAAGTCTCTGCAAATGGCAAAGAGTATTCGTTTGAAATCGATGAGTTCCGTCGCCACTGCTTGCTAAACGGTTTGGATAATATTGGTTTAACACTGCAACACGCCGATAAGATTTCCGCCTATGAAGCAAAAATTCCAAGTTTTCTAAAGTAGAAGCTTCTGGATAAGCATGACTATGCATTCACATCAATCCCGGTTCATCACCGGGATTTTTTGATCTATCACTAATATCACTCTCTCTATAATTATACGACTCTCTCTATGACTACACGACTCCGTACCTTGCTTTCCCTGTATCAATGGCAATAATTATCTCAATATGAAAGTTTATCTTGCTAAGTAAGGTCTTTTACAACTAGTCACTATCAATACGGATGTTCATTATGTTTCGAGTACTATCATTTCTTGCCCTTTTCCTAACAACCAACGTGTTGGCAGCCCCAAAATCCGAGCTGTGGGCTTTTTGGAATGTAAGTGATGAGTCCAACGAGCAGGTGATTTCTCATCAGCCTTGGCAGCAGTTTCTTGACCGCTATCTTGTGACTGAAGGAGAGAATACTTTAGTGCGCTACGTACGCGTGTCTAGCGATGACAAGCAAAACTTAAAGCGTTATCTAGAACAACTTGCCAGTATCGATCCAAGAACACTGAATCAAGCAGAGCAGTATGCTTACTGGGTAAACCTTTATAACGCGATCACTGTAGACCTTATTCTTGACCGTTATCCAGTAAAATCCATCACCAAACTTGGTGGGCTATTTAGCTTTGGTCCTTGGGGAGATGATGTCATTACCATCGCAGATCAAACACTGACACTGAATGATATTGAACACCGGATCTTGCGACCAATTTGGAACGACCCACGCACACACTACGCGGTAAATTGTGCCAGTCTAGGCTGCCCTAATTTGCAGACTCAAGCCTTTAACGCGCAAAACAGCAATGCGCTACTCGATCAAGCAGCGGCAACATACATAAATAGCAGCAAAGGCATTAACATACAGGGAGACAAAGCGACTCTGTCTTCCATCTACGAGTGGTTTGCCGAAGATTTTTCTGCGCAAGGTGGGGTGATGGCACATATCAGCCAATACCGTCCAGAAGTCGCTCAGTTCAAAGGGAAACTTGACTACGATTATGATTGGGCATTGAATTCAAAATAACGCAAACTAGCGTTATTCGCATAGGGAGAAACAACCGCCGAGCTAAAAGCTCGACCCAGGTTGCGTTAAAAACTCGATTTCTTCCTGTGTAGACAGGCGTCCTAAAATGTCATTTCGATGTGGGTAGCGCCCAAAACGCGCAATAATGGCTTGGTGGCGCTGCTCAAAATCAAGGGTAGATTCAACACCATTTTGGGCAAATAATTTAACTGCGCGCTCGTGAATCACTATTGATTCACTGTGCATGAATGGCATATATAAAAAGGTACGCTCTTGTGTACTGAGCGCGGCATCTAACTTAAGCGCAATACACTCTTGCGCTAAAACAAGAGCCATGGGATCGCAAGAAAACGCACCCACTTGATCGCGATACAGGTTTCGAGAAAACTGATCCAGCACGATCACTTCAGCCAAGCGCCCTTGCGCGCACTCTCTCCATGAAGACAATTCACCAGCAGCGGCAGCAGCATGTAATTGAGTAAATCGCTTAGCAATAACCGCATCAATCGACGCCCCGCCAGAAAACCAATCACTCGGCGTCAATTCATCGAACCAAAATGTTAATACATCCTTGTATTCCATCATTATTTAAATCCTTTTACCTTTTTGATTAAGTCATAGGCTTTTTGAATTTCCTGAGACTTTTCTTTTGCTACATTCATCATTTCTGGCGGTAAACCTTTCGCCATCAACTTGTCAGGATGGTGCTCGTTCATCAATTTACGATGCGCACGCTTAAGTGTTTTTGCATCCGCCGATTCATCAACCCCTAGAACATTATAGGCATCTGATAATTGAGACGCGCTGCTCGCCTGCTGCCAACTGCCACCTTGACCGCCTTGATATTGACCCCCTTCAAATCCACCATGTTGGAATCGAAATGCCGCTTCTTGCATACGCAGTCGTTGCTCTAACTGTTCCGCAGAAAAACCTAACCCCTGTGCGATACGATGCAACACATCACGCTCAGTTGGGTGGATGCTGCCATCCGCAAAGGCGGCGGAAATCTGCAGCTCTAAAAAAAACTGCAACAGGTCATGACGGCCACCAGAAGAGATTCTCACCTTGTCAAGTGTGCGCTCTAAGGGAAAATCCGCCTCTTTTCCTAGTCTAAATGCATTCTGAGCCTGCTTTTTTTGCTCACTATTAAGGTTCATGCGATCCATCATAATGGTTGCAAGCTGAATCTCTTCTTGAGTCACTTGGCCTTTTGCTTTGGCCACATGCCCCATGACTGCATAAGCAGAATTTAAAAATTCTTGCTGGCGCTCTTCCTGATTAACTCCACCAAACCCACTGCGATTGAACCCAGCACGGTTCAAGCGCCTTGCTTTATCAAACTGGTGCCCAAGGAACAATCCAAACAAGGCACCAAGAGGCCCGCCGAAGAGTATGCCAAAGAATACACCTAAAATTTTTCCTATCATTTGTATAATGTGCTCTCTATCTATGAATTTTTGCGTTGATTCGCAGTCTACTAGTGTCTGTAAGGTCAATTTCCTTTATGATAGGAACCGTCTTATATACGATTCAATATCAATCGTTTTCAATAGAATGAATCAAGTTAAACAGGATAGTACAACTCGATGTCACGTTATTCACGCTCATATCTAGCGGCTTCTGTCGCTGCTGCGCTGCTCGCGTCCTACGCACACGCCGAAGATACATCGAAAAATAATGGGCAAACTATGCCTCCAACAGACCAGTGCTCTGTTGATACTGCACAAAGTTCTGACTCCAATCAAGAGCCAATCAATATTGAAGCCGACTCATTAGAGGCGATCAATGGCCAACGCGCGACCTATAAAGGGGACGTGGTTGTCACTCAAGGCAATAAAACCCTTACGGCAAACCAAGTCACACTACACCAGCAAGAAAACATTGTTGTTGGTGAGGGCAACGTTGTCATGAGTGATGGGGAGATCAAAGCGGTATCGGATAAAGTAACTAATAATCTGAATAAAGATGAGCTGACCCTCGAAAATACTCAATACAAGTTTCTTTGTACTCCAGGGCGTGGTGAAGCTATTTTTGTCTCTAAAACTGGCAAAAAAATGTATGAGATTGAGGATGGCTCAATTACTACTTGTCCAGAAGGTGATAACTCTTGGCGATTTCTGGCTGACGATATAAAAGTGGACCAAGAAAGCGAGGTAGCCACGCTTTATGGTAGCCGAGTCGAAGTCAAAGATGTGCCTATTTTTTATATGCCCTATATTAGCATGCCTATTAGTGGTAAACGAAAAACTGGCGTCCTCTTTCCTTCGTTATCTTTAGGTTCAAAAAACGGTCTAGAACTGCAAGTACCTGTGTATTGGAATTTGGCCCCCAACTACGACTTGCTGACCACATTCCACTACATGCAAACTCGTGGGCTGCAATTAAAAGCCGATTTTCGCTACTTAACCGATACTAGCAGGGGTGATCTTCGCTCTGAATACCTTGCTAGCGATAGTAAATACCCTGAAAGAGGCGATCGCTGGGCCGTTCAGTATAAGAACAATAGTAACTTTGGAACGCACTGGAAGTTAGACTTTGACTACTCACAAGTCAGTGATAATGATTACTTTCAAGATCTCGACTCCAGTATTGGTAGTCGCTCAGAAGGCCAACTGTCTCAACGTGGCACCGTCGCTTACCGTGATGAGTTCTGGGATGCAGCCCTAACAGTGCAAGACTTCCAAATCTTGGTGGATGACACCAAGCCTTATCAACTGATGCCGCAGTTCGAATTTAACTATTATCGTCCTGAAGTATACAAAACCATCAACTTTGACCTTGTCAGTCATGTCTCTCGTTTTGAAACAGATGATAAAAACAAACCCTCTGCGACTAGAGCTCACATTGAGCCAGGCTTAACTCTACCTTTATCTACGACTTGGGGCACATGGACGACCGAAGCCCGCTATATGCTGACTCAATATCAACAAGATATTGAAGGCCTTGATACTAGTAGCAACAGCGACTTGCTGGGGTTAAAAGAGAACGTCACGCGTTCCTTACCTGAGTTCAGAACCCATGCCAATGTCGTTCTAGAGCGAAATACGGCATTTGTTGAAGGCTACACGCAAACGCTTGAGCCTCAAATACAATATCTCTATGTACCGGAAGTCGATCAAACCGACATTTATAACTACGACACCACGCTACTGCAAACGGATTATTACGGCCTATTTCGTAGTCGCCGATTTAGCGGTGTCGATAAAGTCGCTGCCGCCAACCAAATTAGTTATGGTGCAACGTCGCGCTTTTATGATGGTGGGCAAAAAGAACGTCTGGCGCTCTCGTTTGGTCAAATCTATTACTTAGATGCGACCAACAAAAACCCGAACTCACCTAATGCAGACGCCAAGTCTAGCTACTCATCTTGGGCGGTAGAAACAGATTTCAATTACAACGACCGCGTGTTTTACCACGGTGGTATACAGTACGACATCGACTCATCAACGGTTGCCCTAGCAAACAGCGCCATTGAATATCGCGTTGATGATGACTTTATTCAAGCCAACTATCGCTATGTCACCAAGGAGTATATTGAAAGTGTTAACAGCTATACTACTGATGAGCTAGAGAAGCTGACCCGTAACGGCATCAATCAAGTCGGTTTTATGGGCGGGTATCAAATCAACCGACGCTGGCTTGCTACCGGACAGTATTACTATGACATGACTGAAAAAGTCTCGGTAGAATGGCTAGCAAAACTCGAATATCACTCTGATTGTTGGTATCTCGGTGTTGATTACAGTCGCCAATTAAGAAGCTGGGAATCTGGCATTGTCGGAATTGGCGCGGCGAACTTTGAAGATAATGTTCGCTTTAGCTTTGGTATTACCGGACTCGGTGGCAGCTCAAAAGCGCCTGAGCCACCAAACGGTAACGCACTGAAATATGGCCGACCTTTTATACTCAATGATTAATTCCCTTATGACCCGTCTCACGGAAAAACGTCATGTTAGGAACTTTATACGCTTCTCCAACTCTTAGTTGGAGAAGTTTACACTAGGAATATCGATGAAATTTATTAGCAAAATTCTCTCTACTTTATTATGCGCAACCGTCGCTCTGCACGCATTTGCAGCACCGGTTGAACTAGATAGAGTACGTATCGTTGTCAACGATGGTGTTATTTTACAAAGCGACATTGAATCAGCGACAAAGACTCTGTTTGCCAATGCGAAAAAAAATAATCAAGAGTTGCCATCACAAGACATTATTCAAGAGCAAATTCTCGATAAGCTAATTTTAGAAAAGCTGCAACTTCAAGAGGCGGAAAGAATTGGGGTTCGAATCGATGATAACCGTCTTGAAGAGACATTAAAGGACATCGCAAAAAACAACCAACAAACCGTCGCGCAGCTTCGCCAAACTGTCGCTGAAGAAGGCTTGGGGTGGGAATCATTTCGTGAACAAATTCGTGACGAAATTGCCGCAAGTGAAGCTCGAAATGCCATGGTTAGACAACGCATTAACATCCTACCAGCAGAGGTTGATAACCTAGCTGAATTGCTCGCTCAAGAGAGTAATGCCACCGTCACCTATAAAATTAGCCACATTCAATTACGCTTTAAAGAAGGTGAAGATAAGAGTGACGTTGAGAAACAAGCGAAAGACATTGTTGCTAAACTCAATGATGGCGAAGACTTCTCAACGATGGCCTACACGTACTCAAAAGGGCCAAAAGCCTTAGAAGGTGGTGATTGGGGCTGGATGCGAAAAGAAGAAATGCCGACTATTTTTGCTGATCAAATAAAAATGCAAACGAAGGGAAGCATTATTGGTCCATTCCGTAGCGGTGTTGGATTCCATATCCTTAAAATTGACGACGTAAAAGGTTTAGAAACCGTGTCCGTCACAGAAGTGAATGCGCGCCATATCCTCATTAAACCTACTGTCATCTTAAGTGATGAAGGGGTGAAACGTGCACTCAACAGCTACATTCAAAAAATTCAATCTGGCGACGCTACCTTTGCAGAGCTCGCCGAGCAATACAGTGCGGATCCGGGCTCTGCCGCTCAAGGGGGAGAGCTTGGTTACCAAACGCCAGAACTGTATGTTCCTGAATTTAAACATCAGGTAGAGACGCTACCGATTGGCCAAATTAGTGCCCCATTTAAAACCGTTCACGGTTGGCATATCGTTGAAGTGTTAGATCGACGTGATGTCGATAAGACCGGCTCAGCGATGCAAAATCGCGCGTATCGTATTTTGTTCAACCGCAAGTTCAATGAAGAAGCCTCAGCATGGATGCAAGAAATCCGCGCTAGTGCATTTGTTGAAATGATCGACGACGAAGACACTGACAATACCAGCAACTAAGTAGCTATTTAGCTATTTAGCTATTTAGCTAAGTAATTAAGTAATTAAGTAGCCAAGTAACTTAACAACCAACGGAACGAGAAGATTCTATGTTACGAAAAACAAAACGAATCCTAATCACTGCTGGAGAACCTGCTGGTATTGGACCCGATTTAGTCGTCGCATTATCGCAACGAGAATGGCCTTACCAGATCGTTGTCTGCGCTGATAAGTCGCTGATTGCCGAACGAGCAAAACAACTTTGTACGCCGTTAACACTTATCGATTACGACAGTGCATCTCAGGATATACACCAAGCGGGTACGCTGATTGTCCTTCATGAGCCACTAAGTACCCCAGTACAAGCTGGGCAGCTCGATGAGTCTAACGGTCAGTACGTATTAAATACGCTAGAAAAAGCAGCAAAAGGCTGTATGAATGGGGAATTTGATGCTATTGTCACCGGCCCTGTGCATAAAGGGGTGATCAACCGTGCTGGCGTCAGCTTTAGTGGCCATACTGAGTTCTTTGCTGAGGTGTCAAATACACCACTTGTCGTAATGATGCTGGCTACCGAAGGCCTACGTACTGCGTTAGTTACGACCCATTTGCCTTTGACAGCCGTCTCTGCCGCAATAACCAAAGAACGTGTTGCAAGTATCATTGAGATCTTGCACCACGACCTCGTCAGTAAATTTGGCATTGATCATCCAACCATTTATGTGTGTGGACTCAACCCCCACGCGGGAGAAGATGGAGTCCTAGGTTCGGAGGAAATCGAAACGATTACTCCAACACTAGAAACCCTTCGCAGGGAAAAAGGTTATAACCTTATCGGCCCACTACCTGCCGATACGATTTTCAATGACAAATACCTGCGCGATGCAGACGCTGTTTTAGGTATGTATCACGACCAAGTGCTTCCTGTATTAAAATACAAAGGCTTTGGTCGTTCAGTAAATATCACACTTGGTCTACCCTTTATAAGGACATCGGTTGATCATGGCACTGCTTTAGATCTTGCAGGCACTGGCCTTGCAGATTTTGGCAGCTTTGAGACAGCATTAGCATACGCGATAGATTTAGTAGAGAGCAGACAATGAGAAATGATGTCCACTTAGGGCACAAAGCGAGAAAACGCTTTGGTCAAAACTTCCTTAACGATCCGTACATCATCGATGGTATCGTATCGTCTATCAATCCAAGACCAGGTCAAAACCTTGTTGAGATTGGTCCAGGCCTTGGTGCGATCACTGAGCCAGTCGGTAAAGAAGTGGATAAACTGACGGTTATCGAATTAGACCGTGACCTGGCTGAACGCCTACGTAACCACCCAGATTTGGCAGATAAGCTGACCATCCACGAAGGCGATGCAATGCGATTCGATTTCACTCAACTTGTGAAGCCGAATAACAAACTGCGTATTTTTGGTAACCTACCATACAACATCTCAACGCCACTAATGTTCCACCTTTTTGAATTTCATAAAGATATTCAAGATATGCACTTCATGTTGCAAAAAGAGGTGGTCAACCGTTTGGCTGCAGGTCCTGGCAGTAAAGCCTATGGTCGCTTAACCGTTATGGCGCAGTATTACTGTAAAGTGGTCCCTGTACTAGAAGTGCCACCAACGGCGTTTGTTCCACCACCAAAAGTTGATTCCGCAGTTGTGCGCTTAATGCCTTATGAAGTGTTGCCGCATCCGGCAAAAAACATTAAATGGTTAGAGCGTGTATGCCGTGATGGCTTCAACCAGCGCAGAAAGACCGTTCGAAATTGCTACAAGTCTCTTATGTCTACTGAAATACTCGAAGAGCTTGGAGTTAACCCCGGCATGCGCCCAGAAAACCTCACTCTGGAGCAATTTGTTGCCATGGCCAACTGGCTAGAAGACAACCACAAATAATGAACTCTTCGCCTAACATTTACCATGTTGGGCGTTTTTTTTAAGCAAAGGAGAGAGACATGGATACTTCTTCCCCTTGTGTTAAATGCCAAGTACATACTAAATACATCGTTGAGCAATCTGATCCCGATAATCAACGCTTTGTCTTTGCCTACATCATTACCATTAAAAACCTCAGTAAAGAAACGATCCAACTGCTTAGTCGCCGCTGGTTAATCACCGATGCAAATGGCAAACAAATGAGTATTGAAGGTGATGGCGTCGTTGGGCAACAACCGATAATTGAAGGCAATGACGAATACACTTACAGTAGTGGTACGGCAATAGAAACCCCTGTTGGTGTCATGCAAGGTCACTACGTCATGCTTGATGGTAAGGGGCAAGAGTTCAAAGCAGAGGTTGAGCCCTTTCGGCTTGCCGTACCAAATATTCTCAACTGATACCATGGGCCAGCCACATAAATTCACCTCACGTATCAGTTCGTGTAGCATGCAGGCGCCATAGCTACATGACTAAAACTACGCTTTTTAATCTGCAAACATTATAGGTACAGTTTGGCCAATTATATTATCGGTGACATTCAAGGTTGCTTTGATGAGCTTACCCAATTACTCACATCTGTCGAGTTTAATGCCAATGTCGATACACTCTGGGTCGCAGGCGATCTCGTTGCCAGAGGTAATAAATCTTTAGAAACCCTTCGTTTCCTAAAGGAATTAGGAGCGTCAGCAAAGATCTGTCTAGGGAATCATGATCTTCATCTCCTCGCGGTTTCTTTGGGTGTACACCCAATCAAAGCGAAAGATCAAACATTACCTATCCTCGAAGCAGACGATCGTAGTGAATTGTTAGAATGGCTTCGCCAACAGCCACTGCTTCTTGAGCATGATGAGTTTGTTGTCTGCCACGCAGGCATTTCACCAGACTGGTCACTATCTACCGCAAGAGCATGTGCCCGCGAGGTTGAGGTCGAGTTATCCTCAGACCGTTGGCAGCAACTCATTACCAATATGTATAGCAATCAGCCTGATAAATGGCGCTCAGATTTAATCGGGATAGACCGCTGGCGATATACTATCAATGCGTTTACTCGAATGAGATTTTGTTTCCCAGATGGCCGTCTTGACATGGCATGCAAGCTTCCTCCTGAGGAGATAAAAGACGACCAGCTACTGCCTTGGTTCCAAGCCCCACAAAGAATTAAGTTACAAAAAGCCGTTTTATTTGGTCATTGGGCGGCATTGGGTGGCTATATCAGTAGCGAAGTGATTGGGCTAGATACCGGCTGCGTGTGGGGAGGAACTCTCACTATGATTCGCTGGGAAGATAAACAATTATTCTCCCAAGCAGCGCTTTAGAACTCGAAGAACTCATGCTAGCGGATCTTTCGCTTAGCGCATACACAAGTGACAAAATCATTCCATAGGTCGGAGCTACTTACCAACCTATGGACTCAATCTATAGGCAACCCGTCCTACTGATTTTCAAGTATCACAAAGCTCATGTCGTATTGGTTTTTTTCATCGGCTGTAAACGCTTCACGATAGGTTTCACGCCACTCCCTTCCCCATTCAGGAAACTGAGTATCCCCCTCTATAGCAGCGTCGATGAACGTTAAGTAGAGTTTATTCGCCATTGGTAGGCAATGGCGATAAAATGCCCCGCCACCAATAATCATCACTTCCGCCTCATCATGTACTAACGCTAACGCGGCATCCAATGATGTCACCGTATCCACACCATCAATGGTCAATGTCTCGTCTCTGGTCACAACAATATTTCGTCTGCCCGGTAGCGCACGCCCAATAGAATCATAGGTCTTTCTTCCCATAATCACGGGTTTACCCATGGTACATTTTTTGAACCACCCAAAATCGGCAGGAAGATGCCAAGGCATTTGATTATCTTTGCCAATAATGCGATTGCTCGCCATGGCTGCTATCATACTGATGATCATTGTTATTATTCCTATTTACTGCTGATACAAGTCGCTCATAAGCGCTTGGCGTTCTATCTCCTGCCTTAAAAGCTCTAAGCCTTAATAACTTTAAGCCTTAAACAACGGAGCGGCGACGGTAGAATAGCAGCCCCGGCATCGCTAAGCCAATAGCAAGTCCGGCGATAATAAACATCGCTTTAAGAAAGTTCTCCATTAAGGTTGCCAATAAGTCTGGTGTAAAGCCTAGATGGTTAATCTCGACCATTGCAATCATCGCCTTAAAAGCAAACACGCCCGGTACCATAGGAATGAGTGCCGCAACGGTAAATACTTTCGGGTGTGCTAAGAATTTATGCGACCAATGGACACCAATACAACCGACAATCGTGGCGGCAAAAAACGTCGCCCATTCAATAGGCACCCCATAATGCAGCATAAGAAAGCGGCTGCCATGTCCTATCGCTCCTCCTACCGCGCAGTAAGCCAATGCATTTTGAGGAACATTAAAGACCAACGCAAAACCCACAGCAGGGATGGCAGCAAAAAACATGTCATTGAGTAACGCGAGTATAAGATCAAATCCTGGTATAACCATTATTGCACCCACCCTAGTACGTTAGTGACACTCATCGCGCCGACAATCCCTAGACAGGTTGCTAGGGTCAACAAACTGGCCATGACAAAACGAGCAATACCCATATTGATGTAACCTTTGATCATGTCGGCAACAGAGTTGATGAGCGGGAAACCAGGGACTAGCATCAATACCGAAGAAGCCATCACTAATTGAGGCTGAGCGCCAATACTGTAGATCACCGCTTGAGCGGATATTAACGTGGTCACAAAAGCTGTGACTGTAAAGTTAAGTAACGGATTGAAGTGACGATGGCCGACTTCCTGCCTCACAATCATACCTATGGATGAGGCTAAAAATGTCATCATAAATACCGACCAATCCCCACCGGCAAGGCGGCTAAATGCCGCGCACGACAAACCAATCATGATCACGACCAGCCAGCGATTATAGCGCTCGGGGCTAATGGCATTGAGTTTCTTTTGCGCCAACTCATAATCGAGAATGCCCTTCTCCATCATGATACAAATTCGCTGAACTTGCGTGACAACACGCATGTTCAGCCCTTTATCCGGACTCCTACGCGCCGTCGTCACACAATGTTCGTGGTAAACGGTTGTCACAACTAAAGAGCTTGCTGACAGAGAGACTTCAACTTCATCCATGCCCGCTGCAATGCCTATCCGATGCGTGATATGACCGACCAATGTGCTCTCTGCACCGTGAGCTAACAGCATTTGACCAGCTTGAGCGATCAGTCTTGATACGTTTCTTTGTTTTGATGCCATGGTTCCTTCCAGCATACACAATAATTTTGGTTCGTCAGTTTGCCTTATATTGGGTTGAGTAAAAATGATTTAGGTACAAAAAAGCCGCAATATAATATTGCGGCCTTATTTAACAATCTTGCGAATCGCGATTAGTCACGAACATAGATGACGTGTCCATCATCTTCTTCGTCATCCCAATCATCGAAGTCATCACCATCTTCGGTCACAACGTCTTTACCAGCAATCGCATCTTTGTGGTAATCATCCCACATGAAGTCAACTTTCTCTTCTTCAGAAATCTCTTCCTGAGCTCGAGGTAATGTCTCCATAAAGTCAGCCAGCTTATAGCACAGTTCTTTGGTACCTTGCTTGTTCACCGCTGAAATCTTAAAGTGATCGTCTTCCCAACCTAATGCATCAATCACTTCTTGGATGATCTCGTCCGCTTCTTCCTCAGACATTAGATCGACCTTATTGAACACCAACCAACGAGGCTTACCAGCCAGCTTTTCACTGTACTGCTCAAGCTCATCAATGATAGTCAACGCATTTTCAATTGGGCTAGACTGATCGATAGGCATGATATCAATGACATGCAGCAGCACTCGGCAGCGCTCTAGGTGCTTCAAGAAGCGAATACCTAAACCTGCGCCATCCGCAGCACCTTCGATAAGGCCTGGAATATCGGCAACGACGAAACTTTTCTCAGGAACAACACTCACCATACCCAAGCTTGGGATTAGCGTCGTAAATGGGTAATCTGCCACTTTAGGCTTCGCTGCTGAAACCGCACGAATAAACGTCGATTTACCTGCGTTAGGTAGACCTAGCATACCCACGTCAGCCAGCAACAAAAGCTCTAGTCTTAGCTCGCGTAATTCACCTTTAGTACCCAGGGTCTTTTGACGTGGTGCACGGTTAACTGAAGATTTGAAACGAGTGTTACCAAGACCATGCCAACCGCCCTTTGCTACCATAACTTTTTTGCCATGCTCAGCAACTTCAGCAACGATCTCATTGGTATGAATATCAACGGCGCGAGTACCTACCGGCACTTTCATTACTTTGTCTTTGCCGCGTTTACCTGTACAGTTTCCACCTCGGCCATTTTGACCACGTTCCGCATCATAAAAACGCTGAAAACGGTAATCAATCAATGTGTTAAGGTTTTCATCAGCTTCGATGTAGATATCGCCACCATCGCCGCCATCGCCACCATCAGGGCCACCTTTAGCCACAAATTTTTCACGCCAAAAACTCACAACGCCGCTACCGCCGTCACCAGCTTGAACTTTTACTACCGCTTCATCTACGAACTTCATCTCTTACTCCGACTACTTCTTCGCGTGTATATCCTAGATACTCGATGTGTCACTCTGCGCGACTCAATATTACGTCAACGAACTACGAATAAACCCATCTTCTAGGCTAAAACAATTATCACTACATTTTAGCAGATGACAGAGACGATTCCCCACTTAACCTATGCGAATTCGAGTAAGTAGAACTTCGTCTCTATCGACTGCTTATAAATAAAAAACCCTGCCGAATCGGCAGGGCTTTTGAATTCAGCTAGAAAGCTAATTTAATAATTGAGCACTAGGCCAATTATTAACCTTCGATGCTTACAAACTTACGGTTTTTAGGACCTTTAACTTCAAATTTCACTTTACCTTCAGTAAGAGCGAAAAGAGTGTGGTCTTTACCGATGCCAACGTTTGTGCCAGCGTGGAACTTAGTACCACGTTGACGAACGATGATGTTACCTGCAAGAACAGCTTCACCACCAAAACGCTTAACACCTAGGCGTTTGCTTTCTGAATCGCGGCCGTTACGAGTAGAACCACCAGCTTTTTTGTGTGCCATTGTTAAACTCTCCTAATCGATTAAGCGTTGATACCAGTGATTTTCACTTCTGTGAACCACTGACGGTGACCTTGTTGCTTACGTGAGTGCTTACGACGACGGAACTTAACGATTTTAACTTTATCGCCACGACCGTGTTGTACTACTTCAGCAACTACTTTGCCGCCCTCTACTAGAGGAGCGCCAACTTGGATCTCTTCGCCGTTAGCAACAAGAAGAACTTTATCAAATTCTACAGTTGCGCCAGTTTCAACGTCTAATTTCTCTAAACGAAGGGTTTGACCTTCGCTTACTCGGTGTTGTTTGCCACCAGATTGGAAAACAGCGTACATATTTTACTCCGCTTTTTCCGCACAGCCTTTTGATTGTTATTTGAACAATGAGGGTGTGCGCTAAACTAATCATCAATAGGGCGCAGATTCTACGCGAACCATTAACCTATGACAAGCCATATTTTAAAAATTTTGGCGAAAAGCTAATCGCCAAAGAAAAGTGCGGCAATAATGCCTTTTAAGCATGTATTAATCAACGTTTTTTAGTGTATTATTCACCAAATTATAATGATCGACTAAGCCTTATAGGCTCTATGCTCAACCGGGTACGTAATGGATTTTAAAGCTATCCAATCACTAACTGCTAGTGACATGGTAAAAGTGAACGAAACGATTCAGGCACAATTGAACTCTGAGGTCAGCCTTATCAATCAATTGGGCTTCTACATTGTCAACAGTGGTGGGAAACGCATCAGACCACTTTTGGCTATATTATCAGCAAAAGCCCTAGGCTATGATGGAAAAGCTCACACCACGGCGGCAGCCTTTATCGAGTTTATCCACACGGCAACTCTGCTCCATGATGATGTGGTTGATGAGTCCGACATGCGCCGTGGTAAGGCAACAGCAAACGCAGCCTTTGGTAATGCGGCTAGCGTATTGGTCGGTGATTACATCTATACTCGCTCGTTCCAAATGATGACCGGATTGGGCTCGCTACGAATTCTTGAATTAATGAGTGATGCGGTGAACGTTATCGCCGAAGGTGAAGTACAGCAATTAATCAACTGTAATGATCCTGACACCACTGAAGCCAGCTATATGCAGGTCATCTATTCAAAAACTGCTCGCCTTTTTGAAGCCGCCACACAAGTTGGAGCTATTCTCAACGACGCTTCACCAGAAGTAGAAACTGCGCTGCAAAACTACGGTAAGTACTTAGGCACTGCATTCCAACTTATCGACGATGTGATGGATTACACCTCATCGGGTGATGATATGGGTAAAAACGTAGGTGATGACCTTGCAGAAGGTAAACCAACTCTGCCACTGATTCATGCTATGCAGCACGGCAAACCCGAAGAAACAGCGATGATCAGAGAAGCCATTGAAAAATCAAACGGCATAGATAAAATCGACGCGATTCTTGCGACAATGAAGCGTGTTGGCTCGTTATCCTATACGGAAGAGCAAGCCTACAAAGAAGCTGACAAAGCGATTGCAGAGCTCACAGTGCTTCCTGAGAGTGTTTACAAAGACGCACTTGTCGCATTAGCCTATATGGCCGTTAAACGAAGCGCATAACATTTCCGGTATCTTCGCTAGTTAAAATAAATAGAGACAAAAGAGAATGCTGTATTCTCTTTTGTCTCTATTTATTCCAGTAACGTGATTTCAGTTAATAGTATTGGTCGCAACCATTATGAAGTTGTAGGTTTTCGTCAATCTCATCAATTGACAGTGCCCATTGCAACTCACTACCTGAAGGTGCAATGAGCACCGATCCCGAGACTTCATCAACCACCAGCACTTGCCCTACCCCATGTTGGGACTCAACCCACATACCTTGGCTAACGTCTTTGATATCCATACCCCTTCCTTTTTTTAGTCGTATCCCGACATAACTAGGGTATAGATCAAAAAAACCGATCTATAAAAGATCGGTTTTACTATTAGACATGTTTTCTACAGCAAGATTGTTTACTTAGCGAACTCAATACCAAGTTCAATATCTTTATTCAACGTTTCTAGCATGCCATCAAGCGCTGCTTTCTCGTAGTCGCTCAATTCGCCGTAGCTTAGGATTGCTTCCGCGCCGTCTTTACCCAGTTTCACTGGCTGTGCAAAGAATGGCGCATGTTCACCTTCGCCTTCAACGTAAGCGCATTCAATGACATTCTCTTCACCTTGTAGGCCTTTCACTAGCGCTAGACCAAATCGACATGCTGCTTGTCCCATAGACAAAGTTGCCGAACCGCCACCCGCTTTCGCTTCTACGACTTCAGTACCGGCATTTTGAATACGTTTAGTCAACGCTTCTACTTCTTCAGCGGTGAATTCCACACCTTCTACTTGAGATAGTAAAGGAAGAATTGTCACACCAGAGTGACCACCAATAACAGGCACACGAATATCACCAGGATCTTTATCTTTTAAGCCAGCAACAAACGTTTCAGAGCGGATAACATCCAATGTCGTAATACCAAACAGCTTACGCTTATTATAAACGCCGGCTTTTTTCAGCACTTCTGCTGCAATAGGTACCGTTGTATTCACTGGATTCGTGATAATCCCGATACACGCTTCTGGACATACTGCCGCAATACGCTCCGCCAAAGACTTGACGATCCCAGCATTTACATTAAACAGATCTGAACGATCCATTCCAGGCTTACGAGCCACACCAGCTGAAATCAGTACAACATCCGCACCTTCTAAAGCAGGTGTAGGATCTTCACCAGCATAACCTTTAATAGAAACCGGAGTGGGTATATGACTTAAGTCAGCGGCAACGCCTGGAGTGACTGGTGCAATGTCGTAAAGAGCTAAATCTGAACCCGCAGGAAGGCGGTTTTTCAATAGAAGGGCTAAAGCTTGACCGATGCCACCTGCGGCACCAATGACAGCTACTTTCATGGGCGTTCTCCTTGAGAGAGGTTCTCTTATTAATAGTTTTGTAGGGTAATTTTTCATCAGTTAAAGAAAATCTATAATATTCACTAATCGATTACAATCAATTAACCTCAGCTTTGCGAGGTCGCGCAACTCACCAAACACGTGCTACTAAATTAGCACGATATCCCTCGAATAATAACCTTCTTTTTTTCTTGGTTTTTATGGAGTTATAGCACTTTATTTAGCTATAAATAATAGTGATACTGTCGACATAAACTATGGATTATTTGGTCAACAAACGGGTTCTGTGCAACAATAGACGGATCACTGCAAGTCGGACCAATTTAAGAGGCGTTTATGCGCAATAATGATAAACAAGACAATCTCGTTCGTGCATTTAAAGCACTGCTAAAAGAAGAACGCTTTGGCTCACAAGGCGAGATCGTTGATGCACTAAAAATTGAAGGGTTTGAAAACATCAACCAATCAAAAGTGTCACGCATGCTAACAAAGTTCGGCGCAGTGAGAACAAGAAATGCAAAAATGGAAATGGTCTACTGCTTACCCGCAGAGCTTGGGGTACCGACGGTTTCTAGTTCACTACGCGAACTCGTACTTGATATTGATCATAACAACGCGATTGTTGTCATTCACACGGGACCTGGCGCGGCACAGCTTATAGCAAGGCTACTTGACTCCCTTGGTAAAGCAGAAGGGATTCTTGGTGTTGTTGCTGGCGACGATACTATTTTTATCACGCCTACGCTCAACATTACCACCGAACAACTCTTTGACTCAGTCTGCGATTTATTCGAATACGCGGGCTAATTTCAAACAGTAACATTCAGAATAATGTGTCACGGAACATAGGGTTTCGTGATACACATCACATCTTAAATAATCCAACACCGATTCCAAAAATACACTTAACTTATTGTTTTAAATAATTTATACCACCACACATCAACTCCCCTACAACCTTCTGGCACAGATAAATCACCTATTTTTATTAACAATATGATAATTTTCTTCCAAATTATTTGGTATGATTGCGCTACTTTTTCAACAAACGGATTGAAAAAGATGCCGTTTCCGCATAGGAAACCTCTGAAGACGACTATAGTTATTCAGGGTTAGTAATGAATAAAGGAAGGGAAATTCATGGCATTGAAGAAACTTATCAAAATCGGCGCTATTGCAGCAGCAGTCATGGGCGCTGGTGCAGTTAATGCTCAAGAGTTTATCACTATTGGTACGGGGTCAGTAACTGGGGTTTATTACCCTACTGGCGGTGCCATTTGTAAGTTGGTAAATAAAGGTCGTAAAGACCACAATATTCGTTGCTCTGTTGAGTCAACTGGCGGTTCAATTTACAACGTGAACACGATGCGTGCTGGTGAGCTAGATTTTGGTGTTGTTCAATCGGATTGGCAATACCATGGCTATAACGGTACGAGCAAATTTGAAGACCAAGGTCCTTACAAAAAACTTCGTGCTATGTTCTCTCTGCACACAGAACCTTTCAATATCATTGCTCGCGCTGATTCTGGCATTGAAAATGTTAGCGACCTAAAAGGTAAGCGAGTCAACATTGGTAACCCTGGTTCTGGTGACCGTGCAACTATGGGCGTGGTAATGGATGCCATGGGTTGGACAAACAGTGACTTCAAATTGGCCTCTGAGTTAAAAGGCTCTGAGCGCTCACAAGCTCTGTGTGACAACAAAATTGACGCGTTTGTTTACGTTGTCGGTCATCCAAATGGATCAATCAAAGAAGCAACGACATCTTGTGATGCTCGCCTGATCCCAGCGACGGGTGTTGAAGTCGACGAAATCGTTTCAGCCAACCCATACTACGCATACAGCTCTGTTCCGGCAGGTATGTATCGCGGCTCAGATCAAGACGTGAAGAGTTTTGGTGTAGCGGCAACAATGGTGACAACATCAGACGTGTCTGACGAAGTCGCTTACAATGTTGCAAAAGCTGTCTTTGAAAATTTTGATACCTTCAAGCGTTTGCACCCAGCATTTGCAAACCTGAAAAAAGAAGACATGGTTAAAGCAGGGCTTTCTATCCCTCTTCATCCAGGTGCTGAGAAGTACTACAAAGAAGTCGGTCTTCTTAAGTAATACTCCAAGTAGGGAAGCATCGCTTCCCTACTGTTTTTCGTAAATAATATTACTCAAAATAAATGAAACCAGATTTCTTATCTGGTTTGGCTACTTGGGCTCAACGTTCACAGCCCACTACTTTCTAGCCAAACATACACAACAACAACCACACCTTCGCATCCATTGACTACACTATTAGGGGCGAAACAGGGTTCTATACCTAAATGACTTGCAGAGACAAGTTGGTAATGCTCACTAAATCTCAATCGACATAAGAAACGATGGGATGGTATTAAGCGCACCGACTCACCACCGCTACAAGTAAAAAGGGATAATCCGTTGTTGGGAAACATTGGACCATGAATAATAAAGGATAAAGTACATGACGCAGACATCACAACCGTCGCAAGATGTGCAAGAAATGGTCGCGCAAGCCGATACTGGAGCACGAAGCCCACAAGGAATACCAGCAAAGATCCTCTGGTTTGTTCCTTTGTGTTGGTCGCTATTTCAACTTTGGTATGCTTCTCCGCTGCCATTTATTTTTAATTTTGCCGTTCTCAATGATACTGAAGCGCGTTCAATACATTTAACGTTCGCTATTTTCTTAGCTTTCACCGCTTATCCAGCGATGAAATCCTCCCCAAGAGACCGAATTCCTGCAATAGATTGGGTATTAGCATTATTGGGCAGCTTTTCTGCCGCTTATATCTTTCTCTTTTATACCCAACTAGCTGAACGTTCTGGTGCGCCTACGACCATGGATATTGTCGCGGCAGTCACTGGGATGATCTTACTCCTTGAGGCGACACGACGTGCATTAGGGCCTCCGCTCATGGTGGTTGCGGCAGTATTTCTGCTGTACACCTTTGGTGGTCCTTATATGCCTGATGTCATCGCGCATAAAGGGGCAAGTTTAAACAAAGCCATGTCACACCTTTGGCTTACTACTGAAGGGGTGTTCGGCGTCGCTCTAGGTGTATCCACCTCCTTTGTTTTCTTGTTTGTACTCTTTGGTGCGATGCTGGAACGAGCAGGTGCTGGTGCTTACTTCATTAAAGTTGCGTTCTCTTTACTAGGGCATATGCGTGGCGGTCCAGCAAAAGCGGCAGTTGTTGCCTCTGGCCTATCTGGACTGGTCTCAGGTTCATCCATCGCCAACGTGGTGACCACAGGTACCTTTACTATCCCATTAATGAAGCGAGTGGGTTTCCCTGGTACCAAAGCCGGTGCTGTTGAAGTTGCCGCTTCCACCAATGGGCAACTGACTCCACCAATCATGGGTGCTGCGGCATTTCTAATGGTTGAGTATGTGGGTATCTCCTATGTAGAAGTGATCAAGGCGGCACTACTTCCCGCGCTCATTTCCTACATTGCCCTAATTTATATCGTGCATTTAGAAGCCTGCAAAGCTGGTATGACAGGACTACCTCGCCGCCATAACCCGACACTGGTTCAAAGCCTATTATCATTTACGGGCACCATTTTAGGACTTTGCGTCATTAGTGCCGCCGTCTATTATGGGATTGGCTGGACTAAAGGGGTATTTGGTGATGCCGCAACACCGATTGTTGGCGTAGCGCTCCTCATTTCTTATATCGGCTTACTTAGAATCTCTGCCCGTTACGCCAAAGAAGGCGTAATGGAGATTGATGCCGAGTTAACCGAAGTCCCAGATCCAGGGCCAACCATCAAGTCTGGTTTACACTTTTTACTGCCAATTGTCGTCCTAGTATGGTGTCTCACTGTTGAGCGATTCTCTCCAGGGCTATCCGCATTCTGGGCAACCGTCTTTATGATTTTCATCTTGATAACTCAACGTCCGCTGATCGCGATAATGAGTAAATCGGATGATGTTGCACAACAGGCAAAAGCAGGATTTGTTGACCTTGCCGAAAGCATGGTATCTGGTGCTCGCAACATGATCGGTATAGGCGTCGCGACAGCAGCGGCGGGTATTGTCGTTGGTGTCGTTACCTTAACGGGTATTGGTCTTGTCATGACCGACTTCGTTGAGTTTATTTCCGGTGGCAGCATCATTTTGATGTTGTTGTTTACTGCGGTCATTAGCTTGATTCTCGGTATGGGCTTACCCACTACGGCCAACTATATTGTGGTATCAACCCTGATGGCACCGGTGATTGTCACCTTAGGCGCAGCTCATGGTCTGATTATTCCTCTTATTGCCGTCCATCTATTTGTTTTCTACTTTGGTATTTTGGCCGATGATACCCCTCCGGTTGGTCTCGCTGCCTTTGCCGCTGCTGCAATCGCTAAGTCAGACCCAATTCGTACGGGTATACAAGGCTTTACCTACGATATTCGTACCGCTATTTTGCCATTCATGTTCATTTTTAATACTCAGCTCCTGTTAATGGGTATTGATTCATGGTGGCACTTAGCACTCACCGTCATTTCATCCATCATCGCTATGCTCATTTTCTCAGCGGCGACCCAAGGATGGTGGTTAACCAAAAATAAATGGTGGGAAACGGTATTACTATTAGTGCTAACTTTCACCTTCTTCAGGCCCGGATTTTGGTGGGATATGGTCTACCCTGCAAAAGTTGTTTCACCTGGGATTGAGATAGCGCAAATCACTGAACAGCTAAATGTTGGACAATCCATCGAATTACGAGTAGGTGGTGAAACCTTTGATGGCAAAGCCGTAGAAAAAACGGTTCGCCTACCATTTGATGACAGCGCCACCACAGCTGAAGATAGAATCGCCTCTATGGGACTCATGCTCACAGAAAATGACGGTAAGATGATTATCGACATGGTTGAGTTTGGTAGCCCTGCGGAAGCTTCTGGACTTGATTTTGATTGGGAAATCCAATCCATCATACAAGATGCGGAACGACCAATGAAAGAATGGATGTTTCTACCAGCGCTACTCATACTCTTAGCCATGGCTATGAATCAAAAACGTCGTGCTCGTAGGGAAGCGTTAAGCGCGTAAGACAGATAGGGCTCCCTATAAGTGGGAGCCTTAGTAAGGACAAAGCGACCTCACCTAGCGTGAATTAAGAAGAGAAATCACATGTATAAACAGATCCTTGTTCCTGTCGATCTAAATGACAAAGGCTTTTCCGATAAAGCTGTAGAGATCGCGGTGTGGCACGCCAAACATTCCAATGCGGAAATCCATCTCCTGAATGTGCTACCAGGCATTCACATGTCGATGGTCGCCACATACTTTCCTAAAGATGCAGCGGCCAAAATGAAAAGCGATGTAAAAGCACAACTTAAGGCATTCGCTGATCAGCATATTGATGATGAAGTGATCTTTAAAGTTCACGTCGCCGAAGGCAAACCCTACGCCACCATATTAGATTTTGCTGAACGCCTTGGAGCAGACTTAATCGTTATGCCAAGCCATAAACGCTCAAAAATTGATAAAGTGGTGCTTGGCTCTGTGGCGAGTAAAGTAGTGCAAAACTCCCCGATTAACGTTTTAGTTGTCAAACCACAAGCCGACTGACCCAAAGATTATTGCCACAAAAAAAGGTAGCATCTGCTACCTTTTTTAACGCTAAAACAACGCTGTCTATGCTAAGGCTTTCACGTCAACACTCTAGCAACGAAATAAATTACACAACACGGTTTAATACTGAGCCTTGTTGAAAGGCCTCTAGATTATCAACCAATATATTGCAGAGCTTTTGTAGCGAAGAGTCACTTCCCCATGCCACATGAGGCGTTAATAGCAATGTGGGCATGTCTTTATTTACGATCAAAGGGTTATCTTCTGGGGCGGGCTCTTGAGTAAACACATCGACGCCAGCGCCCGCTATCACACCTTGTTGCAACGCATCCACTAACGCGTGTTCATTGACTAAACCACCCCGTCCGGTATTAATTAGCACCGCCGTTGACTTCATTAACTCGAGTTCGTGCTTATCAATCAGATTTACGGTGGACTCTGTCAAAGGACACAACAAACACACTGCATCAGACTGTTTAAGGACGCTATCAAACGTCTGATAGCCCGCTCGAACCTCCGATGCGCCTTTTCGCTCAGCAAACACCACCTTCATCCCTACCGCGGACGCCAGCTTGGCCGTTGCTTGTCCCAGTGTACCTGAGCCGATAATACCCAAGGTTGACCCAGCCACGTCTCGAATCAGGTGCGTAAAGAAACAAAACTTACCCTGTTTCTGCCACTCACCTTGAGCAATATCATTATGATAAGCGCTAATGTTTCGAAACAAAGCAAACAATAGCCCTATCACGTGTTCGGGAACCGATTGAGTCGCATAACCTTGAATATTAGAAACGGCGATACCCCGAGACTGGCAGTAAGAAAGATCAACATTATTAACGCCCGTTGCCGTCACTGCAATGTGCTGTAACTTGCTTGCCTGCGCTAACACCTCTTCACTTAGTACCACTTTATTCGTCACGATAATATCCGCATCCACAATCCGCTCTGCAATCTGGGACGGCGTGGTGTCGGGATAACTCAACCACTGATGTTCAAACGATAAAGGCGCTATTTTAATATGAGACGGGATAGTATCTCGGTCCAAAAACACCACCGTTGGTGCACTAGGTTCAGGCGAGTTCAAACACTTTTCATAGGACGGTTGTTTAGATAAATCGTGATGTGTATCGGTCATAGAGCATCCTTAACTAGCACTGACCGATAGTCTCAATCCGGTCAAATTAACATTTGGGTAGAGTTTTATAATCCGGTAAAACTGGCGCAGGGTCAAAATGTTCAATCACCATTTTTTCCGCTTGCGGATAAAACTCACACGGGACAAAAATAGAACTCAGCGCCAACGTTTCTGGATGATAAAAAGAAAGCTCCGTAGCATGAAGTGCCAACGTGTCTGAATACTGCTTTGCTTCATCATGCGCATAAAACTCATCCCCCACAATCGGATGCCCGATTGCCAACAAATGTACACGTAACTGATGAGAGCGGCCAGTAATCGGAAACAAGCGCACGATGCTGGTTTTCCCTTCTTCTGCCACCACCTGATAGTAGGTCTGTGATGGCTTACCGTCTTGATAACATACTTTTTGCCTTGGTCTATTCGGCCAATCGCAAATCAGAGGCTCATCAATCAACCCCTCTTTTATTTCAGGCGTGCCCCATACTCGCGCATAGTAGATTTTATGGGTCAGTCGATATTGAAATTGCTTCTTGATCGCACACTCTGCTGGCTTATTTTTTGCCAGTAGCATCAACCCCGATGTCGACATATCAAGCCGATGCACCACTTGGATCTCAGGGTATTCTGCATGCAGACGGCTCCACATACTATCGTAGTGCTCAGCGGCTCTCCCTGGCACTGATAACAATCCAGAGGGCTTATTTACCGCCAGGATGTCTTCATCTTCATAAACGATATCAATCCAAGGGTCAGTGGGTGGGGTGTAGCTTAGCATCGCCATAGTCATTACCGATGATTAAGGGAGATAGATATAGATGAAGGTAACACTTGGTGGTGGACCTTTATCCGATACAAAGCGCGGAAACAAAAAATGCAGCAAACGCTGCATTTTTTATTATCATGCCAGCTTAGTTGTGGCTCACAACAATCAGACGTAGCGAGTCCAACTGCAATTGTGCGTTATTGATATAACCATCTAACGCTTTAATCTGAGTATCAATCGCCTCGATCTCTTCATCGCGAATATTTGGGTTTACCGCTTTCAATGCCTGAAGACGCTCCAGTTCACCATTGAGACTAGAGTACATGGCCTTGTGCGCCTGCTCTTTCGCTTGTGTAAGCTTAGGCTCCACGACCGCATTACCCGCTTCAATCAAACGTACGACTTCACCTTGAACCGATGTCACGAGCTTGCTCGCTAAGTGACGATTAACAGGGCTTAACTGACGGTTAAAGCCTTCAAACTCTACTTGAGCAGACAAATCATTACCTCGTCCATCGATCATCAAGCGAATCGGCTCTGGTGGCAAGAATCGGCTAATACCACTACGTTTAGGCGCTTGTGCGTCCACCACGTACACCAACTCAAGCAAAATAGTTCCGACAGGCAACGCCTTATTCTTCAGCAATGAAACGGCACACGTACCAACGCCTTCACTCATCAGCAGATCGATACCGCCTTGAATCATTGGGTGCTCCCAACTAATGAAGTTCATATCTTCACGAGATAGCGCAGTATCGCGGTCGAAGGTAATGGTTGCACCTTCATAGGGCAAACCAGGATAACTTGGTACCATCATGTGCTCAGATGGCGTGACCACCAAAGCGTTTTCACCTTTGTCATCTTGGTTTAAGCCGATAGTATCAAATAAGCTTAACGCGAAAGTCACCAGGTTAGTATCACCATCGGTCGCTTTAATATCATCCGCTATTTTTTGCGCCGCTTCGCCACCATTAGAGTGCATCTCTAATAAACGGTCACGCCCCTGCTCTAGGTCGTGCTTCAGCTCTTGATTATATTGACGCGAACCTTCAATAACCTCGTCCAATTCAGTCACATCACCAGAGGCTAGCATATTTACAATCGACTCTTGGTAACGGTCATAGACCATTCGACCCGTTGGGCAGGTTTCAGCAAAAGCGTTCAACCCTTCATCAAACCAACGCGCCAGGATCGCCTGAGAAGTCCCCTCTAGGTACGGTACATGCACGTCAATGTCGCGACTTTGTCCAATACGGTCCAAACGGCCAATACGTTGCTCAAGCAAATCCGGGTTAAATGGCAAATCAAACATAACCAGTTGATTAGCAAACTGGAAGTTACGACCTTCAGAACCAATCTCACTACAAATTAGTACCTGAGCACCACCCTCTTCCTGAGCAAAGTAAGCCGCCGCTTTATCACGCTCCAGAATTGACATGCCTTCATGGAACACAGTCGCGCGAATGCCTTCTCGCTCACGAAGTGCCTGTTCAAGCTGCAAGGCCGTGCTTGAGCGTGATGCGATAACCAGAATCTTTTCACTGCGTTTTGCTTGGATTTTTTCAATCAACCAATTCACACGTGAATCGAACTGCCACCAACTTGAATCTTCACCTTCAAACTCTTGGAAGATCTCTTCTGGGTAAAGCATCTTCATCGCGCGAGCTTCTGGAGCCATTTTGCCGCCAATCATGCCAGATACACGCATTGAAGTGGTGTATTGCTGTGGAATAGGCATAGGAACCAAATTCACATTACGCGTTGGAAAACCTTTAATCGCCGCACGCGTATTTCTAAACAGTACGCGTCCCGTGCCATGTCGGTCCATCAGGTTATCAATCAGTTCCTGACGTGCCGTGCTTTTTTCATCATCATCCGCGCCACTTTCTAAGACGTTAAACAAAGGCTCTACGTCTTGTTCCGAAAGCAATTCTGTAATTTGATTCTTGGCTTCATTGGCCAATTTTTCTCCAGAGAACAGAGCGGTAACCGCATCTGCAACCGGAGCATACTGATCTTCTTCTTTTACAAACGCGTCATAATCAAAGAAACGGTCAGCATCTAACAAGCGTAAACGAGCAAAGTGGCTTTCACGTCCTAGTTGCTCTGGTGTGGCAGTAAGCAGTAATACACCAGGTGTCTTTTCGGCTAATGCTTCGATAACTTGATACTGACGACTTGGTTTTTCTTGGCTCCACTCTAAATGGTGCGCCTCATCGACAACCAATAGATCCCACTCACCTTCCAAGGCTTGCTCAAAACGCTTGCGACTCTTACGCAAGAAATCCAATGAACACAGCACAAACTGTTGAGTATCAAATGGGTTATCCGCCTCGGCGTACGCTTCAATACAGCGCTCTTCATCAAAGATTGAGAAGTGAAGATTAAAACGGCGCATCATTTCAACTAACCATTGATGCTGTAGGGTTTCTGGGACCACAATAAGGACACGCTCAGCACGGCCAGATAACACCTGCTGATGAATGATCATACCCGCTTCAATCGTTTTACCTAGGCCAACTTCATCAGCTAGCAATACGCGAGGCGCATGACGACGCCCAACTTCATGAGCAATGAAAAGTTGATGTGGAATCAAACCAGCTCGCATACCACAAAGACCACGCATTGGGCTTTTATGCTGCTGATGTTGATTGGTCAGTGCACGATAACGCAACACAAAATTGTCCATACGGTCAATTTGCCCTGCGAACAATTTATCTTGTGGCTTGTTAAAACGAATATGGTTGCTTAAAAAGATCTCACGCAAGGCCACATCTGTGTCTTGCGTGTCTTGGCGCGTACCAATATAAGTCAAAACGCCTTGGTCTTCCGACACATCCGCAACTTCTAAAGACCAGCCTTCTTGGCTATCTATAACATCGCCGACATTAAAAATGACTCGGGTTACCGGTGCATCACTACGTGCATAAACACGGTTTTCTTCCGATGCAGCAAACATCAATGATACTGTTCTCGCATCCAATGCGACGACCGTACCCAAACCTAAATCACTTTCCGTATCGCTAATCCAGCGCTGCCCTAAAGCAAATGTCATAGAACGAATACCTCACTCTTTTCGATATCTTTTGCGGTTATTTGGCGGTAGCTCAGAGTCACTATTGAGCTCACAACTCCGCCCAAATAATAGTAGATGATGACACAAAAATTGCGCATTCCTACCACTTGATGAAAGGTCGCTCATCTTACTTGAAGGCGTGATTTAGGTCACGCCAATTGCACGGAAAACCTCAGTTTTTTTTGTTTTGGTCACGTTGACATAAAACTGAAAAAAAATAGTGGCATTTGTTAACGGTAAGGTGAGAATTTTCACTTATACTGAAAGTGTAAACGTTACAAAGATGTTAAACCATTATGGACTTGTGAACGTATACAAGGATAAGCCATTCAATCTTATTAGTTTTGATTGAAGCAACCAAAGTTGACTCACCGTGTACACAGACGAGCCAGCGAGGATCCAAAACCTGATTCGTCTCAGCTGTGAGCAACTTGCCAGGACAACCGCGGAATGCGGCAAGGAGACTCTATGGGCGACACCGACCGTAAAATTTTTGTTCTCGATACCAATATCCTTCTCCACGAACCCTTCGCTATTTATTCATTTAAAGAACACGATGTTGTCATTCCAATGACGGTATTAGAAGAACTCGACCGAATAAAAGACAGTAAACGCGACGTTGCTCGTGACGCTCGTGTCGCTATTCGGGCACTTGAGAATCTTTTTAAAGACGCCACGCCCGATGAAATATCTGAAGGAATTCCCTTCTCCCACGAGCAGCAAGCAACTGGCACTATCTCCATATTGGCTGATTATATGCTGCAAGAAACCTTCAAAGCATTTGCCGACAAAGAAGGCGACAATCGAATCCTGAACGCCGTCCTATACTTGCAGAACAAACGTGCACCGCGCGATATCATCCTAGTCACCAAAGACATCAATATGAGACTGAGAGCTAAAGGTGCCGGCGTATTGTTTGTCGAAGACTATCGTACCGACCAGCTCATTGATGATGTGGAATATCTGACAAAAGGCTTTCAAAAAATACCGGGCGATTTTTGGGATGGCATTGAAAACGTAGAGACCAGTGTACTTGGCAGCAACACCTTCCATACGATCAATAGAGATGCCATCGCCCCTTCATATGTGAATCAATATCTGGTTGATGAAGAGAGTGACTTTGCTGGTAGGGTCGCGGATATTCATGAGGAAGACATCACCATAAAAGACCTCAGTCATGAGCGCTTGCTGTCTCGCCAAGCTTGGGGGATTCGCCCGAAAAACACTTACCAGGGAATGGCAATGGATGCCTTGCTTGACCCTGATATCGATCTCGTTATTTTAACTGGCGCGGCAGGGAGTGGTAAAACACTACTCGCGATGGCAGCTGCGCTTGAAATGACCATAGAAAGAAGCATGTTTGATAAAATCATCGTGACACGTAACACGCCAGATATTGGCGAGTCGATAGGTTTTCTTCCTGGTAGCGAAGAAGAAAAAATGATGCCATGGCTGGCAGCGATTACGGATACGCTGGAAGCACTGCACAAGCATGATCATTGCACCGAAGGATCATTAAAATACATTTGCGACAAAGCCAATATTCAATTTAAATCGATTAACTTTATGCGAGGGCGCTCGATACAAAATGCCTTTGTGTTGCTCGACGAGTGCCAAAACCTTACAGCATCGCAAATTAAAACCATCATCACTCGTTGTGGCGAAGGAACAAAAATTGTCTGTTCAGGTAACCTTGCGCAAATAGACTCTCATTACCTTACCCCTGTCACTTCAGGGCTTACCTACATGGTAGAACGATTCAAAAACTTTTCAGGTAGCGCCAATATACATTTAAATGGTGTGGTTCGAAGCCGACTGGCTGAATATGCGGAAGAGAATTTGTAGGTCCTGGGTCCTGGGTCCTGTGTCCTGTGTCCTGTGTCCTGTGTCCTGTGTCCTGTGTCCTGTGTCCTGTAGGATAGTGTCTATTATTAAGCCGACTTCAATAAAAATCGCGGCATTAAGCCGCGATTTTCAAGATCTTATCACTAGTTACCCAACGGCGTTATAGTGACTTCACATAAATTTAGTCTGTGCCACCCACGGTAAGCGCATCGATTTTCAGACTTGGCTGACCAACGCCAACAGGCACGCTTTGACCTGCCTTACCACACACGCCAACGCCTCGGTCTAGGCTTAGATCATTACCTACCATCGACACCTGTTGCATCGCTTCAATGCCAGAGCCAATCAAGGTTGCCCCTTTCACTGGAGTGGTAATTTTACCATCCTCAATCAAGTATGCCTCAGAGGCAGAGAAAACGAACTTACCCGATGTGATATCGACCTGGCCACCACCAAAGTTAGGCGCGTATAGACCCTTTTTCACTGTCGAAATGATTTCTTCCGGTGTATGTTGCCCTGGCAACATGTAAGTATTCGTCATGCGCGGCATAGGTAAATGAGCGTAAGATTCTCGGCGGGCATTACCCGTTGGATTCACACCCATTAAGCGTGCATTCAACTTATCTTGCATGTAGCCTTTTAACACACCATTTTCGATTAAGGTGTTGTACTGACCGTGTACCCCTTCGTCATCCACATTGAGTGAACCACGCAAATCTTTAAGCGTACCATCATCAACAATGGTGCAAAGCTTAGAGGTCACTTGCTGACCCAGTTTACCCGAGAAAACCGATGACTCTTTGCGGTTAAAGTCCCCTTCTAAACCATGACCCACCGCTTCATGCAATAAGACACCTGGCCAACCTGATCCCAATACCACTGGCATGGTGCCAGCTGGAGCATCAATCGCTTCTAGGTTAACTAGCGCCTGACGGATAGCTTCATCGGCATAGTGATAAGCGACTTGTCTGCCATTTTCATCTGAGATAAAAAAGTCATAACCGTAACGACCACCACCACCAGCACTGCCGCGCTCTCGACGATCGCCTTTCTGAGCTAGCACACTAATAGATAAACGAACCAAAGGTCTAACGTCCCCAGCTAGTGTCCCATCCGTTGCCGCAACCAACATCTGCTCATAGACACCGCTTAAGCTAACCGAAACCTCACTCACCAGAGGCTCCTTAGTACGGATGTAAGCATCCAACTCTTTTAATAGCTCTGTTTTTTGTTGTTTTTCCCAACTTTCTAGCGGGTTAACCGCTGCGTAATACACTTGATTATCGCGTCGAGTCAACGCCTTAACTGAAGCGCTTTTCCCTTGCTGAGCAATACCACGTGCCGCCATCGCACTTTGCTTTAACCCGTCGAGGGTCAATTGGTCAGAATAGGCAAAACCCGTTTTTTCACCCGTAACGGCACGCACACCAACACCACGGTCGATATTGAACGAGCCATCTTTAATAATACTATCTTCAAGAACTAGAGATTCATGCCAGCTAGACTGAAAGTAAATATCCGCATAGTCGATCTGGCGAGTCGCAATGCTGGCTAGTGTAGCTTCGATATCTTGCTCTGTAAGACCTGTTGGCCCAAGTAGCGCATCTTCTATGCGTTCCATATTCATACTCTTATTATGGTAATGAGTGTAGATGTTGTTCGAAGCGAATATGTTTCGCAACAGGCATGGTTTGCCTGACTTCATTAACAACATCAAAATTTAAATCGGCAATGATGGTGCCAACCTGACCTTCCAGTTGACCTTGTATTTCTCCCCATGGAGAAATCACCATCGAGTGACCCCAGGTTTCGCGGCCACAAGGATGCGTACCACACTGATTCGCCGCTACGATCCAACATTGATTTTCTATTGCTCGCGCTCGCAGCAACACTTCCCAATGCGCTTGCCCGGTCACCGCGGTAAATGCGGCTGGCACGACAATCACAGTGGCACCTTGCGCTCGTAATGCACTATAAAGATGAGGAAAGCGCAAGTCATAGCAAATTGTCAGGCCTATCGCACCAAAATTCACTGGTACCATGGCCATGCTGTTGCCGGGTTTGAATGTCTCAGATTCTCTATATCGCTGAAACCCATCATCAACATCGACATCAAACATGTGCAGCTTATCATAGTGATTTAATCGCTGCCCGTTACCGTCATACACTAATGTCGTGGTACTCACCTCTGTCTCAGAGCGTCGAATTGGGAAACTACCCACAATTAGATTCACGTTATTAGCTTTGGCTATAGCCGCTAACTGCTGCTGTAATTCCCCTTTTCCAAGCGGCTCTGCGTAGTGGTGATACTCTTCTCTTTTACCAAACACCAGTGAATTTTCCGGCGTGAGAATCCATGTTGCCCCTTTGCTGGCAAGAAACTGAACCTGCTTGTCTATAAAGGCTAAGTTCTGTTTAGGATCTGGACCCGAAGTCATTTGAATAATACCGAAGCGTTCCTTGCTCATGGATTACTTTTTCTCCTTTTTTAAATCATCAGGGAGTGTGTATTCCCCCTTACTTCGCGATATCTCACTCACGACAGGTGAGTCGAGCTTTCCTTTCACTGAGTAATTCACCTGAGTGACAACTTCAACCACAGGTGAAATGACTGTCGTTACTGCCAAGACAACCAATGCTGTTTGTGGCGTCACGGCAAACGCGGTAATAATAGGGATCCCTGATGTCATGTCTGGAGTGAAGTTCACTTCAGCATCCACCGTTTGAGCTGATAAATCGGCTAAGCCTTTTATTTTCATTTCGCCTGCAACGGCATCCATTTCAATGTCGTTAGTCACAAAAATACCATCGCGTATCTTGCCACTACCGGTAATGGAATTAAAAGCCATCCCTTTATCAAACACGTCGGTAAAGTCGAGCTGCATCTTACGGATGATAGAGTCCAAACTAAATAACCCTAATAAACGAGCCGCACCACTGACATCAGAAATCACCCCTTTGCCTAGCTTGGTTTTAATCTCTCCATTTACCGTATCCACCCGCATTGACCAAGGCGCTCCGTCCCATGACAACGTAGAGTTCAGTTCAAAAGGCGCACGTTGGATACCAGAAGTAATCCCAAACCGCTCCATCAAATCGCTATTATTCTCGCCCTCAACGCTAAGATTAACGTGGCTTCTACTTTGCTCGCCAGCCACCATCCAATCACCATCTATATTAATGGTATTGCTGCCACTACTAAGATTGAGCTTATTCCAAACTAACTTGTTCCCTTGGCGAGACACGTCCATATCGACCTTGCCCACTTTATAGCCTTGGAACCAAAAATCATCAATCTTAAGCTTACTGTCAGGCAGAGAGTTAAAGAAGTCACGGTCAAACTCGCTCACTAATGGTGCAGACAAGTCCTCCTGCAATATGATTGGCTCATCTTTATCTGATGCTTCATTGAGTGATGGCAAGTAAATGTGCAATCGTTTTAGCGCAACGTAAAGCTGGTTATCATCACTGTAATTAGCCTGCCCTTTCGCTTCTTGGCTATCCAGCTCAAACTGCCAGCCACCTTGCTTATGGCGAGCATTAAAGTCGACGTCATGCCACTCAATACCAGCAAGCGTCAACTCTTTCGCTTCAATGTAAACGCGTGTCGGTAACGGAATCGTTGGGGTATTCAAATCATCCAAAAGCGCCTTTTTAGTGCTTGGTGGCTGCTTAGCGAGAGCGCTCCACTCATCAAAGCTAAACCGATCTGAGCGAACTTGAAAATCATGTCCAACAATAGGACTAATTTTGAAACCACCTTTACCCAGCACTAAGTTGGTCGCTTTCAATACTGGCGTTTCTTTTGTGATATCAATTTCAGTTTGATACTTCACAGAAGGAAGCTGTAATCGCGCCGAGATAGCTTGCTGGTTACCAGAAGCCTGTAATCTTGCTTTCCCTGCCTCACCAAATGCTTTCTTTAATGGGTAAGGATATTCACTGGCGAGAGTCACCAAATTGGCATTCAAGTCTAATTGATAGGTAAAGCCAACATCATTGAGCTGTAGGTCGACATCTAAACTCCAAGGCGCGTGCCCCTTTAGCCCACTGACAAAGCGCTCACCTACATAAGGCTCCAGCGGTGCCATCGTCCAGTCACCGATAGCATCGATATTCACGCCATAGCCTTTACCTGAATTTTGACCATCAAAATCAAGCGTTATCGGCTGGTCTAGTAGTGTTGCGGATAGTCCTTTCGCGTTCACTAGGTCGTTATCAAATGCGATTTTTCCCGACACTTTTTCTAGTGTCATCGGCGGCGCATCTATCTCAACATGGTTGTCTTTAAGTTCCGCATAACCCCATGCTCTCGATGGCGTTGGATCTTCGGAAAATGGAATGTATAACTGAAAATCCGCGTCGACTTGACCACTAACTTGAACCGCAGTCAACGCGGCACCAACCGAGCCAACTAAAGGTGTCGCCATCATATAGTCACGGACGGCACTGCCACTTCCCGCCGCTTTCGCTTCAATTTCTAGGTGCCCATCGCCTCGGAGCTCAGGGATGCGACCCGTAATTCGTTTACCTTTTACGCCCATAAGCGTGGCTGCTTTTGAGTCAATATGCATCGCTTCATTTTGGAATAACAAATCCAATTGAAGGTTAGTTAATGGTGGCCAGTTAGTATCAAAACTAAACTTGGCATCACGCAAGCCGACCCAAGCTTGGAACATGCCATTATTGTCGTTATACGGAAAATCAGACAGCTGGCCGTACCAAAGCAGCTTCGCAGTATTCACGCGCCCTGCCTGAATCGCAGCAGACAAATAGTCCGTTAAACTCTGCCCAAGCGCGAGTGTAGGGAGGTAGCGCCAAGTCTCACCAGCATTGTAGAGATCCGCCTCAGCATAAAATGAAAGAAATGGGCTACTATCTTTGGGAAAGTCGAGTCGAAATGCGCCTAAAACCTGAATATCGGCGGTCGCAGCCGTCACTTTATCAGACCATAGTGACCAGCCCTTATCGCCATGATTCTCCCAATGAATATCAACTAAGCCCTGCTTGATATTCAATGGGGCTTGAAACACATCGCCGTAAGGGAATTTATCATCAATGACCATCACTGTTGCTTTGGCCTTATTCAGATTACCCGCCACACTGCCTGACACATGAGAAAAGCCCGGCAATAGTGCCCATTGCGATAGCGACATTTGCTGAAAACTTGCAGAGTATTGAAGTGAATCAGGACCACCTTGCTGGGCAATACGAATGTCTTCAATCCGCCCACCAGGATTCAGCTTATCTAGCCACTCGGTGACCGTCGCATCTGGCGCCAATGAAGCAAGCGGTTTTAAAGCGTCAATTTCTAATTGAGACAGATTCACCTGCCATTGATTTTGGCGGTTCCAATCAAGGGCAATATCCAATTCCGGCCAAGGCGTGTCATTCGTTCTGGCGGTGATTTCATGGGCGTTAATTTGCCACCCTGTTTTAGACGGGTGAAGATGTAGCAAAGCCGACTCAAGAACTAACTGGTTTTCTACACCATCTTTTTCCCACATCAGCTCGGAAGGTAACACTTCAACATACGCTTCTTTAGCGGTGCTCTTATCAAGAGTTAACCAAGCTCGCAGGCTAGTATCCCCTCCAGTGATCCCGGTTTTCTTTGCCGTTTCGTCGGTTAACCATGGAGACACCGACATTTTATCTAACGTGACGTAAAACGAACCAGTAACATCACTTAAACTGCCGTTATCAATAAAATCCGCACGTACTTCCAATGAATCTAGATTGGCATCGGCAATGGATACCGTCCCTTGTGCAAGGTGACGAGCATTTTCATTTCGCCATTGCAAATTGGTAATATCTAGCTCGCGAGGCTCTCCCGAGATGGCTTGATAAAAAATCGTCGATTCAACGACTGAGAAGCGGTCAAGTTGTCGCAGTAAAATATTATCAAGTCGATTAATAATATCTTCGGCATTTTTAGCCGGCTCATTGCCAGCAGGTGGCTTCAGCTCGCTTTTGTTACTTGTCGCCTTAAGCAGATCAACGGTACGAATATCTAAAATCATACCGTTGATCGACATATCAGCAATAACGGGCTGACGCTGTATTACCGTTTGAACCAAATCAAACTCAAGTTCCAGATTGGCAACTTCGAACTTACTTTGTTCATTTTTAGGCAGACCAACCACAACGCCCTGTAAGGAGATGGAAGGATGGGTATTGCGCCAAAAACCTCGAACGTCACTGATCGATACATCAAATCCCGTTCCTTGGTTGATCCAAGCAACAATTTCGGGCTGTATGCGGTTAAGCTGAGGCAAAGTGACGCGCAACACTGTGACCGTAGTAGCAAGCAACACTAACACGGTCAACAATATCCAAAGGAAAAAACGTACTAACTGATTAACGCGAGGACTCACACACTACTCATCACATCATAACAACATCAAATTGTTCTTGAATATACAAAGGTTCCGCTTGAATACGAACCTGTTTACCAATAAAGACTTCAAGCTCAGCCAACGCATGAGACTCATCGCCTTCTAGCGCTTCGGCAACAGCAGGAGACGCATAAGCAACAAACTTGTCTGCGTCATAGGCTCGGTTAACACGAGTAATCTCACGAAGGATCTCATAACATACCGTTTCTACTGTCTTCACCGAACCACGGCTTTCACAAGTTGGACAACCACTACAGAGAACATGTTCAATACTTTCACGTGTTCTTTTACGTGTCATCTCGACCAAACCAAGCTGAGTAAAACCATTGATATTGGTTTTGACTCGATCCTTAGCTAACGCGGCATCAAGCGAGGCTAATACTCGCTGGCGATGCTCCTCAATCGTCATGTCGATAAAATCAATAATGATAATACCGCCTAGATTGCGCAGCCTTAATTGCCGAGCAATCGCTTGAGTTGCCTCTACATTGGTATTGAATATGGTGTCTTCTAAGTTTCTGCGCCCAACAAACGCGCCAGTATTAATATCAACCGTTGTCATCGCTTCCGTTTGATCAATAATCAGATAACCACCGGATTTGAGGTTCACTTTTCGCTCTAGAGAACGTTGAATCTCATTTTCCGTGTCGTACATATCAAAGATCGGCTTATCACCTTCATAGAGCTCTAGTAGGCACTCCAACTCTGGCACAAATTCGCGGGTAAACTCTTTCAGACTCTCATAAACCAAACGAGAGTCCACTTGAATTCGGGTCAATTCAGTACCCACAAAATCACGCAGAATTCGGTGCGCTAAACCAAGCTCACCATATAAGGTAGAGCGTGTTTTATACTTAGTTCGTCGCTCATTGATTTTAAGCCACAAGCGTTTAAGAAACTGAGCATCTTGCGCTAATTCTGTTTCATTCGCCCCTTCCGCTGCGGTACGAATAATAAAACCGCCATTCTCATCACAGTAGTCCGCCACCACTCGCTTGAGTCGATTTCTTTCTTTTTCACTTTCAATGCGCTGAGAAACACCGACATGGCTTGCGCCGGGCATAAAGACGAGATAACGAGAGGGTAAGGTGATGTCCGTGGTTAAACGAGCACCCTTAGTGCCAAGTGGGTCTTTCACCACCTGAACGACAATGTCTTGTCCTTGACGAACCAGTTCAGAAATATCTCTAACCTGAAACTGCTTCTTTTCATTTTCTGCCACACACTCGGTATGCGGTACAATATCTGAAGCGTGTAAAAACGCGGCTTTCTCTAAACCTATGTCCACAAAAGCAGCTTGCATCCCCGGCAATACTCGGCTGACTTTCCCTTTATAGATATTACCCACAATGCCACGTTTCGCTTCACGCTCAATGTGAACTTCCTGAAGAATTCCACCTTCAATCATTGCAACTCTTGTTTCACTTGGAGTCACATTTATCAACAGCTCTGCACTCATGAGCGCACCTCAATTTTTAATTATTTATAAATTCTTGCAAGAGCTGGTCAGTTTCATAGAGTGGCAATCCTACTACCGCGTAGTAGCTTCCTTCGATACGAGAGACAAAACGCCCTCCGAGTCCTTGAATTCCATAACTGCCAGCTTTATCTTGTGGCTCACCACTTAACCAGTATTGTTGTATTTCATTTTCAGTTAGTGGTTTAAACCAAACATCCGTCTTCACAACGACAGATGCTTGCTTATCAGTAGATACAACACTTACTGCTGTCATCACTTGGTGCTGATCATTCGCCAATAATTGCAACATCCGTTGCGCATCATCAAAATCAACTGGCTTTTCTAAAACCTTGCCATTTTGGACAACAACCGTATCAGAGCCAATCACGACGGCCCCATCACTGCCATCTTCAATTGCCTTTAGTCCAGCCAGTGCTTTTTCAAGCGACAAGCGCTCCACATATGCTTCAGCGCTCTCTTGCTCGCCTTTTAACTCTTCAATATCAGGACTAACGGTCGAAAATTCATAACCCAACTGGTTAAGCAATTCTTTACGTCGCGGCGAGGTTGAGGCTAATACGATCTTATGCTTCATTGCGTTATGTTCTTCTCGGTTACCTGACATGCCAATGCCTTCTAATACGACGCAGCAACATAAACATCCATGGCCAAAGTATACAGTTAATCAACCCACTCCACAGCGACATCGGATTAAAAGTCACGTCTTGGATCAAATACTCACCGAAAAAGATTGCAACCTCTAGCCCCATGGACAGCAAACCGATCACTGTCGCCTGCTGCCACAGCGCCATGTTTCTTAAAACAAGAAAATTGAGTGCCACCACATAAACAATGATGGACATCATCATGCCACGAATACCAAGTGTAGACCCCACAAGTAGGTCCCACACTAATCCAACAAACAACGCAGTACCCACATTGACGCGATGCGGTAATGCGAGCACCCAATAACACATCACTAATAGCAGCCATGACGGTCGAATAAAATCGAGTACGCCCGGCCAAGGTATCGTTTGTAGGGTAAGCGCCACCAGCAATGAAAATCCAATTACTAGCTGACTGCGGAATCCACGATTAGTCATAGTCTATATCTGTCTCTTATTGCGCATTCAGCGTCGCTTCAACTTCTTGCTGCTGCCTGTCTTGGTTAGGCCAAATCAACAATAAGTAACGCAAACGGTCAAAATCAACCACAGGTTCTGCGATGATGCTAGCAAACTCTCTACGATTATCGCGCTGCACTTGCTTAACATGCGCCACAGGATAACCTTCTGGGTAAATGCCACCTAACCCCGACGTCACAAGCAAGTCATCTTGCTGAATGTCAGTACTGGTTGGTATGTGTTCTAGTTGGATTTCATCAATTGCACCATTGCCGGATGCGATCACACGAATATCGTTACGGATAACCTGAACAGGAATTGCACTATTTGAATCCGTGAGCAACATAATTCGGCTGTTGTGGGCGCCTACAAATGTCACTTGCCCAACAATACCGTTTTCATTGATCACTGGCTGCCCTTCGTAAACACCATCAATTCTGCCTTTATCAATCACGACCTGGTGACGATAAGGAGAGGTGTCTACTGCCATGACCTCAGTCACAACCTTCTTTTCATCTCGGACAAACGATGATCCCAATAACTCGCGAAATCGTTGGTTTTCTTCGCGATATTGATCCAACAAAATCAAATCACTCTTTAAACGTAAGACTTCGCGCTTAAGGTTAATGTTTTGCTCTGCTAGACCCTGCCGTGTGTTAAATCGCTCATAGACACCATCAAACATGCTTCGAGGCAAGTTAGCAGCGTACTGAATGGGCGCGACGGCACTATTGAGTAAGTAACGGAAATTAGAGAATGTATCTAAACGACTATCAGCCAGCATTAAGCCAGCTGATAGAGATACCGCAAGAAATAGGCGAAGTTGTAAGGAAGGACCTCGACCAAATATTGGTTTCATGTACTCATTATCCTAATGTGGACTCTGGTTTCAGTGCCACACTAAAACCAGAGTGAAACCATTATTCTTCAGTAAACAGATCGCCACCGTGCATGTCGATCATTTCTAATGCTTTACCGCCGCCACGAGCCACACACGTTAGTGGGTCTTCAGCGATCACCACTGGAATACCAGTTTCTTCTGTAATCAAACGATCGAGATCGCGAAGTAGTGCACCACCACCCGTTAATACCATACCGTTCTCAGAGATGTCAGACGCAAGCTCCGGTGGACATTGCTCTAGCGCAACCATTACCGCAGAAACGATACCAGTTAGTGGCTCTTGAAGCGCCTCTAGAATCTCATTGGAGTTTAGGCTGAAGCTACGTGGCACACCTTCAGCAAGGTTACGCCCACGAACTTCAATTTCTTCAACCGTATCACCCGGATAAGCAGAACCAATCTCATGCTTAATTTTTTCAGCCGTCGCTTCACCAATTAAGCTACCGTAGTTACGACGGACATAATTGATAATCGCTTCATCGAAACGGTCACCACCGATACGCACAGATGAAGAATAAACCACACCGTTAAGTGAAATCACCGCCACTTCAGTTGTACCGCCACCGATATCAATAACCATCGAACCCGTTGGTTCTGATACACGAAGACCCGCACCAATCGCAGCTGCCATTGGTTCATCGATCAAATACACTTCACGAGCACCAGCACCTAGTGCTGACTCACGAATCGCACGACGCTCTACTTGAGTAGAGCCACAAGGAACACAAACCAACACACGTGGGCTTGGTTTTAATACGCTATTGTCATGCACTTGCTTAATAAAGTGCTGAAGCATTTTTTCAGTCACATAAAAGTCAGCGATCACGCCATCTTTCATTGGACGAATTGCCGAAATGTTACCCGGAGTACGACCTAGCATTTGCTTAGCAGCATGTCCTACTGCTGCCACGCTTTTCGCCGAACCCGCACGATCTTGACGGATAGCAACTACAGAAGGCTCGTCTAGGACGATACCTTGGCCTTTTACATAAATCAGTGTGTTGGCAGTACCTAGATCTATCGATAGGTCGTTAGAAAACATGCCACGCAGTTTTTTAAACATATTCTTCGCTCGTCCTGCAAGAATGAGAAGACAAAAATTGCACTAAATGTACCAATGCCTTGCCATATCAGCAAGGCATTGGAGCAGAAACATGGGCTGAAAACCTCATTTTCTTACAGTTTCCTTACTTAACGCAAAAAATTGACAATAATTCACCACTAGACAGGCCAGTTTATTGTGAAAAAGACATGGCGTTGTAAGTGAACAATGATTTTCCTACAATGCAAGAAATAGCGCATATGGGCAAAGCGGGGATAGAATCGCACGGAGAGTACGCACCGGATTCATCACGGTGTGTTCACATGTGAACACTATAGATTGGACAAGCGCCCTCAAAAAAGGGGCGCGTTCATTCAGAAAGCAAATATTCCACACACATCATTAACAACGCAACGTCGTTAGGTCTTTCGCCAGCGGTTTCGTCGACCCGGTTTAATTGCCGCTATTCTCTTACTTGCTTCCGGTAGCAATTGAACTTCAGGGGCAAAATAACGGCCTTGACCACCACTTACGCCAAGGTCAATCAAGGTATGCCATTCTTTTTTCGTTTCTACGCCAACAGCAATAACCTTAGTTGTCGAATCACCACAAGCACCAACCATACTACGGACAAACAGTTGGTTCTCATCTCTTTGATCGATTTTCTTAATCAAGCTGCGGTGTAGTTTTAAGTAGTCGACTTTAAGGTCTTTAATGTAATGAGTACTAACAATCGAGCGCCCTGCTTGACCAATAATCACGGTACAACCTAACCCTGACAGCATCCTAATCACCGGGCGAATATAATCCAAATGTTGGATGACTCGTGCTTCAGAAAACTCAAACGCCAACTGTTGTCTCTGCGCAATAGGTAACTGAAGCAGCTCATCTCTAAACCATTTAAAATGACGTTTATGAGCAAATGGCACCACATACAAATTGATCGAAATTGGTAATATTGCCTTTCCTTGCTTAATGTTACGAATCACTTTGTTCAAGACTGAACGATCCAAGTTGGACTCATAGCCCACTTGAATAAGCGCGGAATGAAAACGGGAAGCTTTCACCACGCCACGCTCAGGATCTTCAATTCGAGCAAATAACTCACGGTGCAGAACTTGTAGATCTTTCCCCTTTTCATAGAGATAACAAGGCTGAGAAAAGATCAGTAGATTTTCAGGCAACAGGGCTTTATCAAACAAAGTTCGCCAGCGCACACTGCCACGCTCATCCATCGTTTGTGTTTGTTTACTGTAGCGGCTCCAGTTGTTCGCCTTCTGCAGCTGAGCGCTTTTCAGTGCCGTTTCAGCCTCTTCCATGATTCGGCCTTGGCGCTCAGACTCAGCATACATGCTGACCCCGATGTGACACCAATTGTCTTCATCCAGAGGAAGAGGTGGCGTCACCTTGGCTAACTGACGTAAACACTGATTAGCAAGCGTAGCGACATCTTTTGCACTTTGATGGGGGATAAATACCGCAAAATCGGCATCAAAATAACGAGAGAAAATGGCATCAGGGTATTTTTGTACCGCATTAGACAGTACCTCACCGACCTCAATTAAGAAGTCATCAGAAACCGCCTTACTGTTGTGCTCAGTCACCTGATCCCAATCCTCGATACGAAACAGCATCACGCCACCTTGTGCGCCACTTTCTAACAGAGCTGACTCAAGCTTGCTGTCGAAAAGCATTCGGTTTGCGCTGCCTGTCAAAGGGTCGAGGAAAGTTTGAGTACGAATAAACGTATCAAAGCGACTGCGCTCTTGCCTAGCATCTTGCAATTCTTCGATCAGAATATCGAGAGCTTCACTCGCGGTATACGGCCATTCGCGTAAGTCTCCCTTCGCGTATTGCTCAACGCGACCCCCTAAGATCATTCGACCACGCTCTTCAAGCAACTCTGAACCGATCAGCTGTAGCCGTAGCCACTTCACACCTTGCATTAAACAAAAGACTATCAACCCAAATGCTAACGTCACCGACCACATCGCCTCTAAGGAATAACGAACACCAAGGTAAGGAGGCAGAGCGGTAAAACTAATGGTGTAGCCATCATTGCGTTCTAAGGTGTAGGTTCTTTGATAGATGATCGTGCGATCAATCATGGGAGAGGTATTTTTGTAGCGGTAAACCACACCGGCAGATGAAGAAAGCTGCATCTCAATAATGTTGCTTGCCTGCAACATTTTTGGCATCCAACGTTGCATCATATAAGCCGCATCAGGATCTTCAAGTTCTTTATCAATAACTTTAACAATGCCCGACAGATGGTGGTTAAGGTACTCTTGTCCCATTTTTTTTATCGACAATGTGCCACCGACAAACAAAATAAAAACCGCACTGAGTACAATCACGGTCACAAAGGCAACCAAGCGAGTGCTTAATTTAAGGGTGGGAGTTTGTCTCATAAATGTTCAAGTCCTTTTTGACCCATTTATCTTCTCTTAATCATAAGAGAAATATGCGCGTTATCCATCAATCATCACTTTGTCACACGGATAAACAACTGAGTGCGCTAACTGATTGTTATATCAAATTTACTCAACAGGGTTAAGCTTCATCCAATGCCCAGACTCTAATAGTTGCTCTAACTCTAATAAACGAAAAAAACCGCGATTACTCGCGGTTTTTTCAATTCGAGCAGCAAGTAGAATATCTACTCACAAGAACGGCCGATTTAGAACGGGATATCGTCATCAAAATCCATTGGCGGTTCATTGTACTGTGGCTGTTGTTGCGCAGGTTTTTGCTGTGCTGGCTGCTGTGGAGCAGACTGCTGCTGAACCGGCTGTTGTGGCTGACCCCAACCTTGCTGAGGCTGTTGAGATTGCTGCTGCATACCACCTTGGTTCATGCCGCCTTGCTGCATTGGAGCACCGCCACCTTGACGACCACCAAGCATTTGCATCACGCCATTAAAGCCTTGTACAACCACTTCTGTTGTATAACGGTCTTGACCACTTTGATCTTGCCATTTACGAGTCTGTAGTTGACCTTCAATATAAACTTGAGAGCCTTTACGCAAATATTCACCAGCAACTTCAGCCAGCTTTCCAAACAAAGCAACACGATGCCACTCAGTTTTTTCACGCTGTTCACCCGTTGCTTTATCTCGCCAAGATTCTGACGTTGCGATTGTGATATTCGCTACCGCACCACCGTTTGGCATGTAACGAATTTCTGGGTCGTTACCTAAGTTACCCACTAGAATGACTTTGTTTACTCCACGGCTTGCCATGTTTTGCTCCGTAACCACAATAGATATTTTAAATTTAGCACAATAGGATAACACGATACTTCATTTCGACAACAGCGCTTAATGAATCAATCCAATGATAGGGATCAAGCTCTAATTCTTGAACTGACCACCATCACCGACAACATAAGATTTATATCAATTACTTAGATTTTTTAACTGAGTCTCAAATGTATCCTTCCGGTCTAGAACCTTGCTCCGATACTCGTCAGCATGCATAAAAACAATCGGACTAAGTCATTCTTATGAGAAAAAATAGCTACAAACGCATCATTCAGCATGTGGCACTAAGCACGAGTTCGCCCGATCCTCTTGTGGAACAACTTTCCAAGTTAAGTATCAATGCCATCGATGTTATTCAACCCGAAGCCCTGATGGTGGCGAGAGACAAAGTACGTAACCGAATATTATTGTTTGATTACCACGCCTCGCTAGACATCTTCCAGCAAGTACTCAACCTCCCTTTAGTGAGTAAGCACTTTGAAACCATTTTAATCAACGTTCCGCATAGACTCACCACGGAAACCATCCTGCGCTACGGCAACATTAAAGGCTTATTCTATAGCCATGAATCACCAGAGAAGATCGTCAAAGGCTTTGATGAAATCATTAATGGCAAAAACTGGTTACCTCGGGATGTCTCGAGTCAATTATTACATCACTATCGACACGTCGTGTCCGCCAATACGTCTCCAGCAGTGGTTGACCTAACCGCTCGCGAAATTGATATCCTGCGCAGTCTTCAATCTGGGGCAACCAATATGCAAATGGCTGAGGATCTATTCATTACCGAATCCACCGTAAAATCACATCTTTATCAGATATTTAGAAAGCTATCAGTTAAAAACCGCTTACAAGCTATTGCATGGGCCAACCAACACTTACTCTCTTAACGAATAAAACTAGACTTACCACAAAACATTGAAAAATCAATCATGAATGCCTCACCCGCCCAACTTAGGATAAGGCTGTTATCTGAATTTAATTAGCGGTAGACTAGCGACAGAATATTCGTCAGTAACGCTAACTAAAGACTATAGAGATAAAGGGTTTTATCATGATTAAAAAGTGCCTATTCCCAGCTGCTGGGTACGGAACTCGTTTTCTTCCAGCAACAAAGTCAATGCCAAAAGAGATGATGCCAGTGGTGAACAAGCCACTTATTGAATACGGTGTCGAAGAAGCGATTCAAGCAGGTATGGATGGAATGTGCATTGTGACGGGTCGTGGTAAACACTCGATCATGGATCACTTTGATAAAAACTATGAGCTAGAACATCAGATTAGCGGCACCAACAAAGAAGAGCTGCTGGTTGAGATCCGCGATATCATCGATTCTGCGCAATTTACCTATGTTCGCCAACGTGAAATGAAAGGCCTAGGTCATGCTATCCTAACAGGCCGTGAGCTCATCGGCGATGAACCTTTTGCAGTCGTGCTAGCCGATGATCTTTGCGTCAACGAAGCGCAAGGGGTACTGGCGCAAATGGTCGCCCTGTACAAACAGTTCCGCTGTTCAATTGTTGCTGTTCAAGAAGTCCCAGAAAATGAAACACACAAATACGGCGTCATTTCTGGCGAAATGATCAAAGACGATCTATTCCGCGTTGACGACATGGTTGAAAAACCTGAGGCGGGTACCGCACCTAGCAATCTTGCCATCATTGGTCGCTATATCCTTACTCCAGATATCTTTGAGCTGATCGAGCAAACAGAACCAGGTAAAGGCGGTGAAATTCAAATTACCGATGCACTACTAAAGCAAGCAAAATCCGGCTGCGTCCTTGCCTACAAATTCAAAGGCCAACGCTTTGATTGTGGTAGCGTCGAAGGCTACATTGAAGCAACAAATTACTGCTTCGAAAACCTATATCTAAAAGACGAAAAAACCTCAGAGCTAGGCAAACACGCAACTAAAAAAGCCTAATTAGACTCGGCGTTCGCTCGCTATTAACGCCACTTTCCGTTATGAAGGTGGCGTTTTTATTCCCCCCTCTTCCCACCAAATAAACCTGTTTTTTTATCCAGTATTTCTTTGCACAAACTTCACACTATGTAATACTTATCGCACTACGTATTACATGAGTGGCAACAATGGATAAGATCGAAGTTAGGGGTGCTCGTACCCATAACCTAAAAAACGTCAGCCTGACGATTCCTCGCGATAAACTCACCGTGATTACCGGTCTTTCTGGCTCGGGTAAGTCATCGCTAGCATTCGACACCCTGTATGCAGAAGGGCAAAGGCGCTATGTGGAGTCATTATCGGCTTACGCGAGACAGTTCTTATCTTTAATGGAAAAACCTGACGTCGACCATATTGAAGGGCTATCGCCAGCAATTTCCATTGAGCAAAAATCCACCTCTCATAACCCACGCTCAACCGTCGGCACCATTACTGAAGTCTACGATTACCTGCGTCTTCTATACGCACGTGTCGGTGAACCTCGCTGTCCCGAGCACAAAACTCCATTGGCCGCGCAAACCGTTAGCCAAATGGTCGATAAAGTTCTTGAGCTGCCGGAAGGCTCTAAAATGATGTTGCTTGCCCCTATCGTGAAAGAACGAAAAGGGGAGCACGTCAAAACGCTAGAGAACCTCGCCGCACAGGGCTTTATTCGCGCAAGGATCGATGGCGAGACTTGCGATCTTTCCGATCCACCAACGCTCGAATTACATAAAAAACACACCATTGAAGTGGTCGTCGATCGCTTTAAAGTACGTGATAACCTGCAACAAAGACTGGCAGAGTCCTTTGAAACGGCATTAGAACTCTCTGGTGGCATTGTCGCGGTGGGTTGGATGGATGACTCCGAAAAAGAAGACATTATATTCTCGGCTAACTTTGCCTGCCCTTATTGTGGCTATAGTCTGCAAGAACTCGAGCCGCGACTGTTTTCTTTCAATAACCCAGCCGGAGCCTGCCACACTTGTGATGGGCTGGGCGTACAGCAGTACTTTGACCCTGCTCGCGTGATTCAAGATGAAACCATCAGTATTGCCGAAGGGGCAATACGAGGCTGGGATCAAAAGAACTACTATTATTTCCAAATGCTATCGTCGCTGGCCAAACATTACGATTTTGACCTGTTCGCACCCTTCAAATCCTTACCCAAGAAAATTAAGGATGTGGTATTAAAAGGCTCTGGCCGAACCGAAATTGAATTTAATTATGTCAACGACCGTGGCGATATCCGAGTTAAGCGCCACCCGTTTGAAGGGATCCTTAATACCCTTGAGCGTCGCTACCGTGACACTGAATCAAACTCGGTTCGTGAAGATCTGACCAAGTATATTTCCACTAAATCCTGCTCATCTTGTGGCGGTACTCGCTTAAAAGAAGAAGCTCGAAATGTCTTTATCCAAGACACGACGTTGCCTGAAATTGTCGAAATGAGCATCAGCGATTCTATGGAGTTTTTCCGCTCATTAACCTTAGAAGGTCAACGTGCACAGATCGCTGATAAAGTGATGAAAGAGATCAATGACCGACTTCAGTTCTTAATTAATGTCGGCCTCAATTACTTGAATTTATCACGCAGTGCCGAGACATTATCCGGTGGTGAAGCGCAGCGAATTCGACTCGCTAGCCAAATCGGTGCAGGACTTGTTGGTGTGATGTACGTACTGGATGAACCGTCTATTGGTCTTCACCAACGAGACAATGAGCGCTTGCTCGATACCCTGATCCACTTACGAGATTTAGGCAACACCGTACTAGTTGTTGAGCATGATGAAGATGCCATTCGTACCGCTGACCATGTCATCGATATTGGCCCTGGCGCTGGCGTACACGGTGGATCAATTGTTGCAGAAGGAACAATTGATGACATTCTGGCATCCGAGGCATCGTTAACTGGGCAATATCTAAGTGGTAAGCGCGAAATATCAATACCAAAGCAACGCACGCCTGTTGACCCTAAAAAAGTCGTCACCTTATCCGGTGCGACGGGCAACAACCTGAAGAATGTGGATTTAACTATCCCTGTTGGCTTATTCACCTGTATTACTGGTGTATCAGGTTCGGGGAAATCCACCCTTATCAATGACACCTTCTTTAAGATTGCTCATACGCAACTTAACGGAGCGACGACCGCAGAGCCATCGCCTTACAAGAAGATCGAAGGCTTGGAGCACTTTGATAAAGTTATCGATATCGACCAAAGCCCAATAGGCCGAACGCCACGCTCTAACCCGGCAACGTATACTGGCATATTTACGCCTATTCGTGAGCTTTTCGCGGGAACTCAAGAGTCTCGCTCTCGTGGCTATAAGCCAGGTCGCTTTAGTTTTAACGTCAGAGGGGGGCGTTGTGAAGCGTGCCAAGGGGATGGGGTCATTAAAGTTGAAATGCACTTCCTACCCGATGTTTATGTCCCTTGTGATGTTTGTAAAGGTAAGCGTTATAACCGTGAAACACTCGAGATCCGCTACAAAGGCAAGACGATAGACGAAGTACTACAAATGACCGTCGAAGATGCTCGCGCTTACTTTGATCCTGTGCCTGTTATCGCACGAAAGTTGCAAACACTGATGGATGTTGGGTTGTCTTACATTCGCCTAGGCCAAGCGGCGACAACGCTGTCAGGCGGTGAAGCACAACGTGTCAAACTGGCTCGTGAGCTTTCTAAACGCGATACTGGCAAAACACTCTATATCTTGGATGAACCAACAACAGGTCTGCACTTCCATGATATTGAATTACTACTTTCTGTTCTGCACCGCCTACGTGATCATGGCAACAGCGTGGTGGTGATTGAGCATAACTTAGATGTCGTCAAAACAGCAGACTGGGTGATTGATTTAGGACCAGAGGGCGGTCAAGGTGGCGGTGAAATTATTGCCGAGGGCACGCCAGAAGCGGTGGCGCAAGTCGACGGGTCACATACGGCAAGATTCTTAAAGCCAATGCTGACGGAAAAGGCAAAACGGTAAACTTACTCCACGCACTTAACCATCATACTTGCGATCAACTTTGCTTCTAAGAAATCTCATGACTTCTTGGAAGCAAAGTTGCGGGTTTAAAGCTAGGTTAGTTATTAAAAACTGTGCTAAAAAGGTAAATTAGTCCCCATTACCTTGGGTGCCCATTCAATGAGGTACTCATTTTCCCTTAGATATAGTGAAACAGCATCAACGATGGCAACCACATTAATTAATGGCACTGAGTTAGGCGCAAGCCGCACACGTCCACCGTTAAACCGAAAGTTCCTTACAGTGATGGCACTACTCTATCTCGTCGCCATGCATTTTTTCTGGCCTAACCCAGGTGGAGTCGGCCTGGCGCTGTCGTTTAACAATACGACGTGGATAGCATTTAGTCTGGCGTTTGCCATCGGTTTATACCAAATGGGCAGCAACCAATACTTACGATTTAGCAAACTTACCATTGGCTTGCTGGCGTCGTGCGTGTTTTTAACCCTACCGCTGATTTATAGCCAACCAGATTTTACCAATGTGCTACCACGCTTCATTACTCTGTGGGGCGGCTTTTTATTTTTTGTATTACTTCAACAATTCCAATTCACTAATAAACAGAAGCAGCGCCTGCTTTGGTTAGTGGTTCTCGCCTGCCTTATTGAAGCACTCGTTGGCTACATCCAACTTTTTTGCTTACCAAGTGACAATATTTTCGGCTACAACACCGAGCTGAATCGCCCTTATGGCATCTTTCAGCAACCCAATGTCATGGCCAGCTTCCTTGCCACTGGATTGGTCATATCAGGGTATCTATTAGCTCGTCAAAAACACAAGTACCATCGCCGTATTAGTGACGTTTCATTATTGTACGTCACACCGATTATTCTGATTCCCTTAATCATTTCGTTAGCGTCTAGAACGGGCTGGTTAGGCGCTAGTATTGGCGCTCTTTTCTTAGTCCCTTATTTATATCGCCATTCGACTCGTAAACGTTTTCGAGGTTGGACTCTCGCGAATTTAACCGGTGTCGCACTAGGTCTGTTGTTACTATTTTCTGGTCATGGCAATCAAGCGCTTGTGGAAGACAAAGCTCAACTGCACGACATCCGTCCTACGCTATTTAGTCAATCCATTGATATGTTGATTGAAAAACCGTTTACAGGGTATGGGCTGGGTAAGTTTGAGTCACAATACATGCTGTATACCGCGCGCCAGCACCAACTTAATGACCGATTTGAGCCAGGTCTCCCTGCGCTCGATCACCCACATAATGAGCTGCTTTACTGGGGAGTTGAGGGGGGCGTCGTCACGATTCTGGGCATTTTATTGGCGGCGGGGTTTGTCTTGAGCCGCATCTATACCTCTAAGCCAGGAACCCGACTGGCGATCTTCGCTCTGTTTATTCCTCTGGTGCTGCACACTCAGCTTGAATACCCTTTCTATCACTCTTTGATTCACTGGATAACGTTTATCGTGCTTATCTACTGGGTGGATCAACGAGGTTCACAGCTCAAACAAACGTCATTCTCTCGCATCACAAAAACCTTGCTGCGTGTTATGTCGCTTGTTATTCCAATTGTAACAACACTTTATATGGGAGCGGCCCTGCACACGAACTATGTGCTGACTAAGTTTGAACAAACCACACCAACTGACCCTGATATTCTTCAGCAAGTGAGTAACCCTGTCGTGTGGAAAGACCGATATGATTGGGACGTGTACAGCACCTACCTAAAAATAGGCTTAAGTAGCCAGCAACCGCAACACATTCAGCCGTATATTGATTGGTCTGTCGACATCATAAAACGTAAGCCACGACCGGCGTTTTATCAAAATTTGATTTTAGCGTATTACGCCATTGGGGATAGCAGTCGAGCCATACAGGTGCTGACTGAAGCTGAGTATTTATTTCCAAATGAGACCTTTACGACCGAGTATTCGCTAGAAAACAGCCTTGCGGTCTCTTCTGGTGCATCTGGTGCATTAGAAGCCTCAAGCGCTCAATAACACACATCGTTAGTTGCCACATCGCTGTTTACGCGATAGCGACATGTTTCGTTAGCTATTTCTACGGCAATAAGTCGCTATTTCGGACAAGCGATAACGGTTTCTACCCAACGACCGTTTGCGCTTAATCGAGTCATCGCTTATTGCTCTGACAAAAGGCCTCGCTCTCACTGCGGCCTTTCCCTGACGGGGTGCAGGACAATAAGCGTCTATCCGATAGACTTTTCGTTGATATCGCCCAATTAATATGACCTTAACTGAACTAGTCCCTAGCCTCCCCACTCATACAACGCAGGAATATCAATCAGTTCATTATCGAAACGAATCGTCACTAACTGCGGCGTGATCTCAACAATCTGGATATTATTAAGCCGATCGCCTTCTCTTAATTCCTGACCATTAATCTTAATCCAACGACGCTGAGAATCTGAAGAATACATATGGGTTTGCAAATTCAATGGCGGTAAACGGCCTTGATATTTACTGGTATTCTCTTCTAGCAAGATATGATTCGCTGACGCTGCGCTCTGTTGATCAATTTTATTCATCGCTGACGCCACTTTACGAGCGATATCAGGATCAAGTCCACTTAAATCTAAGTTATCTAGGGTGAACGGTTCATCTGATGAGGTTTGCTCCAGCAACGGATCATCAGCATTATTTTTATCTTCGTTCTGCACCTCAGTCACGTAAGGCTCTGAACGCTTTTTACCGGAGTAAATAGGGGGAAAATCCTTTTCTGGTAACATTTTCAACACGCCAAAATCGGGGTATTCCAATACAATATAGTCTGCCGATAGCAGCGCCTCACCATGCGTTTGCGAGGCTGGTTCAATAGCCGGCGATTTTGCAGTGCCCCCACTTTCAGAAGCCATCACGGTCGGCACGCCCATTGCTACCATCAAAGACGCTGAAACGGCAGCCCTAGTGAAATTCATAAGCATACTAGCTTTCCTCCCCTGCAATCTTTCCACTTAATGAAGGGGCATCGACCTGAGTCAATAATTCCAGTTTCTGTAAGGTATTACGTCCAGCGATCCCATCAACATCCATCTTCTGCCAACGTTGAAACACTTCCACCTTACGCTGTAATTGCCGGTCAAACACATCACTCCCAGAAGGGCGACTGCCGAGCACCTGAGAAAGCTTTTCATCCAATAGTCGCACCGCTTCCCCTTGCTGATTTAATCGTAGCGTGCTGGTTAGCGCCCGTTGCCAAATAAAGTAGAACTCCCCGGTCCATAAACTCTCAAGGGTGGCAACAGGGATTTGAAAACGCTCGGACCCATTGAGTAGCTCCGCATGGGTCTGGGAGAGTTTATACAGCACAACAAAGCTCTCCTTGCCATCAAGATACATCGGCATCACGACGGGTAGGTTTGTCGACACTACCTGTTGCAATGTTCCCAAACGCTTTTGGCACATAAACAAACTGTTACTTTCGCTCTCGCACATACCGTCAAGCACGCTCGCTTGATAGCCCCAGACGTTATAAAGCTCTTGTATCGCTGCGACCTTATCCTGCCTCAAAAACACCGACTGAAGCAGCGCTTCTGAATACGGTTGTGGCTCTGCAACAGGGGCTGATACTCTCGGCTCTTGCACAGCAGAACTCTCTAGCTGTGCGTGACTATTATCATTTTCAAGGCTTGTGGATGATTGACTCGCCTGCAGAGCCGTCATCACATCCGCCCCCTTAAAGTACATTAACGATGCAAGCGCAACTCCGATCGTCGCTAGGGCGACGTAACTGGCGATAGGCCGCCATCGGAATGCGATCTTTTCTGAGGAATGCTCACTGGCAGCATTTGCAAAACCTGGCGCTTGAAAAGACAAAATATCTTCACTGGCTTTTTGTGCCAACGATTTTGAAACCTCCTTTTGACCAGAATGATAAGCGTACTGCAATGACTTATCACCAATGAGGTTAATCAGTCTTGGGATCCCCTGGCTGGCACGGTTAATCACCGATGCTGCACCTTTTGAAAATAGACTCGTTTCTCCACCAGCCATCGACAAGCGAAACTCAATATATTGACGAGTTTCCCCTTCAGTCAGCGGTAGCAAGTGATACCGCCCGGTAATGCGCTGAGCGAGTTGGCGTAATTGCGTGGTACGCAGTTTATCTTGCAGCTCTGGCTGCCCGATAAGTAGTACCTTTAGCAACTTACGGTCATCCGTCTCTAGATTGGTTAAAAGCCTTAACTGCTCAAGAACGTCTGCAGATAAGTGCTGAGCTTCATCAATGACGACTAAGGTGTTAATCCCTTGCTCTTCGTTTTGTTGCAGGTAACGATAAATAGCCTGACTCAGCTGTTTTAAAGAAGCACTCTCTGGATAAACAATCGCAAACTCATCACAGATCGCTTCTAGTAAATCTTGGCTCGAAAAAGTGGGGTTGAGGATAAGACCTGACGCCGTTTTGTCGTCAAGCGCTGCCAGCATGGCTTTAGCAACGGTGGTTTTTCCAGTTCCAACTTCCCCCGTCAACATAGCAAACCCCCCACCTTGCCCTAATCCGGCCTGGAGGTGTTGCATGGCTTCACGGTGTCGTTGACTGAGAAACAGATAACGAGAGCTAGGCACAATCGAAAACGGTACCTCATGAAAACCAAAAAAATCCTTATACATTCTCTCGTCCTTACATTATGACAAAAAGCAAAGTACCATTGAGCTCAATGAATGCCAACGGCAAAGTATGAAAAAGGGGAGCCAATTTGCAAGTCTATCTTGTCGGTGGTGCAGTGCGCGATCAATTACTCAAGCTTGATGTTTATGATAAAGATTGGGTTGTGGTCGGCGCCACACCAGAACAAATGCTTAATGCGGGTTTTCAAGCCGTTGGTAAAGACTTTCCTGTCTTCCTACACCCAAAGAACAAACAAGAGCATGCGCTTGCCCGCACGGAGCGAAAATCCGGGCATGGCTACACGGGTTTTGAATGCTTTTCTTCCCCCGATGTGACACTAGAGGAAGACTTGCAACGTCGTGATCTCACCATTAATGCCATGGCACAAAACCAACAAGGCGATATCATCGATCCTTACCAAGGGCGCCTAGACCTTGAACAGCGTGTATTGCGCCATGTTTCACCTGCGTTTGTCGAAGATCCATTACGAGTATTACGCGTCGCTCGCTTTGCGGCGAAGCTAGCACACTTAGGTTTTACCGTCGCGCCAGAAACCTTGTCTTTGATGCAACTCATTGTTAATGATGGTGAACTCGCACACCTAACGCCAGAGCGTGTTTGGCAAGAGTGGCACAAGTCACTATCCACACCACACCCAGAGGTATTCCTTGACGTACTGCGACAGTGTGGCGCACTCAAAGTTGTATTACCAGAAATTGATGCTCTATTTGGAGTCCCACAACCAGAAAAATGGCATCCCGAAATAGATACTGGAATCCACACGTTATTAGTGGCTCAGCAAGCAAGTAAATTGAGCACGGAAACGACCATTCGTTTTGCAGCGCAAGTTCACGATTTAGGTAAGGGCGTCACACCTCGCGATGAATGGCCAAGCCATAAACTGCACTGCCACACGGGACAAAAGCTGATTAAACAGCTGTGTCAACGCGTTCGAGTGCCAAATGAATATCGAGATCTTGCTCTCGCCGTATGTGCTCAGCATTCTAATATCCACCGTGCGCATGAGCTTAAACCCGCGACTTTTGTGAAAATATTTTCGCAACTGGATGTATGGAGAAAACCGGCAAAACTTGCGCAAGTTTTATTGTGTTGTGAAGCTGACCATAGAGGGAGAAAAGGTCTTGAAAACCAGCCTTACCCACAAGCAGAAAGAGTAAAGCAAGCCTATCACGCCGCCATTAACGTGAATGTACAAACCATCATTGCTGATGGCTTTAAAGGCCAAGCAATTAGAGAAGAGCTAGAGAAGCGCAAAACAAGCGCCATTGCTGAAGCGCTAAGAAGCTAAGAAGCTAAGAAGCTAAGAAGCTAAGAATAAACGTCATCGATACCGACCGAGTCGTCGATCTTGAGTCGCCATGAACGCTGGCAACCTAATGACTAGGTGCCAGCAATATCATGTCTAATTAACTCATCAGCAAAAATGCAAACAGTCCCACACCTAACAACAATCGATAGATGACAAACGGCATCATTCCCATACGGGAGATAAGCTTCAAGAAATAGTGAATGCAGATGTAAGCACTGATAAACGAGACCACGATACCTGTTAACAAATAACCCGCATGTATTGGCTCAGAGCCTGTCACCAATTTCAAACCTAAGTAAGCGCCTGCTAAGGTAATAATAGGGATCGACATCAAAAAGGAGAATCGTGCCGCCGCTTCACGTGTAAAACCTAAATATAATGCGGCTGTGATCGTCGCACCTGAGCGTGATGTGCCTGGAATGATTGCCATTGCTTGTGCGAGACCAATAAACAACGCTTTTTTCCAGCCAGCTTGGTACTCATCCGCATTTTGTTTGGCATGCTTGTCTACCCACCATAGCAACAAACCAAATATAATCGTGGTGGTGGCAATCACGTAGGCACTACGTAGATACAATTCGATGAGATCTTTCATCAGTAAGCCAAAGATACAAGCTGGGATCGTCGCTAAGACAATCATCCATGCCAACTTTGATTCCTTACTGCGCTCGCCCTTAAAGATCGAAGCAAACAACGCCCGAAATAAAGTCACCACTTCTTTTCTAAAATAGATAACCACGGCGGCTAACGTACCCACATGCACCGCAACATCAAAGGCGAGCCCTTGATCTTCCCAACCAAGAATGGCCGATGGCAAAATTAAATGCGCGGAACTGGATATGGGTAAGAATTCGGTCAACCCTTGAATGAGGGCCAAAATAAAGGCTTCAAAATAACTCATTAATATTTACTACCAACTAAAATTGAAAATCGATTTTTCTAAGTGCTACCGGTTCTGACATTGTCTCTAAGATCTGACCGACTGTGCGATCATCATTCGGGATCACCAAGTTCGGTGCTAGATCATACAGAGGCTGTGTGACAAATGAATATTTAAAAATATCTTCACGCGGTACAAATGGTTTTTTTTGTGAGATTTCATTTCCAAACAGTAAGATATCAAGATCAATCGTACGATCTTGAAACTTAGCGGCATCCACATCACGTCCCCACTTCACTTCGATCTCTCTTAGTGCCGCACTGAGTTCCGTCAACGTTAATATGGTGTCTAGGCGAACCACCATATTGAAGAAATCGTTACCAGAAAAACCAAAGGATTCGCAGGCGTATACTGGCGAGTATTGCAAATTCTTGGTGATCAGCGACAACTCATGGCACGCGGCGCGAATGTGCTTCTCACGTTGCACATTCGAACCAATACCAATAAAGGCGGTGATCATGCCTCGCCTCGTTCAATCACCACGCCAACGCCTTTGGCCTGTGCGACCGCACCAGGCTTAGTTAAACGAATCTTAATCCAAGGCACAGAGAATTGCGTTTGAATAAGAGTAGCCACTTCTTCAGCCACACGCTCAACCAATAAAAAACGCCCCGTTTCAATGTGCTCAAGGACTGCAGTGCAGACTTGCGAGTAATCAAGCGCATCTTCAACATTGTCACTTTTCCCGGCTGGCGCATTATCGTGTGCCATTTCAATATCTAGAACCAACTTCTGTTTGATTTCTTGCTCCCAGTCATACACTCCGATAGTGGTAATGACTTCAAGTTGCTCGATAAATACTTTGTCCAATGCCATGATTTGTCCTTTATTAGAGGTCGGATACCCATTTGTTGGGAAAAAACGTACTATTGCCGATATGATATCAGTCCCCATTGATAATTTCTTGAGAAAAGGTATGCAATGACACCGTTAGCGCTCGCTATGATCATCATCGCTTATTTGCTCGGCTCAGTGTCGAGTGCAGTGCTGATCTGCCGTCTACTACGCCTACCTGACCCTAGAACTGTCGGCTCGCAAAACCCTGGTGCCACTAATGTATTAAGGCTGGGAGGTAAAGGGGCAGCCGTAGCGGTCTTGCTCTGCGATATGCTCAAAGGCACGATCCCTGTCTGGAGTGGTTACTACTTTAATATCGACCCTGTCATTCTTGGCGTCATTGCGATTGCCGCTTGCTTGGGGCATATGTACCCATTATTTTTCCACTTCAAGGGGGGGAAAGGCGTGGCGACGGCATTGGGGGCGATTGCGCCTATTGGCTGGGATTTAACCGGGCTTATTACAGGTACTTGGCTATTGGTCGCATTGATCTTTCGCTATTCCTCGCTCGCCGCCATTACAACGGTCATGCTTGCCCCGGTTTATACCTGGATGGTCAGACCCGTCTTTACTTTTCCAGTAGCAATGCTGAGCTGCTTAATCATTTTGCGCCACCATCAAAATATTCGACGCCTGTTTGATGGAACCGAGCCAAAAGTAGGACAAAAAAAGGCACCGTAAACGGTGCCTCGTCATGCCTATCTTACTGAATTAGGCGTGCTGAGCTAAAAACTCAACAAGTTTGTTGGTCACCAATTCTGGTTGCTCTAGGTTACTAATATGTCCTGCGGCTGGGATCACCATCAGTTCACTGCCTGAAACCAAATCCTGCATCAAATAAGACTCGAGTACCGGCCTTGGCTTATCTTCTGCTCCTACCGCGATAAGGGTAGGCAGAGCAAACTTTTCAATTTCATCACATAGATCGCGTCGCCCAAAGACCATCCGCCCGATACGAGCGATCTCAACAGCCTGCTCGCCTTGCACCTTCGACAATTGAGTCGCGAACTCATCAACCAATTTAGGTGTTGTATTTTTAGCATCTTGCGCAAAAAACATGGGTACAACCGCTTCTAATATTGGCTCTGGCACCGCTCTAACTTGCGTAATGGTATCGAGCATCGCAAAGTATTTGGTATGCATAACTTCAGGTTCTAACCCAACAAACGTATCCATCATGACCAAACTTTTTACACGAGATGGTGCAAGAGCTGTCAGCTCTGCGCCCCACATACCGCCGACGGACAAACCGACAATAGAGAAGGATTCTACCTCTAACTCATCCATTAGAGCCAAAATATGTTCGGCATAGTTTGTTAGATTACGCATAGAGGCGGGCGCTGACTCTGATTCTCCATGAGACCATAAATCAGGCACAATACAGCGATAATGTTGACTCAGCACTTCAATTTGAGGGGCCCACATTTTGCTATCCCATAAATAACTATGCCCGAAAATGACAACCGGTCCGGAGCCTATATCTTGATAAGCCATCGTATGGCCATCAATAGAAAACTGCTTCATGTTTCTTTATTCCCTATGTTTGTCGCTAATGTCGTTTTCACTAATGTAACACGTTTGCTTCGTCACAGACTTTAGGGTTTTTGTTTAAAACTGTCATAAAAAAGGCCACTTCCGTGACCTTATTCTCTTAACGTTGCGCCATAGAATGCCAGTAACATTCGTCTTCGCTGTCGCTATTTGCTTATCACTTGATCGGCGTTAACTGATCAATTGGCCAGCGCGGCGTAGCATCAACGGTCATGTCAGCCACATCACCATTTTTTAAACGCTGCATACCCGCATAGGCAATCATCGCACCATTATCGGTACAAAACTCAGTACGTGGATAATAGACTTCACCACCGACTTTTTTTGCTAACGCTTCAAGCTCTTGGCGCAAAAAGGTATTCGCACTCACGCCGCCAGCAATAACGATACGCTTCATACCCGTTTGCTTAAGCGCGCGCTTACATTTTATCGCTAATGTATCGCACACCGCCTCTTGGAACGCGTAAGCAATATCAGCACGAGTCTGTTCATCATCATCATTCGCTCTAATCGTATTCGCCGCGAACGTTTTAAGGCCGGAAAAGCTCATATCCAAACCTGGTCTGTCTGTCATCGGTCGCGGGAACTTAAAGCGCCCTTTTGTCCCTTTGTCCGCGAGCTTAGACAATAAAGGTCCGCCTGGATAATCCAAGCCCATCAGCTTCGCGGTTTTATCAAACGCTTCACCTGCGGCATCATCAATCGATTCACCCAAGATCTTGTAATCACCGATGCCGTTCACTTCAACGATCATGGTATGGCCGCCAGACACAAGCAAAGCAATAAAAGGAAATGGTGGCGGGTTATCTTCTAGCATGGGTGCCAGTAAGTGTCCTTCCATATGATGCACAGGCACCGCTGGCACGCCCCAAGCGTAAGCCATGCTGCGACCAATTGTCGTTCCAACCAACAACGCACCGACTAACCCAGGACCGGAAGTATAAGCAACACCATCAAGATCCTTTGGCGTTAAATTGGCTTCTGCCAACGCCGCCTTGATCAATGGGATCGTTTTTTTAACGTGATCACGAGAAGCCAACTCAGGTACAACACCTCCGTAATCGGCGTGCAATTTCACTTGGCTATAAAGTTGATGTGACAGTAAACCTTTTTCGTCATCATAGATGGCAATACCAGTTTCATCACAAGAGGTTTCAATACCTAGAATGCGCATAATGTTCTCGACTTATTTCGAAATTGGCGCAATATTACCTCGTCATCGCGTCTCAAACAAATTTTGTACAAGACATAGGCGGAAAAGTGCTTTACAAAGCCTATCTGATCGGATTAAAATTCCGCACCATTTTTGATTTAGCTGGTTTACCGCTTAGAACTAAGGGAATCCTTAGCCCTAACAACAAAAGCACCAGCATTAATGAACAGTTAAACCCTGAGGTGAAAGGCATATGCCAGTAGTTAAAGTACGTGAAAACGAACCGTTCGACGTTGCACTACGTCGTTTCAAGCGCTCTTGCGAAAAAGCAGGTATCCTTTCTGAAGTGCGTCGTCGTGAGCACTATGAAAAACCTACTACAGTACGTAAACGCGCTAAAGCAGCTGCTCAAAAGCGTCACGCTAAGAAGCTAGCTCGCGAAAACGCACGTCGCGTTCGCCTGTACTAATAACTAGGTCCCAGTAGGAATTTAGTTATGGCTCTTATTGAACAACTCAAAGAAGAGCAAAAAATTGCGATGAAAGCCAAGGACAAAGCTCGCCTTGGCACTATTCGTTTAGCCTTGTCAGCTATTAAGCAACGTGAAGTCGACGAACGGATTACTCTGAACGACGACGACATCCTTGCTATCCTGACAAAAATGGTTAAACAACGTCGTGATTCTGTCTCTCAGTTTGAAGCTGCGAATCGTCAAGATCTAGCGGATGCAGAGAAAGCCGAAATTACCGTTCTTGAGGACTTTATGCCTCAACCACTGACGGAAGATGAAGTAACAGCACTCATTGTTAGTGCTATTGCCGAATCTGGTGCAGCTGGCATGCAAGACATGGGCAAAGTAATGGGCGTGCTGAAGCCGCAAATTCAAGGCCGAGCAGACATGGGGAAAGTAAGTGGTTTAGTTCGCGCTAAACTGGCTTAGTCACCCAACCAAATTGCAGCAAGCCGTGCTATCCTCTGGAGTGCACGGCTTGTTTGTATCTCAACCCTAATAAAGGGTGATGTCTTTCTTGTAAACGTTTCTTGTAAAAGGTTTTATGTCCGGAATTATTCCTCGCCACTTTATTGACGATCTATTAGCTCGACTGGATATTGTCGATATTGTTGATGCGCGCGTAAAACTAAAGAAACAAGGTAAGAACTACGGCGCATGCTGTCCCTTCCATAATGAAAAAACCCCCTCTTTTAGCGTTAGCCAAGAGAAACAGTTCTACCACTGCTTTGGCTGTGGTGTACACGGCAATGCTATTGATTTTCTTATGGAATATGATCGTCTTGAGTTTGTTGAGGCCATTGAAGATCTTGCTTCATCCATCGGACTCGAAGTGCCAAGAGAGCAAAGAAACGGTAACAGCGCTTTCAGCAAAGGGCCCACTGCAAACAGCGAACAAAAACGATCCTTATATGATCTTATGACAGCTATTGGCCAGTACTACAAAGATCAATTAAAAGTCTCTGCAAACAAAATTGCTATCGACTACCTAAAAGGACGTGGGCTTTCTGGTGAAATCGTTCAAAAGTTTGGTATCGGTTATGTCCCAGATGAATGGGACAACATACGTAAAAACTTTGGGCAACAAAAGGCAGCACAAGACATGCTCGTGTCTGGTGGCATGCTGATCGAAAACGACAAAGGCAACCGCTACGATCGCTTCCGTGGTCGTATTATGTTTCCTATCAGGGACAAACGTGGACGTGTTATCGGTTTTGGTGGCCGTGTACTCGGCAACGATACACCGAAATATCTCAACTCCCCTGAAACGCCAATTTTCCATAAAGGTAAAGAGCTTTACGGCCTATACGAAGTGCTGCAAGCGTACCGAGAGCCGCCACAAATTCTTGTGGTAGAAGGCTATATGGACGTGGTCGCCCTTGCACAATACGACGTCGATTACTCAGTCGCATCGTTAGGAACCTCTACCACAGGGGAACACCTACAAAGCTTATTTCGCCAAACAGGTACCGTCGTGTGCTGTTATGATGGTGATAGAGCAGGTCGAGAGGCGGCTTGGAGAGCTCTAGAAAACGCCTTACCCTACTTAAAGTCAGGTAATACATTAAAGTTTCTCTTCCTTCCTGATGGTGAGGATCCTGACAGCTACGTTCGTAAATATGGTAAAGCAGCGCTTGAGGAACAAATCAATCAAGCCACTCCTCTATCAAAGTACCTCATAGGGAACCTTGTTGAACTTAACAATATCAACTTGGGTACAAGTGAAGGAAAATCAGCGCTGCGTAATGCGGCAAATGCTCTTATTGCCAAAATCCCAGATATCGGCTTTCAGGAAGAGTTAGATGAAAGACTCGATAAGATAACCGGTTTTATGGGCCATAGGGAAAAAAGAAAAGCCTCAGTAGAAACGCGACCACAACCGCAGAAAGCGATAAAACGCACCCCTATGCGTGATGTTATCGCTCTACTTTTGCAAAATCCGAGCTATGCTGAAATGGTACCGGATCTATCCACAGTGAGAGATTTATCACTTCCTGGATTAAATTTATTGGGCGAAGTGGTTGATAAATGTCAAACACACCCCCATATGACTACAGGTCAACTGCTTGAGCATTGGCGTAATACAAAAAATGAGGCGCTTCTGTCTCGTCTCGCGAGTTGGGATCTCCAGGTCGACGATGACAACCAAGAAGATGTATTTATTGACTCATTGGACAGAATACTCGCCCAATGCGTAGAACAACAAATCGAAAACCTGCAGGCTAAAGAAAGAAGCGTCGGCTTATCAGTCGATGAAAAACGGGAGCTGCTAGCCTTGATGCTAGATTTAAAAGCGTAACCCTATTTATTTAGTCAGCAACAAATAAATTTGTTACTATTAATGGTTTGCATTTCGCATACTAAACCCTTCACTAGATCTAAGTTGGATATCGTCTATGGAGCAAAATCCGCAGTCACAGCTAAAACTGCTTGTCATCAAGGGCAAGGAACAAGGCTATCTGACCTACGCAGAAGTAAATGACCACCTACCTGAAGAGATTGTCGATTCTGAGCAGGTAGAAGATATTATTCAGATGATTAATGACATGGGTATCAAGGTAGTAGAAACTGCCCCAGATGCCGATGACCTTGCTCTGAGTGATGAACAGTCTATCACCGATGAAGACGCAGCCGAAGCGGCTGCAGCTGCACTTTCAAGCGTAGAAAGTGAAATTGGCCGCACGACTGACCCAGTCCGTATGTACATGCGTGAAATGGGTACCGTTGAGCTATTGACTCGCGAAGGCGAAATCGATATTGCTAAGCGTATCGAAGACGGTATCAACCAAGTACAAGCCTCTGTTGCTGAGTACCCTGGTACGATTCCTTACATTCTTGAGCAGTTTGATAAAGTTCAAGCAGAAGAGCTACGTCTTACTGACGTAATCTCTGGCTTCGTTGATCCAGATGACGATGGCACCACCGCTCCTACGGCGACTCATATCGGTTCAGAACTAGCAGAATCTGATCTTGAAGATGAAGACAAAGAAGGTGATGAAGACTCTGACGAAGACGATGAAGAAGAAGATGTAGGTATTGACCCAGAGCTTGCTCTAGAGAAGTTCACAGCGCTGCGCAATACTTATCAAGACCTTCAACTTGTCATCAATGAGCATGGTTACGATAGCCCACAAGTGGCTAAGTCGCACGGCTTGGTACAAGAAGTCTTTAGAGAGTTCCGTCTAACGCCAAAACAGTTTGATCACCTAGTGAACGAACTGCGCACGTCAATGGATCGTGTACGTACTCAAGAACGTTTGATCATGCGTCAAGCGGTTGAATACGGCAAAATGCCTAAGAAATCTTTCATTACGCTATTCACAGGTAATGAATCGAACGAAGCTTGGTTAGATGAAGTTCTCGCTTCTGATAAGCCATACGCAGAAAAGATCAGACGTTACGAAAATGACATTCGTCGTTCTATCCAAAAGTTGGATATCATCGAAGAAGAAACGTCACTTTCAGTACAAAACATCAAAGACATCAGCCGTCGCATGTCTATCGGTGAAGCGAAAGCTCGTCGTGCGAAAAAAGAGATGGTTGAAGCGAACTTACGTCTAGTAATTTCGATTGCTAAGAAGTACACCAACCGTGGTCTTCAATTCTTGGATCTTATCCAAGAAGGTAACATCGGTTTGATGAAAGCCGTTGATAAATTTGAATACCGTCGTGGTTACAAATTCTCGACATACGCAACGTGGTGGATTCGTCAAGCAATCACTCGTTCAATCGCCGACCAAGCACGTACGATCCGTATTCCAGTTCACATGATCGAAACGATCAACAAACTGAATCGTATCTCTCGTCAAATGCTTCAAGAAATGGGCCGTGAGCCTCTTCCTGAAGAGTTGGCTGAACGCATGCAAATGCCTGAAGATAAAATCCGCAAGGTACTTAAAATTGCTAAAGAGCCAATCTCAATGGAGACACCAATTGGTGACGACGAAGATTCGCATCTAGGCGACTTTATCGAGGATACCACACTAGAACTGCCTCTAGACTCTGCAACAATGACGAGCCTACGAGTAGCAACAAAAGATGTTCTAGCTGGTCTAACGCCTCGTGAAGCAAAAGTACTGCGTATGCGTTTTGGTATCGATATGAACACTGACCACACGCTTGAAGAAGTGGGCAAACAGTTCGATGTAACGCGTGAGCGTATTCGTCAAATCGAAGCAAAAGCACTACGTAAACTGCGTCACCCTAGCCGCTCAGAAACTCTGCGTAGCTTCCTAGATGAGTAAGTCAGGTAAAAATTAAACAAAAGGTGAGCACTAGCTCACCTTTTTTGTTTCTATCGGTTTAAGTGATTAAAAAGCAAGCGCAATTAGCCCTAGTTACGTCTAGACAGCTCACCTGCCATCCCCTATAATCATTGCCCTATAAGGCCCCTTAGCTCAGTGGTTAGAGCAGTCGACTCATAATCGATTGGTCCGCAGTTCAAGTCTGCGAGGGGCCACCAAATTTTAGAAGGCTCATGGAGAAATCCATGAGCCTTTTTTATTTTTCCACGTTTATCTGAACTACTTAGCTAGCTGCCTTTCTAAACCATCAATCGTACGTGCTCTAGTGCTCCATCCAATTTCATAAAACACCCTACATTCATATCGCCAAATAGATTTTCACTAAGAATATGATTTCTCACATCAATTCGAGCTTCCAGTCCATGCAAAATATAAACTTATCATTTTCTTCTAAGTCTTTAGAATGCCCAGAAATTTAATAATCAGAACATCTATCCGCACCCCTCACTCAAAATGTGGATAGCTAAAGGGTACTAGAAATGAAAAGAACTATCACACTGGCAATCGTAACTGCACTATCCTCTTCAGCGATAGCTGATGGTTTCTATGCAGGCTTAGATCTCAAACAAGGAGACGTAAAGCCACTTAAAAATGGAAATAGCGAGATTGATGTCGCTAGTATCGACCTTGGCTACGAATTTCAGCTTGAAGAAAGCAACTGGTCTATCGCTCCTGAAGCTCGTATCGGCTTTGGCATCGGGGAAGCAAATAATCCAGGTGCACTCATCTATATTGATGGCAGCGTGGAACCCGCATCTAATAAAACTGGTCTGAATAGTTCGATTGGCCTCGCAGTCAACGCTAAATATGCTTTTGACAATGGTTTTTACCTAAGCATCGCTCCTGTTGTCACTCACGCTGAATTCAAATCTGAGTTTACCGGAGATATGACAGGTAATACCATTAGCTATCGCGATAGTGATACTCGTATCGGCGCCATTGCAGCCGCAGGATACAAGTTCAATGACTATTTTTCAGTTGAAGCAAATTACGAAGGCTATAGCGAAGTCAACTTTATGGGCTTAGGCATCAAAGCCTACTTCTAAAGTTTTGTCGCGCCCGCCTCGACAGACGATTTTGGGACTCACTCATAGTCAATCAGTCCGCAGTTCAAGTCTGCGAGGGATTTGAATCCATAATCCCCTTTGCTATTCACGATTTAATGTCCCATGATAATTATGGTTATCATTTAGAAGCATTTTGGTAGCGGATTAGCGCTATGCGTCATGTGAGCCGAACCAAACTATGGGTTATACCTACAACCAGCCACACTACTAAAAATGAACCAATGCCAGTTTTGGCTGTTCCCCAGTGTATCCTTGGATCAAAAGACAAAAAACTAAACATATCTTCGAGAAGAACATTGACTGTCGTAGCATCAAAATAATGGTAGTATTAACACTCAGCTTAAAGAGTTACGTTGCTAAAGTACCTCTTCTAATTATTCGCTAAGGCTTTATATTTCATGGATATTAATGCAAAGATACAGGCTTCCTCTCACTCCGGCGCAACTTTGCAGGTATTGCAGGAGTCCAGTGAATACTTTGTCAGAAAACAAATTCATTCTGATGTCGAGAAGAACCATAGTGCAATTTTGAAGCAGCGTCGTTTTAAACCCATAAAAACACCAACCTATGAAATTATCGCCATTCCAGTTACCGACATCACCCTAGATGAGCAATCATTATCGATTATGATGCCCTACATTGAGGGGCTTGGCGGTGAGCAAGTCGCTTATAAGGGTTCGAAAACTGTTGCCAAGAACCTAAAAAAAGCATTGGATTTTTACCTAATTAATAGCGTGGCGACTAGTGAAGATGGCGTCTACCCTATTAGTGATGTACACAAGAAACTTGATGACATTGCTTTAAAGTTAGGGGGTAAATGGCACTTATTTCCAGATCTTGAGAAGCACATTTCTCTTTTTAAAGCCTACTGCCAAGAAGACTTAAAAATGCCTCTTAGTGAGTGCCACGGTGATCTAACCCTGTCGAATTTAAAAGTCACGGAGGAGAATCAGCTCGCTCTATTTGATTTCCTTACCTGTGAAATTAACAGCCCCATTCAGGATGCTGCTAAGCTTATTCAAGACTTTGAGTACGGTTGGAGCTTCCGCAAAGAAAAAGAAAGTGTTCGAATTAAAGGGGAGATTTTTTGTGAGCATGCCGTTCCTTCGTTCCTTAAAACACTCAACCGACTTTTTCATTATGAAATGCGAGTCGTCGAAACACTAACCATCTTACGAATTGCTCCTTATGTCAGAGAAGAAGACGCCATTACCATTAAATGGTTTAATAAAGTGATGACAAAAACTATAAACAAGATTACAGGATAACTATGTTTACGCTACTTCTACCAGTTGCGGGACGCTCCTCGCGCTTCCCTAACATGCGCCCTAAATGGCTACTGACTATGCCTGATGGCAAGCTAATGATTGAAAAGTCCGTGGAGAAAATTGATTTAGCTCGTTTCGACCGTGTCGTTATTGTCTGTTTAAAAGAACATTTAGAAAAGTATACATCGGAACAAAATGTTGTAGAGAGCTTCGAAAAGAGTACAGGAGCAATACCCGATCTTGTCATTCTTGATGAGCCAACATCATCACAATCTGAAACGATTTATCAGGCAATAAAACAAGGTAATATTGAAGGTTCCATCTTCATTAAAGATTGCGATAATGTCTTTGCTTGTGAACCTAAACCCACCAATGCAGTGACAACCATCGATCTCAACGACATCGAATTAGTTGATGCTAAAAACAAAAGTTACGTGGAAGTTGATTCACTAGACGTCATTTCAAATATCGTTGAGAAAGAAGTGATCAGTAACTTTTTCTGCTGCGGTGGATACAGCTTCCGCTCTACAGCAGATTTCTGCGCTGCTTACGAAAACATTTCTTCTGATAATGAAGTTTATATCTCTCATGTCATCTATAAAATGCTGATGTCGAACGAAGAATTTGTTCGCAAAACGGCTACTGACTATACCGACTGGGGCACACTTCGAGAATACCGCCATTTCTGTAAAAAACATATGACTGTCTTCTGCGATGTAGATGGCGTTCTGCTTAAAAACGGTAGTAAGTTTGCGAAAAATGGCTGGAAAACTCCTGGATTAGACGCTAATTTACGCAAAATCGCTGAGTTACAAAAGGATGGCGGGCTATTCTTAGTCCTCACATCTTCTCGCCCTGAAAGTGAAATTGAATACACGACTCAAGAACTAGCAAAATTTGGCGTGCGTGTTGATCGCTGTTTGTTTGGCCTACCGCACACCCGTCGTTATCTAATTAATGATTACTCAGCAACAAACCCATATCCTTCTGCGGTAGCGATTAACCTTGAGCGCGATAGCGAAACTCTTAGCCACCTATTTGACGATTAATATTCATCGAGTAAAGCCCAATCAACAATTTTGGTTGTAGATTGGGCGGAACTATACGGACTCTTCATACCTCTATCAATAAACAACAAAGGCATCACCAACCAATGTCTGAATTCCATTCGTAAACACCTCCCTGGTGCAACGATAAATTTATCAACATGGGTAAAACAACCGACTAAAAAACTTGATTATGATCCGTTGATAGAGTCTGACGATCCGGGGGAGTAATATCGTCTACAACAATGATACCCCTGTCACGTTGAATAACAATCGCCAAATTGTGAGTACTCACAACGGATTAAAGGCAGTAAAAACAAAGTATGCTGTTAAATTAAGGACCGATAATCTAATCACCAGTCGTAACTTTGTCGCTATTTACGAAAAATATTGTGAGCTACCTAGAGGGAACGCATTTGCATATTTTAAACAACGCACGCTGACAACCAGTACATTCTTTCTGAGCTGTCATTACGAAATGCCAATCTATTTTCATAAGAGTGATTTATTTGACTTTGACTTTGACTTTGACTTAACAGAAGATTTGCTAAAAATATGTCCAAATCAACTCATCCACGAACCTCGGTTTGAATTACAAGCTGGTTTTAAAGTAAGGTACCCGGCAACCGAGCAGTTCCTATGCTTCTCATGGCTCAGTGCGCGTCTAAACCAATCACTTCATATTAATAATAAAGCTAATGATCACGCTGGCTTAGGTGTGGATTTTTGGTCTCACTTTGTAGCAAATAATATTATTACACAACCAGAGCAACTAGGCTTAGATGTTACCGACCGCTTTTATAGGCGAGGAGACCTAGCTCTAGAATATGATTTAGTGGATTGGTTAAACCTTGCAACAGGTAAGAAACCCCTATTGATTCAAAAAAACTGCATCGTGCATTAAAAGGGCTAATCGCGAATGTACGTCGACAGTTTTCAGGATTTAGAAGATAATTTAGTGTTAATCAACTTTAGATTACTCAAGAAATACGCCAGCCCTATTGATATATCTAGCTCTTCAGTTAGCTTTCTAAGGAGCGGTTAAAACTTCACAGCTGCAGTGGCAAAAAAATTTTTGACTATCACTAATGCCTCCGGTGCGTCTTTACTAGGCTAATCACACTTGCTTAACTTGGAGCGTAGCAGCGCTTCCTTATTGGCCTTACCTGCAGAGCTTATGACTCACGTTCTTTAATGAACATGCCCTTGAGAGAAGTTGATCATCGCTACTCCAACCACCACAAACAAAATTCCCGCCCAGACCATAGGATCAAGATGCTGACGATAAACGACTGTTGAGATAAGGCTCACAGCAACAATCGCTAACCCGGCCCATAGCGAATGAACAATACCTACAGGCATCCCTTTCATCGCTTGGCTTAAAAATGCAAATGCCGCTAGGTGACCGACAATAACCAGTATCGCTGGCAAGGGTTTTGACAAACTAAAACCATCGGTTGCTTTTAAAGCCACGTGTGACATTGCTTCTGCTAAAACGGCTAACGCAATAAATAACCAACTCATCAAACTATTCCTATTTATTTACAACACAGTGGGGTGAATCAAGCCGTCTTCAAGCGAGCAGCAATATTCAGTTGATGGTATTCAAGGTTCAAAAGCTTTGAGCCTTACATAAAAAAGCCCGAGATAAACGTTGAGATCTCGGGCTTTCAAATAATGAGCCTAAGAAAGGCTCATTAAGGTCAGTTTCGACGACTATTTGTCCATATGTAGAACGGTACGGATTGACTCACCTTTGTGCATCAATTCAAACGCTTCGTTTACATCTTGTAGACCCATGGTATGAGTGATGAACTCTTGAAGACCAAACTCACCTGCCATGTAGCGGTTAACTATTTCAGGTAGCTCTGAGCGGCCTTTCACGCCACCGAAAGCAGAACCACGCCATACACGACCGGTAACCAGTTGGAATGGACGGGTAGAGATCTCTTGACCCGCGCCAGCCACACCGATAATGACAGATTCGCCCCACCCTTTGTGACAGCACTCAAGTGCTTGACGCATCACGTTAACGTTACCGATACACTCAAACGAGTAATCAACACCGCCATCTGTCATGTCAACAATCACTTCTTGAATTGGCTTATCAAACTTCATTGGATTAATGCAGTCAGTCGCGCCTAGTTGCTTCGCTAGCTCAAACTTACTTTCATTAATATCTACACCAATAATGGTTTTTGCACCCGCCATACGTGCACCGATAATGGCAGAAAGGCCGATACCACCAAGACCAAATACCGCAACCGTATCGCCTTGCTGTACTTTAGCCGTGTTTAGCACAGCACCCATACCCGTTGTGACACCACAGCCAAGTAGACAGACTTCTTCAAGAGGTGCTTCTTTAGCGACTTTCGCTAATGAAATTTCTGGAAGTACGGTGTATTCAGAGAATGTAGAACAACCCATGTAATGGAAGATTGTTTCGCCATTAATAGAGAAGCGGCTAGTACCATCAGGCATTAGGCCTTGACCTTGTGTTTCACGTACCGCTTGGCAAAGGTTTGTTTTACCAGATTTACAGAACTTACATTCGCCACATTCAGCGGTATAAAGTGGGATAACATGGTCGCCAACTTCAACGCTAGTCACACCTTCACCGATCATTTCAACAATACCGCCACCTTCGTGACCTAAGATTGATGGGAAGATGCCTTCTGGATCGTCGCCAGAAAGCGTAAACGCGTCAGTATGGCACACACCCGTTGCCACGATGCGAACAAGTACCTCACCGGCTTTAGGAAGCTGTACATCAACCTCTTCCATTTTTAGCGGTTCGCCCGCTGCCCAAGCAACCATAGCTTTTGATTTAATGTGAGTTTGACCTGGTTTAATTTCAAGTGTCATTGGAATTTCCTTTATTAGGCTTGCCGACAAAACATGACGTCCGGCGTTAAATTACTCTAAGTTCAGATAGCATCAATGAGAGTACTTTCTCTCGCTACTTCGTTGTTGGAGCCAGTATAGAAGATTACGAATATTTGATAATCCCACCGTTTTGAAATTTATTATTACACTTACGTAATAATAGAGTAGCAAGGATATCTATAAGATGAGCGAGGCACCTGGGCGGCACGAGCAACCTAAAATCAGCAAGATAGCATGCCTATCTTGCTGTAAGTGCGGATTAGAAGGGTTATCGATACGTTCACTATAGATACAAATGCTACAGTAACAAACACAATAGTTACCAACACAACAGAGCATGCTACTTGTCATTAGTTCCACAGTGCATCATCAAACACAAACTGACTGCTAATACTTATAAGTGCTTCACCGAAATCGCTGGCCATTTATTAGCCCAAGGCTTAGCGGACTCTAGTGAGTAGGCCAGCTCATACAATATTTCCTCATCGCCAGATTTTGCTTGAAACATCGAACCCAGAGGCATTTTAATACCTGATTCTTCATTTCTAATTGAAGATAACGGTACGGACATTGATGGGTGGCCACATATATTTGACAAAGAGGTGAGACTTGAAATCGTATTAGTAATATTCGCCTTTTCAACAAACGAGTCTTTCATCGGATTAATAAACCCAACATTCTGTGTCTGAATAGGACAAACCGCTGATAGTAATACATCGTATTGGTCAAATAATTGCTCAAACACTTGAGGAATGTCATTCAATAGATACTTTTCCGCTTCGACAACCTGCTGTTGAGTGAATTTCTTTCCATATACTGCATTAGTACGCGTTAAGTAAGTCAACTCTAGGATATTCATAATCTCATTATTGTAGCTGGGCTTATTATCAAGAATCTGTTGAGCTAGACTCGTGAATTTCGGCATATAAAATGAGTGGTACCGCTGAAAGTAAAGCTCACCGTCGATTTTTAAATCTACTTCAACCACGTCGTGCCCTAGCGAACGACAAAGTTCTGCAACCTTGTCCTGTTTTTTCATAATTCTTGGATCAACGGCATAACCAGGTAACCCCTCTCGGATATAGCCGATTCTCAACTTTTGACTTTCTTTCGCTCGACTACGTAACGTAAAAGGCTTAAACAGTGGATTTCTTAAGTCTTGTGTATGGTAAAAAAGCATTTCGTTGTCTCTCACCGAGCGACTAATACCACTGTGTGTTTTTATGAGATCGTGAACACCACCGGTTTCGCCCGCAAGCAACCTTCCCCTACTAGGTTTAAAACCAAACACCCCACAAGCATTTGGCGGTACGCGATTAGAGCCTGCGCCATCGGTACCAAGGGCAAGAGGAGCGATCCCCGCAGCGACCGCAGCACTGCTTCCTCCGCTTGAGCCAAAAACTGTTTTCTCTGGATCCCACGGGTTCCTCGTTAGACCAAATCGTTCATTCCAAGTATTAAAACTTGAAGCAAACTCAGGAGAGTTGGTTCTTCCAAAGATATTAAGACCAATGGATTCAACCGCTTGAGTGTAAGGTACTGGAATCGTTGGATAGTCACTTTTTGAATTAGAGCAGTCTGTCCCGATCAAGTGTCCAATATCAACCATATCTTTTACCAGTATTGGGACTCCGGCAAAAGGTGTGTCTTTAGTAAGATGGGCAGCCCGTTCTCTTGCCACATCATAGTATTCAATATTCACCGCATTAATATGATGCTTTAGTTTATCCGCTCGGGAGATAAACACTTCCAATAGCTCTGAAGCGGTTACTTCGCCCTTTTTTATCAACTCCATCAGGCCAATGGCATCATAGTCAACAAACTCATCCATCCCTGTCGCTTTAGCAAGATCTGACATCGTTTCTAACCTCCGTGTTCTTTGATAGAGAATATTTCAATCACGAAGATAAACACTACCAAATAATATGCAATCAAATTCACTGCTATTTGCGAAGCGATCGCATACTTCACATCAGTGATAACGGCACCAACCAATTATGATTGGCTGCGTTATCTTAACTTTCAGTACTGACTGCACTTTGACCATAACAAGACAACCAATCACCAGGATCAAAAAATTAAAGCAACAAAATCATAGTGGTATGAAGAGAAACCATAGCGTTTGAGTCTGCTTATGACGTGGTTTGAAATACTCGAACCAGTAAGTTAAGCACAAGGAAGTCTTCTAGGAAGAGTTAAGCGTGATATCCCATACCTTACATGTACTCACACAGCTCTACTCATCCCCCCTGCTTATATCAACATCCGATTACTCGTTACGCATAGTAAATTCAACAGATACAAAAATGGCTTTCCCAAGAAAGCCATTTTTGTATCTGTTATGAAATTAGCCTACGATGCTAAACTTCGTATAGCGCTAACATCGTACTGGCCGCAAGTAAAAACGCACCAGCCCCATAATCAATATTATGCTCAAATTCAACGTCACGAGGGTTATAAGCAGGCAATTGTACCCAGCCAATCATGCCATTGTCATGGATGCATGTTTCCAGTGCCGCCCATGCTTTTTCTACGACAGGTAAATAAGTATCGCGATCAAGGTGACCGGCGTTAATTCCCCACGCCAAGCCATGACAGAATAACGATGTGGCACTGCTTTCGGGTGCAGGGAAACTGTCAGGATCAAGCAAGCTCGTACGCCAGAAGCCATCTTGTTTTTGGTATTTAATAACTTCCGCTGCAAGATCAGTAAACATCGTCACGTAACGAGAACGTGTTGGGTAATCTTGCGGCATAAACGCGAGGATTCGAGGGATAGCGGCCAGTACCCAACCGATGCCGCGACTCCAGAATACTTTTTCACCATTCGCTTCTCGCATTTCGGTGCCGTCAGCATTTGGAATATAACGCTTATCGCGGTAATACAACGCCGTTTCAGGATCAAAGAGGTTCTCGACGGCATCCCACCACGCGGTATCCATATAGTCAATGTACTTGCTGTCGCCAGTAAGTGCAGAGAACCCTGCAAACACCGGAGGTGCCATAAATAGCGAATCACACCACCACCAATCTTCGCGACCAGCTTTAGGCTCATTAATCATAAGATCAAGTGCCCCCTTACCGTACTCTTGCGCTTCAGCAACATCTATCAATGGGTAAAGCGGTAGATACGCTTGTAAACAAACATGATCATCTGCAAAGCGTGGGAGAGGCCCAGGACGGAAGCCAGTGTTCAAGGTGAAATCGAGTAAGCCGTTAAGATAATCATCATCTTGTGTCGCTTTCCATGCATCCGCCACAGATAACCAGAATACACCGCGTTCCCAATCCGTTGCTTTCAGAAAACGTTTCTTACCCGTACTGCGAACAACGTAACGAGTTCGATTATCACGTTGCCAACAATAGACACGTTTCATTTGTTCTAAAATTTTATTACTGTTCATCAGGTAGCCTTACCTCTTAACAATAAAACCATTGCTAATATTTAAATTAATAATGTTAATACTGAGTCGATATTGAAAAGTGAAAAAATGGCACGACTAAAGCTGACTAAGACAATCTAAATAGGAGGGAGTTAGATTAAATTCAGTCGTACCAAATTAATAGTTTAAGCTTTGTTAATTATAATTCATCTTCGAACGTGTCAGAATTATTACTTTCAAGTTGAGCTAGTTCTTTTTCCATGTCTTTTATCGACTCATTTCCGATTTCCGACACAATATCTACGAGTTCATTTATTGTTACACCATCGCGCTCAAAACAGGCGTTAGTAATCATCGGTAAATTAACGCCAGCAATAACTTTCACGTCATCTCGTTTAAGCATAATAGAGACAGCGCGATTACAAGGTGAACCACCTGGAACATCCGTTAGAATTAATACGCCTGAACCACTATTTATTTTTTCAATCGACGTCAACATAGATGCTTCTAGTTGCTCGGTCGTCATTGGTGGCACAAAATCTATAAACTCTAATCCACTTTGTTCACCAACAATCGCTTCTACTGCTGATTTCATACCGGAGGCAAAGTTAATATGCCCTGAAACTATAATACCAATCATAACTCAACCTTAATTAAAGAATACCCAATAAATGACCACCGACACCAACAAATAACGTTCCAAAAATCAATGCTGTTGGTGATTTCCCTTTCTTAACCAGGTAATACATTAACCAAACTAAGAGCATAGGTAACAAGTTCGGAATCAGCTTATCCAGCATCCCTTCTTGTAGGCTAATCATTGTCTCGCCAGCCTCCAGTTCAATCACGGTTTCAACTTTAACGTATTTCGCTACCATAGAGCCAATCACACCAAGACCGACAATATTCGCTGCTCGGCCAAGCTTCTCCGCATGATCTGAAAGGCGCTCTAGTGCTGACACTCCCGCGTTATAGCCCAAGAACAGCAGCCAAAAATACATTGGTATCCGGTAAGCTTGGTAGAGAATAAAGAATACTAAAACACCAAGTGGATTACCTTGCAGCGCGATTGAGCTACCTATAGCTAGCGTCAGTGGTAGCATCACCGAGTGGTCAAGTGCATCACCAACGCCAGACACCGAGCCCATTGTTGCCGCTTTCACTGAAGCAATCGTTGATGGTTTCTCTTTACTTTCTTCCATTGCAATTGCAAGACCCAACGGCAATGTAAAGAGCTTCGGGTTAGCGTTATAGAACTGTAAGTTATTCTTTAGCGCTCTCTTAAGATCCTCTGGGTCAGTGTGTATTTTTCTAAGCGCTGGGCTAATGGAATAACAAAAACCACCAGCCTGCATACGGTTATAATTGAAGTTGCCTTCCATCAATAAACCACGGAAACCAATTTTCCAAAGATCGTTTTTAGTAATAACCTTATTTACAGATTTATCTTGGTAGCTATCTGCATTCATATTTATGTTTGTCTTACAGTTCATCATCAAATACCTGTGCGTTTGCAACCTGAGGAGTGTCTGCTTTCTTGTTATTCATATAATCTAGAATCGCCACACACGTAAACACTAAAGCCACACCAAGAATGGGCATATCAAAATACGTCGAACATACGAAGCCTAAGAAGAAGTACGGTAGAATAGCGATATTAAACATAGTACGCAGTAACATCGCGAAACCGACAGCAGGCATCATGCCACCCGCGATTGCCATACCACTCACAATACTCTCTGGTAAATATTCTTGGATAAACGTTGCGCCAGTCGCACCAAAGTAAATCGCGCAGAAGCCAACGACACCGTACAGCAGCGCACGAGCGCTAAGACCAATATAAATCAGCTTATCAATGCCTGAGACGTTTAAATCCTCTGCGTATTGATCCGCTTTTTGCATCATAGGCGCACAAGAGGTAAATAGGAAAATCACCAAAGTCTGCATCGCTAGAGCAAAAGGTATTGCCATACCAATGGCAGCTTCTGGAGTCATGTTTAGCTTAATCGCAAACATGGTACCAACGATAGCGCCTATCGTGGTATCCGGCGGTTGAACACCCGCGTTTGAGACTAGACCCAGCCAAGCTAGCTCGAATGTTGCACCAGCGATCAACCCCATTTGTAAATCGCCAAGAATAAAACCAACCACAGTACCTGTGACTAATGGTCTATGAATACCTGAGAAAATATCGAACTTATCGATACCACATAGCGCCGCCCAAATAGCGACTAACACTGCTTCCATCAACATATTAAATACCTTAAATCACAAGATCTTTCGTCGCTTCAAAAATGCACTCTTTTGCACTTTCTGGCATATGCTGTAGCGTGCAAACACTACCATGCTCACGAAGTACTTCAAATGCACGCATATCTTCTTTATCGACATTAATATATTTATTAACCGCAGTGCGACCTTCATGAAAATGCATATTACCAATATTGATTTCAGGTAATTCCACTCCACCAGATACAATTCGAGCAAAGTCTGTTGGGTTTTTACAAAGCACTAATATTTTTCGGTCTGGTCCGGCTTTAGGTAAATTAGAAATAGCTTGGTCAATCGTTCTAAATAGCACGGAAAAATCGCTACCAGCAGAGGCTTTAAATGGCGCTTGAAGTGGTTCCATTTTCGCGATTTCATCATTTGCGACAAGAATAGTATTTGCGCCAGAATGCTTACCCCATTGCAAACGAATTTGCCCATGAATGAGACGCTCATCAATACGAGCTAGAACGATGTTAGCCATTATTTTCCCTTATTTACTACATTAGATTAACTTGATTATTCTTACATTATTCAACGCTAGTGAATCCTCTATTTCATCATCTAGGTTGCAATCAGTTATCACCATGTCGATATTACTTGGTTCACAAGCCCAAAATGCATCATTATTATTAAATGCTTCTGATTCGACGACGACAATTATTTTTTCAGACAATTCGCATAATAAACGAATCATATCCGCATCAAACTCACTACGTGCAAACACCCCTAATTTAGGGTTAAAGCTGCTCACTTTTACAATAGCGCTATTAAAGCGATATTGTTTTAAACTTCTAATCATATGTGAACCCGTCATTTTCATGAATTCGGTATTCACTCGTCCGCCAGTAACAAAGAAGTTACTATCTTTTATCTGCGGTAAGCTTTGTATTAAGTTTAAATCTCTTGTAACGATCGTCGAGCTTTTTAAATCACTTAAGTGGCGTAATGATTTTCTAATTAGCGGGCTACTATCGATAAATACGGTACTCCGCTCTTCGAGCCCGGAATAGACTGTATTAGCAATTAGCTCACCAAAATCCGACGCTTTTCCTTGCCTCTTCGATGTCGTTGACATGGCGAGTTGAGAAAGTACCGTCCGGTTAACCAAAGCATAGCCATGAGAGCGAACGATATAGCCATTATCATCTAAAAAGCGCAGATCGGCTCTAATGGTGGCACCGGTCACATTAAAATATTCGGCTAACTCGTCTACATGCATTTTACCGCGTACACCAACTAAGTTGGCTATTTCCATTCTTCTTTCAAGTGCTGTTGTCATGACTAACTCTTGAGGTGCTCTTTCACACCTAATTTTCATTCTTTTTCATTTTGATTGAAGTCTGCATCATGTCAGAACGCCAAACAAACCCTTTGTACTGCATTCTTGATCTCAATCACACAATATCGCATAGCCAAACATATCGTAACAAAATCCGGATTTTTTTGTCATTTCTTGCGCACAAATGCAACAAATCGCCCATTAGCGCTCAAATTTAATACTAAAAATCCATTTTTTATCTCAGCCATTCTATGACGTTCTTTCCGATAACCCTCCCCTTCCACAAGTTAATTAAATAGGCAAATTTTCACTTCAGGCTAAAATATCGCCATTTTTTCATTTTTTGTGATGAACATAAAAACAAATGAAAATATCACTAGCTCTAATGAAAATCATAGCTACTATTGCCACGGCCAATAGTGCTATTTGAGGGATTAAAATGAAATTCAGTGCTTATACAACCGCTCTTTTAGGGTTCTCGGTTGCCATAGCTGCCACACCTTTGCTTGCCCGAACCATCGTAGAAGTAGGCTCCGAATACGAAGAGTACTACAACGCAACCGATGAAACCGGAAAGGAGCATAAGTACGCTTCACTAACCAACTACGTGCCTTATATTCGCTTTAGCCATTCACCAAACAGTAATGAATGGAATATTTGGGGTCGCTACTTCTCCAAAGAGTACATCAATAAAGATCTGTTTAGTAACGGTATTGTAACCGCGATGGATAAACGCTATGAGCTTCACTACACGCAAACCAACCGTGTCGGTGATTGGCGTTTTCGTCCTGGGGTTGGGGTGCGCTACAACGGCTATGCGATCGATCGCTACGAAGTGGAATACCGTCTTTACCCTCAAGTTGAGTACTTTTTTGACAGCAAAAACCTGATTTTCTTGAATGGTCATGCGTACCTAGGCGATGGCCGTGGCAAGCGCTCTGGCGATACTGTCGCGCAGGATTACACCGACTGGGGCTATGAAATCGACGTAGGTTTACTGCACCGCTTCAATGCGTTTTCATCCATTCGTCCAAGTTTCTACACCGAATATGATGAATTCCAAAACAGCTACGATGTCGATTATTGGCAGTTCCGATTGGTCTATAGCCACAAGATAGGGCGAGTCACTATTAACCCGTTCATGCGTTTGGGATTAGGCCGCACCGTCACGGAACGCTCCCATTTTGACTATCAACGCTGGGGAGTAGAAATGGACAAAAACTATAGCCGTGCGGGGGTCTATGGCAACGTAGGGATTTCAGGAAAGTGGAATGTCATTTACGAAACCTATTACCAGATTGAAGACAACGAGTATTACACCAACGGCACTATTGAGCCGTTACCAGACCGTAATAAGTTTTTTGCCAAACTCGGCGTTCAATACATCTTTTAATCTAATACAGGAATACTCTCTTGAAAAACTTCAAACTTTCAATGCTATCCATTTCTGTGGCGATGGGATTCTTCAGCATCAACCTGCCTGTCATGGCAGAATCTGCCGCGCTTAACAACGCAACAGCTTCACAACCGTTAACGTCAGAGCAAGTGTCTTCAAATACCATGGCTTCCAAGCAAGAGCAACTCTCTCAACTACGACAGCGCTGGGCCACTTACTTTTTGGGTGATCCAAGCAAACCCACAACACAGCAACAACAAACAGAAATTGTGGCGATAAATAAACACGCCCAGCAACTATTGAATACCATTCAAATTGAAAAAACGGGCTTTTGGGATGATTTGCCATTAGACATCGACTCACATAATGGGCGTCAAACTCTAGGTGTACCACTGTTCGCCACTTATCAGCGCCTATTCAAACTTGCTCGCGCCTATAAATTGCCTGGTGGTGAATTGGAAGGTAACCCAGCACTGTTGGAGACCTTAGTTGAATCGCTTGCCTTCCTTAATGAAGAGTACTATCACGTCGGCATGCCAGAATATGGCAACTGGTGGCAATGGGAATTGGGTATCTCACGAGTGGTAAATAATACACTGGTCATGTTATACGATGATATTCCATACGAAATCGTCAGCAACTACGTTGATGCGACCCGTTATTTTGTTCCAAGCCCGACACACCTCAGCGAGGGGTATGGCGCGCCTTATTCTAGTGCCCCACTCATTTGGGAGTCCACTGGGGGCAACCGAACCGATAATGCCCAAGTCGTATTGATTCGAGGCTTGCTCGACAATAATGAAAAAGACATTGCCGATGCCGTGGCCGCGCTTTCTAGCGTGATTCCATACGTTGAATCTGGTGATGGTTTCTACCAAGACGGCTCCTACATACAGCACAAAGATCTGCCTTACTCCGGTACCTATGGCCAAGTGATGCTACAAGGCTTAGGCATGCAGCTAAGCTTAGTCGCGAATACACCTTGGCAGGCCACGGATCCAAACCTACAAAAAATCTATCCGCTCATTTTAAAGGCTTATGCGCCACTATTGGTGAATGGCCGCATGATGGATTTTGTGAATGGACGCGCGACATCAAGATCTTGGGAGCAAAATGACGTTGTTGGACAGGCGATTCTAAGTGCCATGTTGCTGTACGTCGACGGTACCCCTGAGCAATACCGTGATGACTTTATCAATGTTATCGCCTCCCAGCTACACAGCACTAATGGACTACGAACTTCACGTAACTTTAACAGCTACCAACTCGCACAGAACATGTTAGCGACACGTGATATCCAAGCGACACCAACAGCCTCTCATATCCAATTTTCTGATATGGACCGGGTTGTTCACCACCGAGACAACTGGACGTTTGGCGTTGCCATGCACTCCAATCGCGTCGGCAACTATGAATCCATCAACGGCGAGAACCTAAAAGGGTGGCATACCGCTGATGGTATGACGTATTTATACACTCAAAACGATCGCTATCACCAAGGATTCTGGCCACTTGTCGACCCTTATAAACTGCCAGGCACCACAACACTACTTATTGAACGAGAGCTTGGGGACGGGCAACTGTCTGCACAACGCAATGGGCGCAATGGGGCGATGAATTGGACGGGCGGTGCCGCACTCAATCAATACGGCGTCGCTGGTATGAAATTTGTGAACCACACTCGCGATCTGTCTGCCCATAAGTCATGGTTCATGTTCGATAATGAAATCATTGCCCTTGGTTCAGATATTGAAAACAGCAGTGATGCGCCTGCAATCACGACGATCGATAACCGACTGGTGGCAGACGGTGCGTCATTACAAGTCAATGGTGAGATAGTAGCGGACAGCTTTAAAGGTATCGCCAAGCGCTTTACCATTAAAGAGCAAGCCAGTGATGCCTCGGCGATCCAATACTCGCTACTGACTGATACTCCTATCGAGATTGTCAAACAATGCCGTGATGGCAATTGGTCTGATATTGGAACCAGCAAAGGGGACGTTTCTGGCTGCTTCTATGAAGCAACAATGCGTCACGATCAAGAGCGCAATCAATACGCTTATATGATCACGCCAAGTTTGGCGACACCAAGCCAAGATATTTCGATTCTAGCGAACAATCAGTCAGTGCACGCTGTTGACCATAAGGCATTAAACCTATTTGCCGCTAATTTTTGGGGTAAAGGTAAAGCCGGAGCGATTACAAGCAAATCGGCGATGTCGATTATGACGCAAGAATCCGACGGCCTCGTGCAAGTTTCTGTTTCCAACCCGACTCGCTCTTGGTTCAACCGAAAATTCATTATCGATGGTCAATTTGAATTACTGACCAATGACGATTCGCGCGTTAAATTGACAAACGGCAATGAGATTTCTGTCGATCTCGACGACTTAGGTGGCACAAGCTACACCTTTGCACTTAAACGCATTAAATGATGGTGAAAAAATGACATCATTTAAACAGCCCATCCTTGCTATTGTAATCGGTAGTCTTTTATTCGGCTGTGGATCAGAATCAAACAGCCCAACAAAAGAACCAGAAAATCAGCCAACGGTGGAAGTATTTCGAGCAAAATGGAATCACTATTTAATTGGTGATCCTGCCCTCGAGTATGACAGTGCGCTCCAAGCAAAAATCACGACTCTCAATACCCAAACAAAAGGTTGGCTCAATAGCCAACCTTTACGAGAGGACGGCACATTTGCCGATTTAGTGATCACACCAAGCAATATCGATAGCCAGTTGCGCGCAAACTATTTGCGCCTATTAGCTATGGCGAAAAGCTACACCCTTCCTCAGGGTGATCTCTTCGGTAATGTCACATTAAAAACAACCATAGAAAGTAGTTTAACTCGCTTAAACCAGCACTATTACCACGCAAATATAACCGAACAACCGGGAAACTGGTGGAATTGGCAAATCGGTACACCAAAAGCCATCAATGACATATTGATGCTGATGAAAGATGACCTAGACCCCGATCTCATTAGCCAATACATTTTAGCAACGCGACACTTTGTGCCCGATCCAACAACAATAAATGTCGGCGGTAACATCAAACCCTCTGTCGGTGCAAACCTTGTCGACACCTCTCAAGTCGTGTTGATTCGTGGCATCTTAGACAAAAACGATCAAGACATCGATACCGCATTGCAATCGGTGTCGGCGGTCATTGATACTGTGAGCCAAGGTGATGGATTTTATCTTGACCACTCCTTTATTCAACATACCGATATTCCCTATACCGGTACATACGGTAATGAGTTAATTAAAGGTCTTGGACTTATGGTGGGTTCAGCCGAGGCGGCCCAACTGCCTGCTCTCGATGACCTTAACCTAGAACGTATTTACCCCATTCTACTGGAGTCTTTTTACCCATTTTTGGTCAATGGGCGAATGATGGACAGCGTCAATGGACGCGCCATTTCACGTATCAGTGGCCAAAACGATAAGCTAGGGCATGCCATTATTAACGCGATGCTGCTCTATGTCGCTTCTACACCTGATAGCTACCAAGAGCAGCTCTCTCGTATCATAAAAAGCCAAATCCTGACGGATCTACAGGGCGACTTCTTTGACTCTATTGGTCTTTTCTATCCTTATCAAATGGCAAGAACGATCGTTGAAGATCACTCTATTGACATCATTAATAATCGTAGCGAGCATATTCAATTTCCAGCCATGGATCGCGTGGTCCATCACCGACCTGATTGGTCATTTAGTATCGCCATGCATTCGAATCGAGTAGGCAATTACGAGTGTATTAATAGTGAAAATACCCAAGGGTGGTATACCGGCGACGGTGTCACCTACCTTTACAACCAGCAAGATCATTACAATCAATACTGGCCTGTGGTAGATGCCCATAAATTACCCGGTATTACTGTACTGGATGAAGCCCGTAATCCGTGTTCTGGTCAACGCAGTGAGCAAGGAGAAGGTCGACAAGATGCCATTACTTGGTCTGGTGGTAGCCAATTAGATCAATACGGTAGTGTCGGATTCAACTTCACAAACTACAACAATCTTCTGTCAGCGAAGAAGTCATGGTTTTTATTCGACCAAGACATCATTGCGCTTGGCTCAAACATCACCAATAACAGCAGCAGTAATGCGTTAACCGTGATTGAAAACCGAAAAGTGGTTCATGACGCCTCTATTTATGTCAATGGAGAACCGCTTTCTGGGCCTGACGGGTTTACTGGTCGCTTGGAACGTTTGGAGATTCAGTACGATACGACTCAACATCCGATCCAATATATCGCGCTATCCGACAACACGGTCAACGTAAAACAAACCTGTCGCCAAGGTGATTGGTCTGATATTGGCGTCAACAGCGGCAAAGTCGAAGGCTGCTTTGTCAGCGCGACATTCGATAGCGACCTCCACAACAACTATCAGTATGCCATTGTACCCAATGCCGCATCAGGCTATGTCCCTGAAATTGAGGTGCTAAGTAATGATGCGACGGCGCACGTTGTCGTTCATCAGACGCTCAATCTCATCGCAGCTAACTTCTGGCAACGTGGCAACGTCGGCAATATCGAAGCGCAAACCCCACTCTCCATGATGATGAAACAACACGACAATGGCGACATGACAGTATCGGTTTCCGATCCCACATGGTCTTCACACGTCATCGCTTTTTCTCTTGGTCAAAATACAACCATCAGCAATGACCCAGACCATCGAGTATCAATCGATGCTTCCGGGATCATATCCATCGATGTCGATGGCTTAGATGGTCAATCCTACACCTTTTCACTAAAAAGAATTTAAATACTAAAGGACAATTCAATGTTTAAAAATATCCTGACAGTTGCTGTTTTACTTTCGTTAGCTGGATGCGGTAATGATAGTAGCGATAAGCCTAATCCACCTCCCATCATCCCACCACCACCATCAGAAGGCCACCAGCCAAATATTGGTGACCAATACACCAATGTGACAAAACTCGATATTGCACCACTTGCGGGTTTAGAAGGACAAGAATTAGTTCAAGGTATTGAGGATCAGCTCAACCATGGGCTAACAGCTCGCTCTGGCCTGTTTAATGTCACGCCTAAATGGGGAATGACAACTGGTGGAGACTGGGATGAACTCAACCTTAGTGTGGTACAACGCGACAATGGCGAATACGTCTTTGAAACCACAATTGCACCGCAAGCCGTCGGTATGCCGTCAGCCAGTAATGCCATTAAGAACGGATTCAGCTTTGTTGTGGAAATGCCAAATGGGTTAGTAAAAGAAGCCGTTTTAGCATACAACTACCAGCTCAGCACGCCATTGGGCTATGGTGGTGATGGCTCTCGCACACCCGACTATCTTTTCCTTGGCGGATTCACCAGCGGTGACCCTCTTGTCGAAAATAAACCACTGACTAACGGCAAAGGTTTTACTTATAAGCTCAGCACCGATCGCTACATCTATATGAACACTCGCTTTGGTGATGCAAAAGACAACCTACTATTCAATAAAGCACTGTCCCAAGACGGTGAGCGCTTTCGTATCAAGCATGGTCAGTGGAATTTAGTTCAGTTTGACTTAATGGCGAATAGTTTTACGCCAGAAGGGCTCCCGGTAGAAGATGGAAGCTTGGCGATGCACTACAACACTAAGGAAGCGATCCCGACGGATGGTAGTACAGGCTTCTACCCTGTCACCGAGCGAGTCATGATTGACGAGCAACACAATTACCAACTTGCGGGATTAATGGAGTTTTACCGCCACTATAAACACAGTGCAGACCAAGCGGAAGATTTGTTAGAGCAAACGTTGCAAATTAAAGACATCACCTTTGCTTGGACAGATGAGTCAGTTGAACTCCCTGAACAGCCACCAGTGAACCCAGATCCGACACCTGATAACGTGTGCTCTGATCAAGGCTTTACTCATTCACGCATCGTCGATCTTACTGGCTTAGAAGGCAGTGACCACCAAAAGATCATTGACGCTATTTCAAGTCAACTTGGTGATATTAAACATGGTGCTGCGCTATTCTCTGTGGATCGCAATAACATCAGTGTTGTCACACTAGGGGATGAACCTGCGCTCAAGATAACTTATGCGGCAGGCGCAGTCGGCCAGGATAATACCGAAAACGGCACTAGCCTACTCGTCAACTTCCCTGCGTTAGCAAGCATTTCATCCACCTGTATTGCCTACGACGTACAATACGAAAAAGACGTACACGCCAATCAAAATAATGACCTTGTCATTTTGCCAGGTCTTTATTTAACAGACACCACAACCAATACCGTTTTGGCTGAACATAACTATGTCATCAATCACAACAAGCGTTTAGGTACGAAATTCAACGCCTCGTTTCTAACTTGGTTCGATGGTTCAAGCAAATACTGGGCGCCTAATCGCTGGTCTAGCATTTCACAAACCCTCAATTTTGATGAACATAGCGGGCAAGGCACACTCGATAACCTATTAAATAACGACACGCACTTTAAACCAATAAACGGAGTAGAGTTCAACCAAGTTGAATACCCGCTTGTCACAGGAGACGCGATAGGAAATGTGGGTGCGGTAGCAAGCTTTAATTCATACCGTCCAGACGCGGCGCGTTCAGGTGTAGAAGATCAAGCGTTCTACTTTAAAAATATCGCGATTGGCTGGAAATAATCAACGCGAGCGGTGAAACCGTGTCTAAGCCATTTAAGTCTTTGCTTAGATACGGTTTTAACATAGGCACAATTCAATATGGGCACAGTTTCAGCATAGATACGATTTCAAAATCAATCAGCAAATCAGCTCAGTTAAACTGTGCTGGTTTGTTGTCATCCTTTCTCGGTGCGCGAGATATGCCATGATGAATTCGAGAAGCAACCTCAACCCCACTAACCCTATCCCCTTACACATCAATAACCTGCCCACCGATAAAACACGTTCGCTAGTCAATTAGGCAAAATCGTTAAGCAACAATTATCGCACTATTAGATTGCAATTTACCCAATATGAATATTGATGCAACTCAATAAATGCCGCGTGTTTGAAGAGTAGCTTATAGACGAATAAACAAGGAATGAGGATCAATGATGAGGCTATCTAAACCAATATTAAGAGATGCATTAGGCCTAGGGCTCATTATCTCTGTCGCGTTGGCGTCACTGAGTATATTACTCGATATTTTAGCTGTGCTTGCCTATTTCAATAATGAAGCAACCATCGCTACATTGCTGTTTCACGAATCATACAGTTTTCTGATTTTCCTTATACCGCCCTACTTCCTTGCCAGAGCCCTTATGCGCATTGAATTACCAAACACCCAACTAAGCGATTCTCTAAGAAGCTCTGCTCAGCATGAACGACCGCGTGCTGAGTTGTAGGGGGTGACAGAGGTCAATCTGTTCAGGAGAGACCTCTGCCTACCTATCACTCTATGCTTATAATTTTAGTACGCTGATGCTCGGCAGTTTTTCCACTAATTCAGTGGCCAAAGGTTGCTGCCATTAATACTGACAGGATTGGTAGCAAACTCGTCCAAACAATAACCCTGTGAAGTTGCAGCAAAATAAGTCATTGGCATGACATCTAAGCTCATCGCGGCCACTTGTTGCTTGGCTTTATCGCTAAAACTAAAACCCCACATATCAAGATAGCTACGCATATCTCGCTGAGTAATGTAGCTTAACGCCACCAACAGCCAATCATTATTATTCAACGCATTCGCTTCAGCCTGAGAGTAATGAGTAAAACCAATCGAGGCTTTACGCTCTTCCCAAAGGACCTCACTCGCTTTCAATCTATTGAATTCACGTTCAATAAGGTGCAAACGCCCTAACAGGTGCCAACCGTTCTTCAATACCCCTTGCTGCTGAGCTGACATCATCATTTGTATGTAGATACGCGCTCCCCAGCTCCAGCCAGTTTGATTTTGCGCCGCCATGAAAGCATTTGGGTCGGTTTGCAATCGGCTTTGCTGCAGTAATTCAAATTGCCCTTTAAAGTCAAGCCCTTGGCAGGAAGAGACCTTTCCAGTGTCGACATAATAGCGAGACTTACTGTAGTAGGAGTAATAGTTCGTGGTGGAGTGGCCATCCCAACCAGTAAATCGAAAGCGCCCTTTCTCTAAGCCATGACCGAGTTCATGCAAATCACCATGACCAAGCGGATGAAACGACCAGTAAGCATCATATGGATTGCCCGAGCAGCCATAACCACAGGTTGCTTGGTCAGCATTCATGTGCTTAACAATATCAATGGTCTCAATGGTCCAACCTTGATCTTTACCGTATTGGTGGATCTCATCGATCATATCAATGCCAGGCCCCTGAAAACCAGCCAGTGCGTGCGGGAAGTTATGCACATAGCGCTCGGTAGCTGCCGCCATATCTTGAGGCTGAGCCCAATCTTTTGAGCTCACTGATTCCAACATTTTGTCAGCCTTAGAGTGCACCTCAAATCCCGGAGTGATCAACTCCGCCCAATCAAACTGAGCGGACTTAAGTTGTGCGATAAACGTATCGTTGTCAGCGGCACTTCGCCACACAGGATGCTGAGCAACATTTTCGAAATAGAATTCGACAGGGATATCATTGGCATCAAACTGAACCTGAACGGTACCGCCATACGCTGAAGTTAAATAAATCGTTTCTCCTGGCTCAACTCGGTAACTCGTTGATGTCAGAAACTTAGGCCTTGCGTACCCTCCATTACTAGAAAATTCATGCGTTGCCCCGCTACGCAAAGTATTTAACACAATCGATGTCGTCACTTGGTGATTATCTTGACGTGTCACCTTAAAGGTTTGACCTGGAATGGCATACACACCTGCTGAACGGAAACTGCGTTTTGATTCCAGTGACACAGTCTTATTTACTAACGGAATATTTTCAAAAGATCGAGTACTAAAATTCCCTAAACTTGGCTGGGCATGATTAAGCTTGCGAGTATGGTACTGAGTATAATCACTGAAATAAGATTTCAAAAAATCAAGCGTTTCTGTGCTGTCTTTATCCATAGGAAATAGAACCGATTGACGGTAATGATCGGCAAGTAGCAGCAATAATTTTTCATAGGCATAATCCGGGCTTGAAAAGAGATCCACTTTATTGCTATCAAGCCGATTTAGATGCTGGCGTATACCCTCTGCTGCAGGGTAGAACTGCTCGGCCATCATCGAATCTGCACTACACGATTTATCATCGCATAAACTAAGATCGACGCTAAAGCTATCATGCTGTAGTCGCTGTAAAAGCGATTGCTGCTGCAATATCGAATCTGGTACTTTGTCGATAAGCGAGGTCGGGTCCCAATTGGTTACGCCAAGCTTACGCCAATAGTTATCACCAACGTAATTAATGTGTAAGCGCTCAAATAATCGGCTACCTAGTTCGGTCATGCCGCCATCTAAATGTAGATACAACACTGGAATGCCATGCTCTAACGCATACTCCACCCCTTGAAGTACTGAGTCAGCACTGTCTCCGGCATTTAACTGTTGGGATAGAATCAACATATCAGGCTTTTCTTGTAAACACGCAAGTAATTGCTCACCATCACATTGATTATCAGCATTCATCAGCAATGAATCTGAATAGGTTTCCGTTAACCAATTTCGTGTCGCTTGGGCGTCGGGGAAATAGTAGGACTGGTCAAGCTGAGCTAATACAATACGTCTCGGTGCTTGAGTTGAAGACATGACCCATTGCACAAGATTCTGTAACCACCTCTCCATTGGCTGGTTCACAGAGTTAGGAAAGCGCAGCTTAGTACGAAATGGATTGCTGCCAAGGGCTGCATAACGCACATTATTTGACGTAATGCCCGCAACACCAATGGTCAATACCTGATCATCATACCCGGCATTCATTGCTTTATTGGTGGTTAAAATAGTGTCATTAAACCCATAAGTAGGCGAGAGTATTGCTGCATCATGGGTAGGGTCCCAATGCAAATCAGACAAATTGTTGCCACTGGTATCTTGCGCTAATTCACGTTTAATGCCGCTATACGTATGCTTATAACTCGCCACCAAAGATTGACTCGCATCAATAAAGTCATTGGCGTCATCAACTAATGATGCATCACCACTTTCTAATGCAAGCTGGACAGGTGTTTTGCTAGGTGCGGGTGTAGCCGTCTCAGAGTCAGACCCACCACCGCAACCCACTAACCCCGCGAGTAAGGTTATCATTAGTGCACTTTTTTTCATTTTACCTCCCACGAAAAATGGAAGGCTAAATCATAAATTCAATACAGCCATTCACCCTATCTATGATTGGACTTAAGATCACGCAATAACTTGCTCGAAATACGATTTCTCATTCTGTATCGAGAATACTCCTACAAAATAGCAAACCGTCGCGACAAGAATTAATCAAACCAAAAGCACGCCCCGAAATTCAATTCGTCGATGACAACTTAAAAACGTATGCTCATAGGGAGCATCATGTATACAAAGAAACGAAATGTTCACTTTATATTCCATAAAAAAAAAGGGTATATTGCCTGCCTATGTAGTGAAAAAATTATACGTTCTCCCGGTAAAATCCCTCGGTAATTAGTGAGATAATAGTGACTTTGCGATGGTAATCACAACAAATTGCCATTACTAATTTTCAAATAAAATTAACGTGTCGTTTTATGGTGTGATAAGTATCACTTATTTATATCATAGACTTACAACCACTATAAAATATAAAAACATAACAATAGTAAGCACTAACATTTATCATTCTATAGTTTGCAGTTCGTGACGTTCATCACCTTAAAAACTCGTTCAAAAAACACTCAAAAAACCGCTATTTTGACGTTTTTAACGACTCAACAAGACTAATTGACGTTTTTGACGGAGAACCTAATTGATAAATTCTTCTTTAAGGTGTTTTCTTAGTAACGCCTAAGGCTTACAGGCCACTCTTTAGGAAACAGATAAGAGGTAGGCTTTAGCAAAACGTGAGGGTAAGTCTCCAATATTTACCCAGTGAAACAAAAGCAAATAGTAAGGAATAGCTATGCTTGCGCATATTAAAAAAACAGCACTCGCGACAGCAATTATCGCCACTGCAGTATCAGGGTTTAGCTCTGTTGCAACTGCAGCAGAACGTAATGAACTGACGGTTCACCCAAAAGAGTTCAATACTTTTGTTCGTAACTTTAACCCATACTTGGGTGCGACGAACCTACACACAACAACAGACTTTATTTATGAGCCGTTGGTTGTTTTCAATGAGATGCACGGTAATAAACCGGTATTCCGTCTTGCTGAAGGCTTCGAAATGTCAGACGACCTAATGACGGTCACCTTTGACATTCGTAAAGGTGTGAAATGGTCAGATGGCGAAACTTTTGATGCTAACGATGTCCTGTTCTCATTCAATCTTGTTAAATCAAAACCTGAACTTGACCAAAGTGGTATTAACTCTTGGGTAGAGAAAGTAGAAAAAGTTAACGACCACCAAGTGAAATTCTACCTCACCGAAGCAAACTCAAACGTGCCTTACGAAATCGTTAAAGTGCCTGTCGTCCCTGAGCATGTTTGGAAAGATATTAAAGATCCAGCTACGTTTACCAATGAAAACCCTGTAGGTTCAGGTCCATTTACTGAGATCGACACTTTTACAGGGCAACTTTACGTTCAATGTCGTAACGAAAACTACTGGGATGCGGACAACCTAGAAGTGGATTGTCTACGTGTTCCTCAAATTGCTAACAATGACCAGTTCCTAGGCAAAGTCGTTAACTCTGAAATGGATTGGACTTCATCATTCATCCCTGATATTGACCGTACTTACGCAGCAGCAAGTCCAAATCACCACTACTGGTACCCGCCATCAGGTACACAAGCTTTCATGCTTAACTTTAAAAACCCAGATCAAGTTAAAAATGAAGCGCTTAACAATGTCGATTTCCGTCGTGCATTCTCCATGGCACTTGACCGTCAAACCATCATTGATATCGCATTCTACGGTGGCGGTACCGTTAATGACTTCGCTTCTGGCTTAGGTTATGCCTTTGCAGCATGGTCTGACGAAGCAACGCACAACAAGTTTAAGGGTTACAACTCTTATGACGCGGAAGGAGCAAAAGCGCTACTTTCAAAGGCTGGCTTTAAAGACGTAAACAGTGATGGTTTTGTCGATACTCCGTCTGGTAAGTCTTTTGAGCTGTTAATTCAATCTCCTAACGGTTGGACTGACTTTAACAACACAGTACAACTAGCTGTTGAGCAACTTGCAGAAGTAGGCATTAAAGCAAAAGCACGTACACCAGATTTCTCTGTGTACAACCAATCCATGCTTGAAGGATCTTACGACGTCGCTTATACCAACTACTTCCACGGTGCTGACCCATACACGTATTGGAACAGCGCATATAACTCAACACTACAAAGTGGTGATGGTATGCCTCGCTTCGCGATGCACTTCTACCAAAACTCTGAGTTAGATTCGCTATTAAGCAGCTTCTACAAAACAGCAAACAAAGATGAACAGATGGAAATCGCACACGGTATCCAGAAAATCATCGCGCAAGACCAAGTGACAGTTCCTGTCATGTCTGGTGCTTATATGTTCCAGTACAACACCACTCGCTACACGGGTTGGTGGAACGAGCAAAATCCTCAAGGTCGTCCAAATATCTGGGCAGGTATTCCTGAGCGCCTATTGCACGTACTGGACCTAAAGCCAGTGAAATAAACAAGTAAGTATGTAAATAAAAGCGGTACATCCGTGCCGCTTTCATCCCCTTCCTGTATTCAATTGAATGAGTGGCGCTTGTCGTCAGGGGATAGCTCGTCTCTACGTTATGGACGGCAATACCAGCAACATTACTGCTGGGTTAACAAGGTGTAAGTTATGGGTTATTTTTTAAGACGATTGTCCTTTTATTGTATGGCGCTATTAGTCGCCGCCACTATCAACTTTATTATTCCACGCGCAATGCCAGGCGACCCCGTCACCATGATGTTTGCGCATACTACGGTACAAATTACACCAGAACGTATTGCCGCAATGAAAGAATTGCTTGGCTTCGTTGATGGTAACTATTTTGTTCAATACATCGCCTACATGAAGAACATTCTGAGCTGGGAGCTTGGCACCTCTGTACAATTTTTCCCATTATCAGTAAACAGCTTACTGGGCAGCGCATTTGGTTGGTCACTATTTCTAGCAGGCTGCGCAGTCGTGCTTTCTTTCTCTATTGGTTCAGTGCTTGGCATCTTCGCAGCGTGGAAACGTGGCAGTCGCTTCGATACGTTTATCACCCCTGGAATGCTGATTGTTCAGGCTATTCCTCAAGTCGTTATCGCGATGTTGGCATTGTTCATTTTCGCTATCGGTCTTAAGTGGTTCCCGACAGGTTACGCGTATACCGCTGGAACAACGCCAGACTGGACCAGCTGGACTTTCCTCAAAGACGTATTGTATCACGCAGTGTTACCACTGATTTGTGCGACGATCATTCAAATTGGCGGCTTCCTCGTCAATATGCGTAACAACATGATTAACCTTCTTAATGAAGACTACATCACCATGGCAAAAGGCAAAGGCCTGAGCGAAAACCGCGTGGTATTCAACTATGCCGCTCGCAACGCCATGCTACCCAGTGTCACCGCACTCTCCATGTCTTTAGGTATGGCACTCGGTGGGCAACTTATCATCGAAATTATTTTTAACTACCCAGGTTTAGGCAGTGTCATGCTAAACGCTATCCACGCTCGTGATTACCAAGTCCTTCAAGGTCAACTACTTATCATGACTCTATTTATGCTGTTCTTTAACCTTGTCGCCGATATGTTGTATGTCGTGCTTGACCCTCGCCTACGTAAAGGAGGCAAATAATCATGAAAGGATTTCTCTCTCTAGTGTGGCGAAATACCACCGCCCGTATCGGACTTGTCATCATCGGTCTATTTATCTTTCTTGCTGTCGCTGCGCCGCTTATTACTAAGCACGCTCCGGACAAGCGCACCGGCAATCCCCATGAGTACCCTGGATTTGTCGTCAAAATGGCACAAGCAAACCCAGATGGCTGGGTGGCAGAAAATCTTGCCGACAACCGTCGCTCGCTACTGATGTCTAAAAAAGCTGATCACACGCTAGGTACAACCCGTATGGGACGTGATGTATGGTCACAAGTCGTTTATGGCGCCCGCGTTTCTCTTATGGTGGGCTTTGGCGCAGGTCTTACGGTATGTATTTTAGCGACGATCATTGGTATCTCAGCAGGTTACTTTGGTGGCCGAGTTGATGATGTGTTAACCGCTGCCATGAACATTATGCTGGTGATCCCTCAATACCCATTACTGTTTGTTGTCGCAGCATTTATTGGTGAGGCGGGCCCGCTTACCATCTCCTTGGTCATTGGCTTTATGTCCTGGGCTTGGGGCGCAAGGGTAATACGCTCTCAAACCCTTTCCTTACGTGAAAAAGAGTTTGTTAAGGCAGCAGAAGTCTTAGGTGAGTCAAAGCTGCGCATTATTTTTGTTGAGTTACTACCAAACCTTATCTCTATTGTTGGCGCAAGCTTCATTGGCTCGGTCATGTACGCCATTTCTATGGAAGCCATCATCTCCTTCTTGGGTATGGGCGATCCGAATACCGTTAGCTGGGGCATCATGCTCTACAACGTACAAACGTCGTCGGCAATGCTGATTGGCGCTTGGTGGGAAATGCTTGCCCCTTGTTTTGCTCTTATCTTATTGGTCACAGGTCTTGCGTTACTTAACTTCGCTGTTGATGAAATTGCTAACCCTCAGCTTCGCTCTCACAAAGGGATGAAACGTTGGAAAAAGATGGTGAAAGAAGACAAAACTACTCGCGAGCCTGAACTACCACCACAAAATGCACTTTGGAGCGGAGACCGTTAATTATGTCTGAACCTTTAATTTCAATCCGCAACCTTTGCGTAGATTACATTACCGATGCTGGCGACGTCAGAGCCTGTAACAACGTCAGCTTTGATATCGCACCGGGAGAAGTCTTTGGCCTGGCGGGAGAATCTGGTTGTGGTAAATCCACCGTCGCCTTTTCACTGATGCGTTTACATAAGCCACCCGCATACATCAGCGGTGGCGAGGTTATCTTCAATGGTGAAGATATCCTTAAATACAGCGATGAACGTATGCAAGCGTTTCGCTGGAGTGAGATGTCCATGGTCTTTCAAAGTGCCATGAATGCATTAAACCCAGTACTCACGATTGAAGAGCAGTTCTGCGATGTCATCATGCGTCACACTAATATGACGCGTGAACAAGCGAAGAAACGTGCCGAAGGTCTATTAGAAATAGTGGATATTCACCCAAGTCGACTCAACGACTATCCACACCAATTTTCTGGCGGAATGCGTCAACGTCTAGTGATCGCTATCGCACTCGCACTCAATCCAAAGATGATCATTATGGATGAGCCAACGACGGCCCTTGATGTGGTCGTTCAGCGCGAGATCCTACAAAAGATCTACGCATTAAAAGAAGAATTTGGCTTCTCTATCTTGTTCATTACTCATGATATTTCCTTAATGGTCGAGTTCTCAGACCGCATCGGGATCATGTACTCCGGAGAGCTGATCGAAGTGGCGCCTTCTAAAGCTATTCTAGAGTCACCTTACCACCCGTATACCAAAGGGCTGGGAAGTTCATTTCCGCCATTAACCGGGCCAAAAACGAAGCTAACGGGCATTCCAGGCAACCCGCTAAACCTACTGGAAATCCCACAAGGGTGCCGCTTTCAGGCTCGTTGTGACCGTGTTCATGAAGCCTGTACTAAGGTGCCGACACAATTACGTCAAATTGAGTCCAACCGTTTCTCAAATTGCCATTTATACAATGAGCAAATAGCGGTAGCCGAAGTGTTGTCATAGACAACCACCAGTAAAACAGGACGTCACAATAAATTCTGGAGATGAATATGAGCAACTATGGTGAACTGCTAATTGAAGGCAACAATGTCGTAAAAGACTTCCCAATTAACAGTAATACGCTGTCTCAACCAATGATGCGCGCGATTAATGACGTGTCATTTAAAATGTATAAGAGCCGCGGTCTAGCCGTTGTAGGCGAGTCCGGCTCAGGTAAATCGACCACTGCGAAAATGATCGCAAAAATGTATGCGCCAAGTGGCGGCGAAATTAAATATCGCGGTCGAGATATTCAAGAGATTAAAAAACAAGCTGAGCTGACCCAGTATCGTCAGGGTGTACAAATGGTATGGCAAGACCCATTTGGGTCTCTTAATCCAACACACACCATTTTTCACCACATTGCGCGACCTTTGCTCATCCATAACAAAGTAAGCAAGCGCAATAAGAAAGAACTGGAAGAACGCATCTACGACTTACTGGAACAAGTTGGACTCATTCCAGCAAAAGAAACCGCGGCAAAATACCCCCATCAACTTTCTGGTGGACAGCGTCAACGTGTCAACCTTGCAAGAAACATCGCCATTGGCGCTGAAGTCGTCCTCGCGGATGAGCCAACCTCAATGTTGGATGTCTCTATTCGTGCGGGTGTTCTCAACCTAATGGAAGAGATGAAGTTCGAAAAGCAAATGTCACTGCTGTACATCACCCATGACATTGCAACGGCGCGATATATCGCTGAAGACATTTCCGTCATGTACGTTGGACATATGGTGGAATGGGGCGATACCGATGAAGTCATCGCAAACCCTCAGCATCCATATACACAATTGCTGGTATCAGCAGTACCCGATCCATCCAAGTCGATTCATGAAAAGCTGAAGGGTAATAAAGGCGATATTCCACTGTGGACACCACAGTCTGTTGGTTGCCCATTTGCTGGGCGCTGTACCCATGCCACCAGCCGCTGTAACGAAGCCCTACCAAGTGTGACTAAATTGGCAGAGAACCACTTCGTCCGTTGTTACCTTTACGAAAACTAATCAACGACAACTAATGAAACGCTCCCTCGCAAGAGGGAGTTGACTGACACCATTTGCTGGGATACATCATGCAACTTTTAACAAACCACATTGGTTATCAAGCAACCGGCTCCAAACGTGCGGTTGTCATGTCGCCAACGGCACTAACTGAGCTGAGTAATGCATTTCTGATCGATGCCAGTACTCATACCATCGTTTCAGAGCTGCCTCTCTCCGGTGGTGCGCAAATTGATGAATGGCATCAAGGTTACTTTTTTGACATTGATTTCAGTGAATGGACACAACCTGGCGAATATTATCTAAGCTACCAATCGGTTTGTTCCCATCGCTTTCAAATTGCACATCATCGCCTATTGGATCGCGCTTTTTCCGATATGATCCATTACTTCAAATCTCAACGTTGCAGCGGCAGTATTTTTGATAGCGCTGACCAAGCAGCAAAAGTGATTGGCAGTAACGAACGCGTTGATGTTCATGGCGGTTGGTATGACGCCTCTGGTGACGTAAGTAAGTACTTAAGTCATTTGTCCTACGCCAATTATCTCAATCCTCAACAAACCCCGATGGTGGTATGGAATCTATTAAAAGCAGATGACGTATTACATAGCTCTCTAGAACGCTCTTTTGTACAAGCTAGACTCCATGAGGAAGCACGTTACGGCGCTGAATTTTTACTGCGTATGCAGCACCCCGACGGTTACTTCTACATGACGGTATTTGATAAATGGAGCAAAGATACCGAACAACGCGAAATCTGCTCCTACGAAACTCAATTGGGCCACAAAAAATCCGACTATCAGGCTGGGTTTCGTCAAGGTGGGGGGATGGCTATTGCGGCATTAGCGAAAACAAGCCGGTTAGCCAACCTCTCTGCGGATGAAGCACAGCAATTTTTAACCGCAGCCGAATCAGGCTACGCGCACCTAAAAAAATTCAATACGCAGTACCTCAATGACTGCACTGAAAACATCATAGATGAGTACTGTGCACTGCTCGCCAGCGTCGAGCTTTATCGCTCTACCAAGCAAAGTCAGTACTTAAAAGAAGCAAGATACTGGGCCGATGCGCTAGCACAACGAGCGGCACACGATGAGCAGTTTACTTTCTATTGGTCGAGTAACGACGATGGATCTCGCCCTTATTATCACGCAGCTGAAGCGGGACTACCCGTTATCGCGCTCAATGAATACGTCGCAATTGAAGATGACTCTTCTCGCACTAAACGATTCATTGAGCTCATACACAAGGCTTGCCAATTCGAGCTTAGTATAACACAGCAGGTTTTTAACCCATTTGGCTATCCTCGCCAGTATGTAAAGCCCATTGATGATGCGAAACGCAGCGCATTCTTTGTGCCTCACAACAACGAAACCGGTTATTGGTGGCAAGGTGAAAATGCTCGACTCGCCTCGTTAGCCACGATGGCTCTCACCGTGCAACCTCTCCTTGATAGCTCGGTCTTGAAAGCCGAACTCGAAGATTATGCCGCTAGGGCGATGGATTGGATTTTGGGCTTCAACCCTTACGATATGTGCATGCTAGACGGGCATGGCCACAACAATCCCGATTATTTAACGGATCTTGGCTTTTTTAATGCTCATGGTGGGGTGTGTAATGGCATCACCGCAGGATTCGATAATGAATGCGACATTGCCTTTAATCCACTAAATCAAAAAGATGACATGCTGCAGAACTGGCGATGGGGCGAACAGTGGATCCCGCACGCAGCTTGGCTGCTGCTTGCTACCGCATTGACTCATAAGCACTACCAACAGAAGGAGACTTCCCATGCCTAAATTTATCGCCGGTATCGACGGTGGAGGCACCTCTTGTCGAGCACGAATCGTAAACGAACAGGGCGAGCTGATTGGTGAAGGAAAAAGTGGTAGCGCCAACATCATGCTCGGGGCTGATGTCGCGATGTCTGCGATCATCAAAGCACTCACCATCGCACTGACACAAAGTGGACTTAATCGAGATAGCCTGAAAAATCTCGACGTTGGGTTAGCACTTGCAGGTGCTGAGCATAAGTCGTCGTATCAAAAATTTACCGCCATCTCCCATCCTTTTGCCAGCATTACGCTCAACACCGATGCGTACGGTGCATGCTTAGGCGCACACCAAGGTCAAGATGGTGCCATCATGATTGCCGGTACTGGTTCTTGTGGGCTGCTACTCAAACAAGGCAAACAGTTTGTCGTAGGTGGTCGTGAGTTTCCAATTTCAGACCAAGGTGGCGGGGCGGTAATGGGACTGCGCCTTATTCAAGAAGTACTACTCATTCAAGATGGTATTCGTCCTACTTCTCCCCTAGCTGATTTAGTCATGACGCACTTTGAGCATGATGTAGACCGTATTGTTGAGTGGTCTAAGACCGCTCTTCCTTGTGATTATGGGCAATTTTCTCCCGCTATTTTCGACTATGCATTGCTTAACGAAAGATTAGGAAAATCATTACTGCAACAAACCGCAGATGACATTGAAATGTACTTAACGGCCTTGAATCAAAAAGGCGCACAGCATATTTGCCTGATGGGTAGCATTGCCCAACGTATCCATGAATGGTTATCACCCGCGGCTCAACGCTGGATTGTAGAACCAAAAGGTGACGCCATGGATGGGGCTCTGATGATGGCTGGACAAAGCCAGCATAATCTATATTAAAGGGAGGCGAGTATGGATTTTCGCGTCGATATTGCCGTACTAGACAGCCATAATAAAGGCAGTCGCTTTGGCTTAACATTGCATAATCTATCAGAGAAAAGTTACCCGCATTGGCGCCTTAGCTTTACCTTTGATCGCTATATTGATCCTGCCAGTGTTTCTGTCGGTCACATTACTCAAATTGGCAGTTTCTGTACGCTTGAGCTTGCCGACTCAGTGCTCTATTCCAACCACCATGTGTATATAGAGTTTTCTATCCTAACTGCGCCGTTTCGCTTCCTTTCTGATGGAATTAAAGAAGCGTATTTAGACACAGATTCACTATCAAGGGAAACGGTCAGTGTGTCACCTATCGTTCTTAAACATGCTTACGATAAACACACCGCTGTACCGAATGTCGTCGCACACAAACATCAGCTCATCCCTCATCCGGACAAGATCACCTTCACCGAGGGTCAATTTGAGCTAACTCGTTATAGCCAGATCTCATGGGATCATCCAGACAACAAAGACGCGGCTGCTTGGCTTCAAGAAGAAGTAGAGCGATTATTTGCGATAACACCTAAGTCGATTGGACAACAAGGTGTGCACTTTAAGCGTAGCCCTGTACTTGCCAGCGAAGAGTACAAACTCAATATCAACCATGACGGTGTCGTCATTGAAGCCACAGATACTGCTGGGTTTATCTATGGTGCAAGCACGCTACTGCAACTATGCGCCTTTGATGAAGATCGACAAACACTGTCAGTACCCTTTGTCTCCATACAAGATAAGCCGCGGTTTTCCTACCGTGGTGTGATGTTGGATAGTGCTCGCCACTTTCAGCCTATCAACGAAATTAAGCGCTTCATCAACTTGTTAGCACACTATAAGCTCAACACCTTTCATTGGCATCTAACTGATGATGAAGGGTGGCGCATCGAGATAAAAGCGCTCCCAGCACTAACTGAGATTGGCGCATGGCGTGGACCCGATGAAGTGATTGAGCCTCAATTTCACCATATTTCAGAAAAGTACGGTGGGTACTACTCTCAAAACGACATCAAAGAGGTGGTGGAGTTTGCCAGTGCACGTGGTATTCAAGTGATCCCTGAAATAGATATACCAGGTCATTGTCGCGCCGCGATCAAAGCCTTGCCACACCTGCTAGTAGACCATGAGGATAAATCCACCTATCGCAGCGTCCAGCACTATACAGATAACACCTTATCCCCAGGGATAGCCGGCACTTACCAATTTTTAGATACTGTGCTAGAAGAAGTCGCTGCACTCTTCCCTGCACCCTACCTTCATATTGGCGCAGATGAAGTTCCGCTAGGCTCTTGGGTCAATAGCCCAAGCTGTAAAAAGCTCATGCAAACCCATGACTATAACAGTGCCAAAGAACTACAAGGGCATTTACTGCGCTATGCAGAAGATAAGCTGCGCTCACTTGGCAAACGCATGTTAGGTTGGGAAGAAGCGCACTTTGGTAACAAAGTGAGTAAAGACACCATTATCTACTCTTGGTTAAGCGAAGAAGCGGCGATCAACTGTGCCAAAATGGGCTACGACGTCGTACTGCAACCAGGGCAAACCACCTATCTCGATATGGCTCAAGATTATGCGAGTGAAGAGCCTGGGGTCGATTGGGCGTCGGTCATCTCACTTGAGCAAGCTTACCAATACGAACCCTTATCTGACATCGCCCATGATGATCCCGTCAAGAAGCGAATTCTTGGCATGCAAGCCGCATTGTGGACAGAAATTATCACTCATCAAGACCGTTTAGACTATATGGTTTTCCCTCGCTTACTCGCGCTCGCTGAAACCGCTTGGTGTCGCGAACAGCGTAAAGATTACCCCTATTTTCTGGCAAGGCTAAAGTCCCACTTGACCTTGCTCGACAGGCAAAACATCCGGTATCGACACCCATGGTCTGAATAACAAACTCTCTGCAGAGACAGATTATAAATCGCGTACCTATCACTGAATAATTAGAAGTTTTTATAAGGAAATACTCATGCAATACGGCTACTTCGATAACGACAACCGTGAATATGTTATCACTCGTCCCGATGTTCCAGCCCCTTGGACTAATTATCTTGGTACAGAAAAATTCTGTACGGTAATTTCCCATAATGCTGGCGGTTACTCGTTTTACAATTCTCCAGAATACAATCGCGTGACTAAATTTCGCCCCAATGCGACGTTTGATAGGCCAGGACACTACGTTTACTTAAGGGATGATGAAACCGGTGACTATTGGTCTATCTCATGGCAGCCCGTTGCGAAAAGTTTAGAAGAAGCTCAATACGAGGTGCGTCATGGGCTTTCTTACTCAAAATTTAAATGTGATTACAACGGTATTGAAGCGACAAAAACGCTTTTCATTCCTAAAAGGGAAGATGCCGAAGTATGGGATGTGGTACTACGTAATACCAGCAATAAACCACGTACAATCAGCACCTTTTCTTTTGTAGAGTTCTCTTTTAGCCACATTGCTTCAGATAACCAGAATCATCAAATGTCGCTCTACTCTGCCGGAACTGAGTATCAAGATGGCGTGATCGAGTACGATCTTTTCTACAACACCAATGAGAAAGAAGGGTTCTACTATCTTGCTTCAACCTTCGAACCTGATAGCTACGATGGTCAACGAGACAGTTTCTTAGGCCTATACCGTGATGAATCAAACCCAATCGCCGTTGAGCGTGGACAGTGTTCAAACCATGTACAAACCTGCTACAACCATTGTGGCTCACTGCATAAGCAGTTCACCATCCAGCCCGGTCAAGAGGTTCGCTTTGCCTATGTCTTAGGTATTGGTAAAGGCAACGGCACTCGACTACGTGAAAAATACCAAGATCTGAATGAAGTCGATAAAGCCTTCGCAGAGATTAAAACGCACTGGGATGAACGCTGCGCGAAATTCCAAGTCACTTCTCCTAATGAAGGGCTTGATACCATGCTTAATGCTTGGACGTTATACCAAGCTGAAACATGCGTTGTTTGGTCGCGATTTGCTTCCTTTATTGAAGTTGGCGGACGTACCGGACTGGGTTACCGAGACACCGCTCAAGATGCAATGGCCGTCCCCCATTCAAACCCGGAGATGACCAAGAAACGCATTGTTGATTTACTTAGAGGCCAAGTGAAAGCAGGCTATGGTTTACACCTCTTTGATCCTGACTGGTTTGACCCTGACAAAGCCGATGTTGAACCGTCAAAGTCACCAACTGTGGTCCCTACGCCAAGTGATGAAGATAAGATCCATGGCATTGCAGACACCTGCTCAGACGATCATCTGTGGTTAATCCCAACCATTTGCCGTTACGTCATGGAAACCGGTGAAACTGAGTTCTTTAATGAAGTCATCCCTTATGCCGACGGTGGCGATGCGACCGTCTACGAACATATGAAAGCAGCGTTAGATTTCACCGATAAACATGTTGGCGCGACGGGTATTGCTAAAGGACTTCGAGCGGATTGGAACGACTGTTTAAACCTCGGCGGCGGTGAGTCTTCCATGGTGGCTTTCTTGCACTACTGGGCGTTGCAAGAGTTTGTCGACCTTGCCAATTATCTCGATAAACCTAGCGATGTCGCGTGCTATGAAGCGATGGCTAAAAAAGTTCAAGATGCTTGTGAAACTCACCTTTGGGATGAGGACGGTGGCTGGTACATCCGCGGTATCACCAAAAATGGTGACAAAGTCGGCACCAATGAGCAAACCGAAGGAAAGGTTCACTTAGAGTCAAATACTTGGGCGGTTGTCTCTGGCGCGGTTAGCGAAGAACGTGGTCAAAAGGCAATGGATGCCGTAGACGAATACCTATATTCCGATTACGGACTGCACCTCAACGCCCCATCTTTTGCTACGCCTAATGATGACATCGGTTTCGTGACTCGAGTCTATCAAGGCGTGAAAGAAAATGGCGCCATTTTTTCTCACCCGAATCCATGGGCTTGGGTAGCCGAAGCGAAATTAGGCCGCGGTGATCAAGCAATGAAATTCTACGACTCGCTTAACCCGTACAATCAAAACAACAATATCGAAACCCGTATCACTGAACCCTACTCATATGTGCAATTTGTCATGGGACGCGATCATCAAGATCACGGCCGTGCCAACCATCCTTGGCTGACTGGTACCTCAGGGTGGGCATACTATGCCGCGACTAACTACATATTAGGCGTTCGCCTCAGCTTTGAAGGGCTCATTGTCGACCCGTGTATTCCAACAGACTGGCCTAGTTTTGAGGTCACAAGAGAGTGGCGTGATGCCACCTATCACATCACTGTTGAGAACCCACACAACGTGAGTAAAGGGGTAAAATCTATGACCCTCAATGGCGAGAAAATGACCGGAGCAGTTGCCCCTCAACAACCGGGATCCACCAACCACATCCATGTGGTACTTGGCTAATTCCCACCTCAAGGACGAACTATCAATACGAGCTCTTCGGAGCTCGTTAGGAGAGAATTATGATTAAATTTGGTACGGGTGGTTGGCGCGCATTTATTGGCGAGGAATTTACCCGAGATAACGTCAGGATTGTGGCTCAAGCTTTAGCAAATATTATTAACCACGAAGGGGTAGCGAATAAAGGTTTCGTCATTGGTTACGACCGACGTTTTTTATCAGACAAAGCGGGTCAGTGGTTTGCCGAAGTACTCGCAGGAAATGATATCCCGGTTAGCTTCATCAATAAATTTGTACCAACCCCGATCGTCATGTATCAGGCTAAGCACATGGGCTGCGCCTATTCAGCTTGCATCACCGCCTCTCACAACCCCGCCGATTACAATGGCGTGAAAGTGTTTATTGAAGGTGGCCGAGATGCTGATGAGATCATCACAGAAAAGATCGAATCTCAGATCGCCACGTTAACGGCAGATCAAATCCAACGTCTCGACTTTGATATCGCAGTGCAACAACACAAGATCATTGAGATCAACCCAATGAATCAGTTTGTTGATTCAATCATCGATCTCATCGATATTGACGCGATCAAAAAAGCCAACTTACGAGTGCTCATCGATCCTATGTTCGGTGTGGCTAAGAACGCCCTACAAACGGTATTAATCAACGGTCGATGCGATGTTGATGTGATTAACGATGGTAAAAATCCAGACTTCGGTGGCTTAATGCCATCCCCTAATGCCGCTACACTCTATCGCTTGAAGCACCTTGTTGCCGCTGAAGGCTATGATATCGGTATCGGTACCGATGGTGATGCCGATCGACTAGGCATCATTGATGAAAAAGGTAACTTCATTCATCCCAATGAAGTCTTGATGCTGTTGTACTACTACTTACTTGAGTATAAAGGTTGGACTGGCTCGGTAGTTCGAAATATTGCAACCACTCATCTACTCGACAAGATCGCCGCGCATTATGGACAAAAGGCCTTTGAGGTTCCCGTAGGCTTTAAGCACATTAGTGCCCAAATGGAAGCTGACGACTCACTTATTGGTGGGGAAAGCTCGGGCGGTTTAACCATTAGAGGCCACATTAAAGGTAAAGATGGCGTGTTCGCTTCAAGCTTACTGGTAGAGATGCTGAGCGTCACCGGAAAAAAACTTTCCGAGCTTCTCAATGAAATTTACAGTCAATATGGCTATGCCTATACCGCTGAGGGCGACTGTACCTTCAAGGCCTCACAAAAAGATAGCCTGTACCATAAACTCTATATCGAAAAACAGCTGCCAGAATTTGATTACGACATTGATAAAGTGAGCTACGCCGATGGCGCTAAGGTTTACTTTAAAAATGGTGGCTGGGTCATTGCTCGCTTCTCAGGAACAGAGCCTCTATTGCGTATTTTTTGTGAGATGGAAGATAAAGAACAAGCAGAATATGTTCTTCAACAGATGAAAGGCTTTTTGTCGTTGTAGTCTCTGTTACCTTTCTCCTTGCTTCCTGTTATAAGGACCTGCCTTACCAAATGATGGGCTAGCAAGGAACTCCCTATAGGTGGAGAACATCTTTGCCCGATGAATATTCATCGGGCTTTTTTTGAATGGTACTAAAAGCATTCCTTCCCATATTAATCACAATGAGCAGCCGTATGAGTGTCATCACTTAACTAAAAGCCACAATCCCTTGGGATTCAACACTCACTGCCACACTTTGACCGACATTCAATGCTTCCATTGACGTCGCTAGTACTCGTGTGCCTTTTATATCCACCACATAACGGCAGTGGTCACCCATGAACTGCTGCTCTACAACATGAATGCTACTTTGCTCAGAAGAGGACAATTGGATCTGTTGCGGTCGAACCAACAACTGACACTTTGCACCTTCCGCAATGAAAGTACAGGATGTCGCAGCAATCTGCCCTATCACCGTATCAAACGTAGAGCTCGTGATATGCGTAGCTTCAAGATAGCTGCCTCCCCCTAAGAAATCGGCAACAAACTTACTCGATGGACAAAAATAAAGCTCTGATGCACTGCCATACTGCTCGATAACGCCTGCATTCATCACCGCCATTTTATCAGCAAACGCGAAAGCCTCTTCGCGGCTGTGAGTCACAAAGATAGCGGTGATACCCTGCTTCTTAAATATTTTACGGATCTCACGAATCAATTCATGACGGACTTGAGTATCGATATTTGAGAACGGCTCGTCGAGAAGAAGTAGATCGGGTTTATACGCTAAGCTTCTTGCTATCGCCACGCGCTGCTGTTGACCACCGGAGAGTTGATGCGGGTATCGGGCTTTAAACGCTTTGAGGTGAACAAGAGAAAGCGCCTCATCAACAATTGAATCTTGTTGCTCTTTCGGTTGCCCCTTGAGTCCAAACGCGACATTTTCTGCCACAGTAAGATGCGGGAATAACGCATAATCTTGGAAGATCATACCAATATTACGCTGCTCTGGCGGTAACCATGTTCTACCATCATCAATGACTTTTTCATTTAACGTCATTAACCCGCCAGATAAAGGCAGCAAGCCAGCAATCGCTTTTAATAATGTTGTCTTGCCGCAGCCACTCGCGCCAAGCAAGCAAACAATCTCTCCTTGATTCACTTGCAGCGACAACGCTTCCAACACCATTTGAGAGTCATATTGGCAAGAAAGGTTTTCAATAGATAACGCAGTCGTCATTAGTGGGGTTGCTCCAAAGATCGGTTAACTATGATGAGAGGGATAAGTCCAACCAAGACTAATAAAACCGCTGGCATAGCCGCCAACTCTAAATGCTCATCAGAGGCAAAGTTATAGACATAAGTCGCTAACGTTTCGAAATTAAACGGTCGTAATAACAGCGCCGCATTGAGCTCTTTCATCGACTCAATAAACACCAAAAGACCGGCTATCAAAATCCCACGTTTAATCAAAGGAAAGTGCACGCGTGCCAACATCTGATTTTGCTTACAGCCCATGGTGCGAGACGCCATATCTAGTGAAGGCGACACCTTGCTTAAACTGGTTTCGATACTGCCAATCGCTACCGCTGAAAAGCGCACAACCATAGCAAAAATAATCGCAAACATAGAGCCAGAGAACAGCAGGCCTGGACGCTTCCACTCCATCCAAACAGCAAAATCATTAATCGCATGATCCATAAATAACACAGGAACCATGACACCAATGGCTAATACTGTTCCCGGAACGGCATAGCCTAATGAACTGGCTCTCATGAAAATTTGGCTAGATGTATTGGACGCCAAACGACGATAAAAATTCACCACTATTGCGATGGCCACCGCAATCACAGCTGCAATGATAGAAACCTTTAGGCTGTTCATTGCGTAAGTTTGAAATTCAGGTGTCCAGCTTTGAGCAAAATACTTATAAGCGTAAATAACCAGCTGGCCTAGTGGGAAAATAAAGGCAATCGCCACCAACCCCCAGCACCAAGCAACAGCAAACCATTTTTTCCAACCTTTAAGCTCATAGCGAAAGTCTTCATGACTATTATATTGGCTTTGAAACAGCTTTTGACGACGTCGACTGTATCGCTCGGCCCCCAATAGCAGCACAATAACCATCATCATTAATGCGGATATTTTGGCGGCAGCACTTAAGCTAGAATAACCAAGCCACGTATCATAGACCGCTGTCGTGAGGGTATTCACAGCAAAATAACTGACGGTACCAAAGTCCCCGATGGTTTCCATCGCCACCAGCGACAAACCGACGGCAATCGAAGGGCGAGCCAATGGTAGGGAAATACGCCAAAAGCTTTCAAACGGCGTACATTTCAGCAACCGAGCAGACTGTAACAAAGAGACGTTTTGTTCCATAAATGCCGCACGGCACAGAAGATACACATACGGATAAAGAACGAGTGACAACACCACTGTCGCGCCACCAACGGTACGAATATCAGGGAACCAATAATCGCCTACGCCCCATTCAAATACGTTTCTTAACCAGATTTGAATTGGACCAGCAAAGTCAAACCAATCGGTAAAAATATAGCCAATAATATAGCCAGGCATTGCGAGGGGAAGAACCAGTGCCCATTGCAGTACTTTTTCTGATGGTAGCTTACACATGGCCATAAACCACGCGCTAGGCACACCAAGAATCAGAGAAAGTATCAGTACACCGACAACAAGAAGCACAGTATTGATGGTGTAAGTGGGCATCACCGTATTTATTAGGTGCGAGAAGATGTCACTTGTTTCACCAAGTGCTGTATAGAAGATCGCTAAAATAGGCAAAACCAGTAGCAGAGTTAACACTCCACTACTGGTTTTCCAAACTGCATTTTTTTCTTTCATTGCCTAAACATACATCAGGCGACACGAAGTCGAGACGTTCAGTAACCGGAATTCAATAAGGGGCATTATACCCCTTTTTGCCAATTAAAGGTCGAACTTAACTTCATCTAACAATTTGATTGCCGCATTGTGATAGCCAGCGATGTCATCAAGTGAAACTGTGTCGGCTTTATAGTCGCCCCACGATTCAACCAATTCAGAACGCTTAACACCCTCTTTAACTGGGTATTCATAGTTCACTTCTGCGTACATTTGCTGCGCTGTTGCGCCAGTTAAAAATTCCATTAGCTTAAGAGCATTGTCTTGGTTTGGTGCGTATTTCGCCATGGCCATACCACTAATGTTTACGTGCGTACCTTCCGTTTTTTGATTCGGGAAGTTGATGTAAACTGCATCTGCCCAGGCTTTTTGATCTTTGTCGTTAACCATTTTTCCTAGGTAGTAGCTATTGCCCAGTGACACGTCACAAAGGCCTTCTTTGATCGCTTTTACTTGAGCGCGATCGTTACCTTGCGGCTTACGAGCTAAATTAGACTTCACACCTTCCAACCAAGCTTTTGTTTCTGCTTCACCGTGATGCGCAATCATAGAAGAAACTAAAGAAACATTGTAAGGGTGCTTACCGCTACGAGTACAGATTTTACCTTTGTATTCAGGGTTCGCTAAATCAGCATAGTTAAAGTCTTCACCAAGCTTGCCTACACGGTCTTTTGACGAGTAAACATTACGAGTACGTAATGTAAGCGCAAACCACTCATTTTCTTTGTCACGATATTGAGCAGGAACGTTGGCATTAATAACGTCACTTTCAACAGCTTGAACCACGTCTTTATCTGTGAGTTCAGCAAGGCGGCTAATATCGGTTGTTAATACCACATCGGCAGGGCTATATTCGCCTTCTTGTTGAAGCTTCTCTGCTAAGCCTTTTTTAGCAAACTTTACATTGACCTTAATACCAGTCTCTTTAGTGAACTCATTGAACATAGGCTCAACGAGAAATGGTTGACGGTAAGAGTAAACGTTGACTTCTTCAGCGGCCATTGCTGGGGCAGCAAATCCTGCGGCGATTGCTGATAGGGCTAGCAGTTTTTTCATTATTTAGTTCCTTTAATTCAAAATGAGAACGTTTATCAGTTGCGTTATTATATTCATCTCTAGACAGAAAACAATGATCTAACATAAAAAAACCTGCCACTATGGGCAGGTTTTTTAACAATTATGTGACAGCGTGTATATCTAGTATGAGACTTTAAATCGAGTGTTTAGCCGCTACTTTGAAGTCACAAACTCAGGATAAGCCCCGACACCGCAGTCATGCATATCCATACCTTCTAATTCTTCATCTTCTGATACTCGGATACCAATCGTTGCTTTTAGTACCGCCCAAACCACCAAGCTAGCACCAAATACCCAACCGAAGATAACCGCAGCTCCAAATAGCTGAGCGCCAAAGGTCGCATCACCATTACTCAGTGGCACAACCATCAGGCCAAAGAAGCCACACACACCGTGAACCGAAATCGCGCCTACTGGGTCATCGATCTTAATTTTATCTAAGCCGACGATGCTAAATACCACTAATGCCCCAGCAACCGCACCAATGGCGACAGAGTAAACGGGTGATGGTGATAACGGATCTGCAGTAATCGCAACTAGCCCAGCAAGCGCACCATTGAGAATCATAGTCAGGTCTGCTTTGCCCCACGTGGTTTTACACACTAACATCGCGGCAATAGCACCCGCAGCAGCGGCAGCGTTGGTATTTAAGAAAATTTGCCCCACCGCTGTTGCGTTCTCAAAGTCAGAGACCATAAGTTGAGAGCCACCGTTGAAACCAAACCAACCTAACCAAAGAATAAACGTACCTAGCGTCGCAAGTGGCATGTTTGAACCTGGAATTGGATAAATTTCACCGTTCTTACCATATTTACCTTTACGAGCACCAAGGAGTAACACGCCAGCTAGTGCTGCTGCTGCGCCAGCCATATGAACAATACCAGACCCGGCAAAGTCACTAAATCCTGCTTCAGAAAGGAAACCACCACCCCACGTCCAGTACCCTTCCATTGGATAGATAAAGGCCGTTAGCGCGACAGAGAAAATTAAGAATGACCATAGTTTCATTCGCTCAGCAACCGCACCAGAAACTACCGACATTGCCGTTGCAACAAACACAACTTGGAAGAAGAAGTCAGATTCTAGCGAGTGGTCCGCGCCTTCCGCTTGTGTACCAATTAACGCACCAAATGAAGGTAGCCAACCCGCTTCTGCATTATCGACATACATAATGTGATAGCCGACCACCAAATAACAAGTACAAGCAATGGCGTACAAGCAGAAATTCTTAGTCAAAATTTCTGTGGTGTTTTTAGAGCGAACTAAGCCGGCCTCTAACATGGCAAACCCCGCTGCCATCCACATCACTAAAGCGCCTGAAATAAGAAAGTAAAAAGTGTCCAGCGCGTAACGTAGTTCACTGACTGTTGTTGCTAATTCCATAATATTTTCTCCAATCCCTTAAAGTGCTTCAGCATCCATTTCGCCCGTACGAATACGAACGGCTTGGCACAAGTCATACACAAAAATTTTACCGTCACCTATTTTTCCGGTTTGTGCGGCATTTGAAATAGCCTCGACAACACGATCAACATTGTCGGCGTGAGTGGCAATTTCTAGCTTCACTTTTGGTAAAAAGTCCACTTGGTATTCAGCACCGCGGTACAATTCTGTGTGTCCTTTTTGGCGGCCAAACCCTTTGACCTCGGAAACCGTCATACCCTCAATACCGACATCAGCAAGCGCTTCACGTACGTCGTCTAATTTAAATGGTTTGATGATTGCGTTAATAAGTTTCATGGCATCCCCTTCGCCGTGTGTATCCCTGTTGTTGGAATAACACTTTCAAGGCGCGTGCCAAGTTTTTAACGTATTGATATATAAGAAATAGAAATAATCATGTTAATTAAATGAAAACACATTGCACTTTAGTGGTGCAATGTGTTCACAAAAATAAGGCAGGCCATCGTTCAAGCACTAGAACTGTGCATGAGAGTAAAAAAGCAATCTAACGGTTGTGAATAAATCGCTCCCACTGAGCAATAACAGAACTAAAATCCTCAAGACCTGACTCGCTAAAACTTTCACTGCTGTAAAGTTCAAAGTCTTCCACACTATCGCTAGTCACATCAAAATTTAGACAGTTTTCAAATACATGCACTTCTGACTCAACAATGCTCAACGAAATTTCTTTGCCTTCCCAACGAAACTCCTTGCTTGGATATTGCGAGGCTAAAGCAATCTGAGCTTTAATTTCCGCAATGGTACGGTCACACGTTGAGATTTCCTCTTGGAATAAACGTGCCAATACTTCATGCCCCATTTCACACCGGACCATATATTCTCCGGTGAGCGAGTTTTTAATAAATTCGAATTCCATCACATTGTCTCTTAGCAATAACCAAACGATTATACCTTAAATTCTAATGTTCTCGGGTATACTCAAAAGATTCCTAGTAGTAGAGACGACGAGATGCAGCTCAACGCATTGATAGCGAAACAAATTGTTGATAGAGCGAAAAAGATCATTCAACATTCAATCAACGTTATGGATGATAACGGTGTGATTATTGGTTCAAGCGACCCTTCACGCTTGCATCACACCCATGACGGTGCGTTATTGGCAATCAAAGACAATCGTATTATTGAAATTAATGATGCGGTCGCGTCTACCCTCTCAGGAGTAAGAAAAGGCATTAATTTACCCATTCTTTATGATGATAACGTCATTGGTGTCGTCGGGATCTCTGGCACGCCCGATGAAGTACGCAACTACGGCGAGCTAGTCAAAATGACGGCTGAACTCATCGTAGAACAAGCGGCGTTGATGCACCAAATTCAATGGAACAAACGTCACCGTGAAGAGTTATTGCTACAGCTTATCCAAGGAACCAGCTTAAACGAGGGGCAGCTACTCTCCATTGCTCAGCGATTAGATCTAGACCTAGACCAACCGCGCGTTGCTGCCGTTATCAAAGTGATCCCCAAAGCGAATGAAACGCTAACACTGGAACATCTACAACGGCTGGTACATTTACTTGAGTACCCAGAGCGCGACAATATTGTCGGCATTGTCTCGGTGTCTATGAACGAAATTGTGGTACTTAAGCCGATTACGGTTCAGCAAACTATTTGGAATCGACAAGAAGAACAAAAGCGCGTTGCCAAATTAATGAAGCGTATCGACCACGAGTGCGACTTTTCTATTCAAATGACCATTGGCGATTACTTCCCAGGTGTCATCGGGTTAGCAAAATCTTACGAAACGGCTAAATCCACAATGGAAATCTGCCAACCCAAAGCAAAGTCGATCCTTTTTTATCACGATCACAAGTTGTCAGTGCTGGTCAGTAGTATTAAGCGAGACCCTTGGCGAGCGCAGCAATTAACGGATCCTCTCCATAAGCTTACCGTGTCAGACACCAAGAACGTGCTAGTGAAAACGCTACGTGTCTTTTTTGAACAAAATTGCGATCTAGCTCAAACTTGTGAGGTGCTACATATTCATCGAAACACCCTTCGTTACCGACTAGATAAGATAGAACAAGAAACAACACTAAATATCAATAGGTTAGAAGATAAAATTCAACTTTACCTTGCTTTGAAATGTATCTGAATAAATCACAAAATTGTTCAAATGCACAAATAATCTATCACTCCCATCTATAAATCTGTCACTTCGCATAAAGCTTTAGCCTTATTCTGTCGGTAGTCTGTTTCAATAAGGTGAAACTCTACACCGACAAGAATTCTAATAACTTACGCGGAAAACTCAAAATGATAGAAGTCTCTACTCTCGGTGCCTTAGCGGCACTGGTCGTCGCTATAACACTCATTCTCAAGAAAGTACCACCCGCATACGGCATGATTATTGGTGCCCTCATTGGTGGTGTCATTGGTGGTGTCTCGCTTACAGAAACCGTCAGCTTAATGATTGGTGGCGCACAAGGTATTGTCACCGCAGTACTTCGTATTCTCGCTGCTGGTGTGTTAGCAGGTGTGCTCATTGAATCAGGTGCCGCAACCTCGATTGCAGAAACCATAGTCAAAAAGGTTGGTGAAACTCGAGCACTACTTGCATTAGCTATCGCAACGATGATCCTCACAGCGGTTGGTGTCTTCGTAGACGTGGCGGTTATCACTGTTTCTCCTATCGCACTGGCGATTGCACATCGTGCCGATATTTCTAAAGCTGCCATTTTGCTTGCGATGGTTGGGGGCGGTAAAGCGGGTAACGTCATGTCACCTAACCCAAATACCATTGCGGCAGCCGACGCATTTAACGTTCCACTGACCTCAGTAATGGCAGCCGGTATTATTCCTGGCATTTGCGGCATGATTGTCGCGTACTTCATCGCGAAAAAATTAATCAACAAAGGCTCAAAAGTAGCGGCGAGTGAAGTCGTTGCGGTTGACCATTCTAAACTGCCTTCTTTTGTCGCTTCTATCACTGCCCCTATGGTTGCGATTGCGCTACTGTCACTACGCCCGATTGCCGGTATCAACGTTGACCCACTCATCGCGTTACCACTCGGTGGTCTTATCGGCGCAGTCGTTATGGGCCGCTTTGCCGATACCAACCACTTTGCCGTATCAGGACTTAGCCGCATGGCGCCTGTCGCCGTCATGCTACTAGGTACAGGTACCTTGGCTGGCATCATCGCCAACTCAGGTCTAAAAGATGGGCTTATCGATGTCTTAACATCATCAGGCTTACCGTCTTACCTGCTAGCTCCTATTTCAGGTGCCATGATGTCACTTGCCACTGCATCGACTACAGCCGGTACTGCTGTTGCCTCTAGCGTATTTAGCGGCACCATACTAGAGCTTGGTGTTCCCGCTTTAGCAGGGGCGGCAATGATTCACTCGGGTGCAACCGTACTCGACCATATGCCACATGGTAGCTTCTTCCACGCAACGGGTGGTGCTGTTCATATGGACATTCACGAGCGCCTAAAACTCATTCCTTACGAGTCCGCTGTCGGTCTAGTGATCGCCTTTGTCTCAGTCATGATGTTTGGTGTATTTGGTTTATTTGTATAAGGTTTTATCATGAAAATTGTAATTGCTCCTGATTCATATAAAGAAAGTTTAACCGCAATGGAAGTTGCACAAGCCATTGAAAGCGGCTTCAAACAAGTATTTCCTAATGCCGAATACATCAAATTACCGATGGCTGATGGTGGAGAGGGAACGGTACAATCACTCATTGATGCGACTGGAGGGGATCTAGTATCGGTATCCGTCACCGACCCACTAGGTCAATCTGTTGAAGGATTCTACGGTCTACTCGGCGATGGCAGCACTGCCATCATCGAAATGGCCGCAGCCTCAGGCATTCACTTGGTGTCAGCGGAACAACGTAACCCACTACTTACCACATCTTATGGCACAGGTGAGCTAATCAAAGCTGCTCTAGACAAGGGGGTCAAACACATCATTGTTGGCATCGGTGGCAGTGCAACGAATGATGGTGGCTTAGGTATGGCACAAGCACTTGGTGCCCAGCTACTTGATAGCGAAGGGGCTAATCTCGGTTATGGTGGTGGGGAACTGAGTAAACTTGCCTCCATAAACGTTGATCACATTGACCCGAGGCTAAAAGAGATTAAGCTTGAAGTCGCGTGCGATGTTGATAATCCACTTTGTGGCGAGAAAGGTGCTAGTGCTGTATTTGGCCCACAAAAAGGTGCAACCCCTGCGATGGTCGCGACACTTGACGCTAACCTTTCACACTACGCGGATATTATCCAAGCAACAAATGGTCGCGACGTTAAGCACACTCCAGGAGCTGGCGCAGCGGGTGGACTCGGTGCTGCATTCCTTGGACTATTTAATGCCGAGTTACGTCCCGGAATACAGATCGTAATTGATGCGGTTCAACTCCGTGATGTCGTCAAAGATGCCAACCTTGTCATTACTGGTGAAGGACGCATTGATAGCCAAACGATTCACGGCAAAACACCAGTTGGGGTCGCAAGAACTGCAAAAGCGTATGATATTCCTGTCATTGCGATTGCAGGTAGCACAGCAAAAGACTGTCACGTCGTTTATGAACATGGCATCGATGCGGTTTATAGTGTCGTGCTTGGAGCGACAGATCTTGCCACTGCTTTGCAAGAAGCCGCGTTCAATGTAGAAATGACTTCGCGTAATGTAGCGGCTGCACTAGCAATGACTCTACCACGCTAAGAGTGGTCATCAATGTTAGCGTAACTAGGCTATACGCTGAATAAATTACAGCGTAATCTGGACAAAAAAAAGACTGCTAATCAGCAGTCTTTTTTAATGAAATCAAACTATTTCACAACTCTTAGGCTTGGTCGACCTTTTGCTCTAGGTGGCTCATCATCGCCATCAGGATCCGACTCAACTGCCGAGTCTGCAGGTAATTCTGCGACTGGCGCTTCCGCTACAGACAAACCTGACATTGGGGTCTCTGTTACGACGTCTTCCTCTTCAATAGACAAATACGCATCTTCAGGTTCAAACATTGTTCCCGCGCCATTTTCTCGTGCATAAATAGCTTGCACAGAATAAAGCGGAACAATAACCGAATGCGGTTTGCCACCAAAGCGAGCGTGAAAGGTAATGGCTTCATTACCTAACTCTAATTGACCCACTGCTCTAGAAGCGATATTCAAGATAATTTGGCCATCTTGAACAAACTCCAGCGGTACACGTACTCCTGGCAACATTGCGTCAACAACGATATGCGGAGTAAGGTCATTTTCTGCCAGCCAGTCATAGAATGCGCGAAGCATATAAGGACGGCGGGGCGTCATTTTAGTGATATCCATGAATAATTAGCGAACTAAACGCATCTCACGCTCAGCTTCTGTAAGCGAAGCTAGGAATGAATCACGTTCAAATACACGGTTCATGTAAATCTTAATCTCTTTTGCACCAGGACCAACAAGCTCGATGCCCATTTCTGGCAAACGCCACAATAGTGGAGCCAAGTAGCAATCGATCAAGCTGAATTCTTCACTCATGAAGTACTCGTATTCAGCAAAAATCGGCGCAAGTGTTAGTAGGTCATTACGCAGTTTATTGCGTGCAGCTTCAGATTCTTCAGCCGTACCTTTCACTACTTTTTCTGCAAGCGTATACCAGTTACGTTCAATACGGTAAATCATTAAACGGCTGTTACCACGAGCAACAGGATAAACCGGCATTAGTGGTGGATGAGGGAAACGCTCATCTAGGTATTCCATAATGATCTTTGAATCGTAAAGCGCAAGCTCACGATCAACCAAAGTTGGTACGGTTTTATATGGATTCAGTTCAGCAAGCTCTGCAGGGATGTTTGACTCATCCACTAACTCAACCTCAACACTGACACCCTTTTCAGCTAGAACGATACGAACCTGGTGGCTGTATAGATCAGTAGCACTAGAAAAAAGAGTCATCACAGAACGTTTATTGGCAGCTACAGCCATGGAGCCCTCCGGCATACTTACAAAAAACAATGGAGGCAAGGCCTCCATTGTTAACAAAATTTAGAATCAGCGCGACATGATAGCACAATTAGTGTACATCACGCCAATACTCTTTCTTAAGCAACACAACGACAATAGTAAATAGCACAAGGAATGCCATTACCCACCAACCCATTGCGTGACGTTCCAGTTTCACTGGGTCGCCCGAGTACTCAAGGAAGTTCACTAAGTCACGAACCGCATCATCGTATTCCGCAGAGCTCAGCTCACCACGTCCATTTGTCTCCGTACCAACGATCACTTCCACTTCTTGGCCGTCAACCATATGTGTTTCCACGATAGCGGTTGGAATGCCTTGAAGTTCTTCAAGCACGTGTGGCATGCCGACATTTGGGAAAGTGATATTATTCACACCAAATGGACGACTCGGATCAGCATAGAATGAACGAAGGTACGTATACAACCAATCAGCACCGCGTACACGAGCGACTAAGGTTAAATCTGGTGGCGGAGCCCCGAACCAAGCCGCAGCTTGCTTTTGTGGCATAGAGTTCACCATCAAATCACCAATTTTCGCTTCCGGATCAAAAACTAAGTTTTCCTTAGCTAAATCAACTGGAATGCCAAGGTCATTGGCGACACGCTCATAACGTTGATACTGCGTTGAGTGACAAGCAAAACAGTAATTCATGAACAACTTCGCACCGTTTTGCAGTGATGCTTGGTCTGTCAGATCATTATTTGCTTTATCAAGGTGTACGTTCCCACCCGCCGCTAGCGCAAGAGATGGCAACAGAGCAAAAAGTACTACAATCCACTTTTTCATTTAAATGTCACCCTCTTCGGTAGTGGCTTGGTGTTCTCATTTTTACTGTAGACATACAACAAAATGAAGAACATGAAATATCCCAAACTAAAGATTTGAGCCATCAAGGTGTACGTCGCTGTTGCAGGAAGTGCACCTAGAATGCCTAACGCAATAAAGCTGATCGTAAACTGAATGATATTAATCAAGTGGATTTTGCTTCTATAACGGTAAGAACGAACTTTACAACGATCAAACCACGGTAATAGGAACAAGAACACAATTGAAGCCCCCATTGCAACCACACCTAGCAGCTTATCAGGAACCGCACGTAAGATGGCATAGAATGGTGTGAAGTACCAAACTGGGGCAATATGCTCTGGTGTTTTCAGAGGGTTCGCTGCTTCAAAGTTTGGTGGCTCAAGGAAATAACCGCCCATTTCTGGGTTAAAGAACAACACGTAGCAGAACAAGAAGAAAAAGCCTGCTATACCCACCATATCTTTTACCGTTCCATATGGATGGAAAGGTATCGAATCAATGATGTCGTATTTTTTGCTGTAGTAATCATGGAATTTGAACTGCGTTTTGTAGTCATCGCCCATTGAGCCTTTCGGTAGCTTAGTTTCAATACCATCCGGGTTATTTGAGCCTACCTCATGTAGCGCCAAAACGTGCAAGACAATCAGTAGCAGTAGCACAATTGGTAGCGCAATAACGTGCAAGGCAAAGAATCGGTTTAGTGTCGCACCGGAGATGATGTAATCACCACGGATCCACAATGTCAGGTCATCACCGATAACTGGGATGGCACCAAACAGTGAAATAATTACTTGGGCGCCCCAGTAAGACATTTGCCCCCAAGGAAGGAGGTAGCCCATAAAGGCTTCTGCCATTAGCACTAAGAAAATCAGCATACCGAAAACCCAAAGCAACTCACGAGGTTTTTGGTATGAGCCATAAATTAGGCCGCGGAACATATGAAGGTAAACAACAACAAAGAATGCCGATGCACCCGTTGAGTGCATATAACGCAGTAGCCAACCGTATTCCACATCACGCATGATGTACTCAACAGAAGCAAATGCGCCTTCACCAGATGGTACGTAGTTCATGGTAAGCCAAATCCCCGTTAGGATTTGGTTAACAAGGACCAACATAGCAAGAGAGCCGAATAAATACCAAAAGTTAAAGTTCTTTGGCATTGGATATTCTGATAAATGCTTTTTATAAGCATTCATTGCGGGTAGTCGTTTTTCTACCCAATCAAGTACAGCTTGCATTATGCATCCCCCTCATCCACGCCGATAAGAATTTTTGTATCACTCAAATACATATGCTTAGGAATCACTAGATTCAGTGGTGCCGGCACGTTTTGGAATACTCGGCCTGCCATGTCAAATTTCGACCCGTGACAAGGACAGAAGAAGCCTGATTTCACACCTTGGACTTGCTCACTAAAAGAATCCGCAAGGTAAGTTGGCGAACATCCTAGGTGAGTACAAAACCCAACCGCGATAAAATACTCTGGTTTAATCGAGCGATAACCATTTTGAGCATATTCTGGTTGCTGTTCTTCTTGAGATTGTGGGTCACGTAATTTATCTGATAACGTCCCCAGATTATCCAAAACAGACTGTGCTCGCCTAACAACCCATACCGGTTTGCCTTGCCACTCGACACGAACCATTTGGCCCTCTTCAAGTTTACTGACTTCAACCTCTACAGGAGCACCGGCGGCCTTTGCTTTGGCACTTGGGTTCCAAGATTTAATAAAAGGAACGGCGACTGCAGCTGCTCCCAAACCACCGACAACCGCAGTTGTGGCAGTAAGGAAACGCCTACGACCGTTATTTAAAGGCGCATTGCTCATCCAACATTTCTCCCATATGCTCCTTGGGCCAATACCAAGCGAATCCAAGCTGCTCTGTCATGTTAAATAACCGCGGGGGAACCATTCCGTTGGTTATCTTCCTTGAATTGAACGTGCATATTTTATAATAAAAACCTACACACTTGAGTCCATTCCGATATTAGTTATCACCAATAAAGCATGGCTAACAAAATAAGAATTTTAGTTGTATTTATTTGATAGCAAATGATAAAGAAAACCCTACTTTTTGACAAGATAAAGCTACCTTTTCGTAACATCTATCGCAGGAAATCGTTTGCCAGTTCACAAAAGGGAGGAAAAGCGCAGTCTATTGAGGGGAGTTGATGAATCTAGGGGATTTATGCCGGACTTAAAAAACAAAAAAGCCCAGCCGTGAGGCTGAGCTTTTGGACCACAAACCAGAATAAACTGGAACGTAGATTTTTCGAAAAACGAAAAATTAACGCTTTGAGAATTGTGGCTTACGACGTGCTTTACGTAGACCAACTTTCTTACGCTCAACGCAACGAGCGTCACGCGTAACGTAGCCAGCTGCACGTAGAGCAGGACGTAGAGTTTCGTCGTATTCCATAAGCGCGCGAGTGATACCGTGACGGATTGCACCAGCTTGACCAGAAATACCGCCACCTTTAACAGTAACGAATAGATCTAGCTTCTCAGTTAGTTCAGTAAGCTCAAGAGGCTGACGAACTACCATGCAAGAAGTTTCGCGACCGAAGTAAACTTCTAGTTCACGCTTGTTGATTACGATGTTGCCAGTGCCTGGTTTAATAAAAACGCGAGCAGCTGAGCTTTTGCGACGACCAGTGCCGTAGTATTGATTCTCTGCCATTTCTGATATCCCCAATTAGATGTCTAGTACTTGTGGTTGTTGAGCAGCATGATTGTGCTCAGCGCCAGCGTAAACTTTTAGCTTACGGTACATAGCACGGCCTAGAGGACCACGTGGTAGCATACCTTTAACAGCTAGTTCGATTACCATTTCTGGCTTCTTGTCGATCAACTTTTCAAAAGTGATAGACTTAAGACCACCTGGGAACTCAGTGTGACGGTAATACACTTTACCTTTAGCCTTGTTACCAGTTACAGTAACTTTCTCAGCGTTAACAACGATGATGTAATCACCAGTGTCTACGTGAGGAGTGTATTCAGCTTTATGCTTACCACGAAGACGAGATGCGATCTCACTTGCGATACGGCCAAGAGTTTTGCCTTCTGCGTCTACAACATACCAGTCACGTTTTACAGTTTCTGGTTTAGCAACGAAAGTTTTCATGCTAATAATTACCTATTAAAAAAATTTACACTTAAGGAACAAACTGTTCCCACTGTCTAAGAGTCCCATTCATCACCCCTTCGAGTGTTGGAAACACTTGGCATAGTTAGACTTTCGTCATAACTAGAGGCTCGCAGTAACGGTAGGTCGCAGGATTATAGAGAAGCTAGAGGAAAAAATCACCTATTTTTTAGACAAAATAGGTAAAAACCCTTACGCCAAGTGCTCAGAGGCTAAATAATCATGACTTTGCATTTCTGTTAGGCGAGAAATACAACGTTTAAACTCAAACTCTAGCTGCCCTGTTGTATAAATTGCCTCTAATTCCACTTCCGCCGAAATAATCAATTTCACACGGCGCTCATAAAATTCATCGACCAACGCAATAAACCGTCTCGCAGCATCATCAAGCTTACTGTCCATCTGTTTCACATCCGCCAGTAATACGGTGTGATAAAGCCGAGACATCTCTATATAGTCATTTTGGCTGCGCATGGTTTGACACAATTGTTCAAAAGTCGCGAACAAGACATCGTCTACCGACGCGATAACAGGAATATCACGATGATTAATATCAATTGAGGTGTCTGGCTGTCGAGTTTCCACGACCAGTTGCTTAAAGTAGCGACGAAGATTTTCATTCGCCGAATGATCCAACGGATAATGATAAATTTCGGCCTGCTCTAACGTTCTCAGCCGATAGTCGATACCGCTATCAACATTCAATATGTGACAATGTTTTTGAATCAAGGCGATCGTAGGCAAAAACCGCGCACGCTGCAGACCATTACGATATAAATTTTCTGGAGGAATATTTGATGTCGCGACTAACACGACGCCTCTATTAAATAGCGCCTGCATTAAAGAAGACAAAATCATTGCGTCGGTAATGTCAGAGACATAAAACTCATCGAAACAGATAATGTTGGTTTCAGCATGAAAAATCTCCGCCACGCTCTCTAGCGGATCCTCAATGTCTCCTAATTTCTTCAGCTCATCATGAACTCGGTACATAAAGCGATGGAAGTGAACTCGCATTTTTTTGTCAGAAGGCAGGCTATCGAAGAACGCATCCATCAGGTAGGTTTTCCCTCGCCCAACCCCTCCCCAAAAGTATAGCCCTTGCGGAGCAATCGCTTCTTCTGGTGACTTGCCTAATAATTTTTGCATTATCGTCAGCGCTGGCGCTTCAAAGTTCAAGTAATCAATGAACTCATGATGAAGGCGGTCTAATGCTTCCACCGCCTGATGCTGAGCGGCATCGCGCTGAAAACCATTTGTTTCAATATCATTATTATACTTTTCTATCGGCGTCATGGATAACTCGCAGCACAGATCCAACAACCATAAATGGCGTATTTTGCTTTATTGGTAAGAACTCTCATAGTAACATGACAGAACAACGTGTGTAACCATCAGGTAACGCACATGTTAATAAACAATAATTAAGGAAGCTGCTATGCCTTGGATTTACGCCGTTGTCGGTCTGCTTGTGGGCGCTATTTTAGGAATTGTGATTTCTCGCCTCACTACCCCACAGTACAAAAAACAAAAAACCATACAAAAAGATCTCGAATCTGCAAAGTTCGCCTTAGAACAGCAACGCCAAGAGCTATCTGACCATTTTGCCCAAAGCGCAGAAATGTTAGATACACTTGGCAAAGATTACACCAAGCTCTATCAGCACATGGCAAAAACCTCTGCTGAGCTGTTGCCAAACCTGCCTGAGCAAGACAATCCATTTGTTAAAAAAGTCGCGGAGCACAACGTAGAATCCCCCGTACATTCAGATCTTGATGAACAACCGAAAGACTACGCAAATGGCGCGACCGGGTTATTAAGAGAAGAACAAAAACAGGTCATCGAATCACCAGAGCTTGTCGCCAGCGAACCGGTGACGGCAAAAGCCTCTTAAATTTCCCACCAATACAGTACAACAGATTCACTCTACCTATTGAGTGAATCTGATATCACCTTTCCATTTCGAGTGAACTTTATCCAAATCATCTAGTCATAACTTTTACTAAACCTTAGAGGAGTTTTATGATGAAGAAGCCAATGCTTGCCTTAACTGTTCTGTCGTTAAGCTTGAGTGCCATCATCACACCCATGTCAGTCTCTGCTGCATTACCCCTTGCGGTCAACGGAGAGCAACTTCCTAGCCTTGCCCCGATGCTAGAAACTGTGACACCTGCGGTTGTCAGTATTGCCGTTGAAGGCACTCAGGTCTCTAAACAGCAATACCCAGAGCAATTCAAATTCTTCTTCGGCCCTGACTTTCCAACAGAACAACTGCAAGAGCGACCTTTCCGCGGTTTGGGTTCAGGTGTTGTTATTAACGCCAAAAAGGGCTACATCGTTACTAACTACCACGTCATCAATGGCGCGGAAGAAATACGTGTAAAATTGCAAGATGGCCGCGAATACGATGCGGAACTCGTTGGCGGTGATGAAATGTCAGACGTCGCCTTACTCAAGCTTGATGACGTAAAAAATCTAACCGAGATAAAGCTTGCCGATTCCGACGCGCTTCGTGTTGGTGATTTTACAGTCGCCATTGGTAACCCATTTGGCCTAGGGCAAACCGTCACGTCCGGCATTGTCTCAGCTCTAGGGCGCAGCGGTCTGAATTTAGAAAATTTTGAAAACTTCATTCAAACCGATGCGGCAATCAATAGCGGTAACTCAGGTGGCGCACTGGTTAACCTAAAAGGTGAACTCATTGGTATCAATACGGCGATTTTAGGCCCTAATGGTGGCAATGTGGGTATTGGTTTTGCTATCCCGTCCAATATGATGAATAACCTAACCGAGCAAATTATTGAGTTTGGTGAAGTGAAACGAGGCATGTTGGGGGTACAAGGTGGTGAAGTCACCTCCGAACTGGCAGAGGCGCTGGGCTATGACTCAAGTAAAGGTGCCTTTGTTAGCCAAGTCATGCCAGATAGCGCGGCGGAAAAAGGCGGACTTAAGGCCGGTGATATAATTGTTTCGGTCAATGATAAAAGCATTACCACCTTCAGCGAGTTAAGAGCAAAAGTGGCGACTTTAGGTGCTGGTAAAACCATTACACTAGGATTAGTTCGTGATGGAAAAGCCATGTCTGTGGATGTCACATTGACGGAAGGCGCGAAAAGTGTCACGAAAGCCGACAAATTACACGAAGGATTGACTGGTGCTGAATTTGCCAATACTGAAAAAGGCGATAACGTCGCGGGTGTGAAAGTCACTTCTGTCAGCGAAAACTCACCGGCTGCTCAGTATGATCTGCAAGCCAATGACATCATCATTGGTGTCAATCGCCAGCGAGTGAAAAATGTTGGCGAGTTTCGTAAGATACTAGAAGAAAAGCCCGGTATTTTAGCGCTGAACATTCAGCGAGGCGAGCGTACTATTTACCTCGTGGTACGCTAGAACCGCACAAATTGTGTAAATTCTTAGTGAAAGGGCAGCCGAACGTGACTGCCCTTTTTTATTATTTGCTCACAAGGTGATATGCTTTGCTCGCAAGCTGTTGCTCACAAAAGCATTGAGTTCCATGGTTAATTCGCTTCGTTATTGACCAATTCCCGACTATGCTAGCTTCAGTGATTGTTATTTTGTCCAATTGACCACCAACTTCGGTACCCATTAGAGAGAGCAATGCTGAACTTTTTACTACGATCTGTATCAATGGGGCTAGTTACGGCGCTGTTAGTCTTAATTGCCGTTCCGTCACTAAGACCTACGATCATCTCAGAGCAGTTTGACGCAACGCCGACGCAAGATGCTTCATTGCAAGTCTCTTTTAATCAAGCGGTACGTAAAGCGGCACCAGCCGTCGTTAACATCTATAGCCGGCAATATAAAGAAAGTGACCGCACAACACTGTCTACGCAAGGCTTAGGCTCTGGTGTCATCGTGAGCGAAAAAGGCTATATCATTACCAACTACCATGTTGTCGCCAATGCCGATCAAATCATTGTCGCACTGCAAGATGGTCGTGTTGCCGCTGCGCAACTGGTGGGTAAAGATCAGCGCACTGATATCGCCATATTACGTGTAGAAGGCTCAGATCTCCCGGTTATTCCTCTCAACCCAAGCTACAGCCCTAAAGTCGGTGATGTGGTTTTGGCAATTGGCAACCCTTATAACCTGGGACAAACCACAACGTTTGGCATCATTTCAGCCACAGGTCGTTCTTCTATTAGTGCTGGAGGTATTCAAGCCTTCATTCAAACCGATGCGGCCATTAACCAAGGAAACTCTGGTGGCGCATTAGTCAATACCCAAGGTGAGCTCGTCGGCATTAATACCGCTTCCTTCCAACAAGCTACTGACTTAGAAACCTATGGCATTTCCTTCGCTATCCCGTATAAGCTTGCCAGTAAGATAATGGAAAAAATTATTGCTGATGGTCGAGTGATTCGCGGCTATATCGGCATTGATGGGCAAGATATCAATTCCGTCACTGCTCGCCTATTAGGCAATGAGCACATTGGTGGCATCATTGTTCTCGGACTAGACCCACAAGGGCCTGCTGCGAAAGGCGGCATTGAAGTTCAAGACATTATCCTGACGATTAACGGTAAGAAGTTAAATGGTAGACAGGGCGTATTAGACCTCGTCACAGACTTAAGACCAGGAACCACTGTCGACGTTACCTTATTGAGAGACGGTAAAGAGATGACACTACCTGTGACCGTTGCTGAAGATAGTCGCGAATAGACCTCATAACCGATAAAAAAATGCCGCTGATTTCTCAGCGGCATTTTTATTTGTAGCGAACCAAGCAAATTATTCGTCGACCGTTTCACTATCGAATGACACAGAGCTCTCTACATCGATTCGAGTGACACGCTGTAAACCTCTTGGTAGAAGTCCACCACGACGACCACGTTCACCTCTAAAGTTTTCCAAATCTGCAGGCTTGAGACCCAACTTACGCTTACCAGCATAAAGCGTCACTGAAGCACCTTGAGGTAACGCCATCAGGTGAGACACAAACTCTTCTCTCGACTTAGCCTTAGCCGATGGGATATTAATGATCTTGTTACCCTTACCTTTGCCTAATTGTGGCAAGTCTTTTATCGGGAACAACAACATTCGTCCCTGATTGGTAATCGCCATGATTTCATCGGAATCTAAGTCGCCAACCATACTTGGCGTCATCACTTCCGCAGCCTGCGGTAGGGTCACTAGAGCTTTACCGCTTCGGTTCTTCGACAGAAGGTCTGAACCTTTACAAACAAAACCATAACCCGCATCAGAACCAATCAACCACAACTGCGACTCTTCGCCCATAATGACTTGGCGAATACTCGTGCCAGCATTGATATTGAGACGCCCGGTAATCGGTTCACCTTGGCTTCGTGCAGAAGGCAATGAATGCGATTCAAGTGAATAACTGCGCCCATCGTTTCCTAAGAATACCGCTGGTTGACTACTTTTGCCGCGCGCGGCCGCAAGGTAGTTATCACCAGACTTATAGTTTAGCCCTGATGGATCAACATCATGACCTTTCGCATGACGAATCCAACCCTTCTCAGATAGAACCACGGTGATCGGCTCACTAGGAACAAGATCACGCTCTGTCATCGCTTTCGCTTCAGCTCGCTCCACTAATGGAGAGCGACGATCATCACCGTATTTCTCCGCATCAGCTTGAATCTCTTTTTTCAGCAAGGTATTCATGCGACGCTCAGAGCCCAATAAGCTTTCTAGCTTTTGACGCTCTTTTTCTAGCTCATCTTGCTCACCGCGAATCTTCATCTCTTCTAGCTTTGCCAGGTGGCGAAGCTTGGTATCTAAGATCGCGTCGGCTTGAATATCGGTGATACCAAAACGTGCCATTAGGACCGCTTTAGGTTCATCTTCAGTACGAATAATCTCAATCACTTCATCAAGATTAAGGTATGCGATCAACAAACCTTCCAATATGTGCAAGCGAGCCAATATCTTATCAAGACGATACTGTAAGCGTTTACGAACCGTTTCACGACGGTAAGCAATCCACTCAGATAAAATGGTGACGAGACCTTTCACCTGTGGACGATTGTTCAAACCGATCATGTTGAGGTTAACGCGGAAGTTCTTCTCAAGATCTGTCGACGCAAACAAGTGATTCATCAACTGATCGCAATCAATACGATTAGATCGTGGCACGATCACAATGCGAGTCGGGTTTTCATGATCCGATTCATCACGAAGATCGTCCACCATAGGCAGCTTTTTCGCACGCATCTGGTTGGCAATCTGCTCTAGCAACTTGGCACCAGAGACCTGATGAGGTAGCGCTGTGATAACAATATCTGCGCCTTCTTTATGCCAAACTGCGCGCATTTTCACACTACCGCGTCCAGTACGATAGATCTTTTCTAAGTCCGTCTGCGGGGAAATAATTTCCGCTTCTGTTGGGTAATCGGGCCCTTTGACATACGCCATGACATCCGACAATTCCGCCTTTGGATTATCAATCAGGTGCACGGTGGCATCCGCAACCTCACGGACGTTATGAGGAGGAATATCCGTCGCCATACCAACCGCAATACCCGTAATACCATTTAGCAAGATATGAGGTAATCGTGCCGGAAGGATCTTCGGCTCTTTCATCGTGCCGTCAAAGTTTGGTTGCCACTCAACCGTGCCTAGACCCACTTCACTAAGTAACACTTCAGCAAACTTAGACAATTTCGCTTCGGTATAACGCATCGCAGCAAACGATTTAGGATCATCAGGCGCACCCCAGTTTCCTTGACCGTCCACTAACGGGTAGCGATAAGAAAACGGCTGTGCCATCAATACCATTGCTTCATAACACGCAGAATCACCGTGTGGGTGGTACTTACCCAGTACATCACCAACGGTACGAGCAGATTTCTTATATTTAGCAGCTGATGATAAACCTAGCTCCGACATGGCGTAAATAATACGACGCTGTACCGGCTTAAGGCCGTCACCAATATAAGGCAATGCACGATCCATGATCACGTACATTGAGTAATTTAAATAGGCATCTTCGGTGAACTTGCGCATTGGCAGCTGTTCAACGCCATCAAAAGACATTTCAGTCGACATTATCGTTATACCTCGGCCATGTCGCCGTTACTTTGTAGCCAGCTACGACGGTCATCCGCTCGTTTTTTACCTAGCAACATATCCATCATTTCATCGGTCGCACTGTCATCATCAATGGTCAGTTGCACCAAGCGACGAGTATTCGGATCCATCGTGGTTTCGCGAAGTTGTAATGGGTTCATTTCACCCAGACCTTTAAATCGCTGTACGTTGATCTTCGCTTTCTTTTTACTCAATCGCTCTAAAATGCCATCTTTTTCGTCATCATCTAGGGCATAAAAGACTTCTTTACCACAATCGATTCGATAAAGTGGTGGCATGGCAACATAAACGTGCCCCGCCGAGACCAGTCCTCTGAAATGCTTAGTAAATAATGCACACAGTAAGGTCGCAATATGCAGCCCATCCGAGTCCGCATCGGCAAGAATACACACTTTACCGTAGCGCAGAGCACTCAAATCATCATTATCAGGATCAATCCCTAGCGCAACAGAGATATCGTGCACTTCTTGAGAGGCTAATACTTGGTCCGTTGACACTTCCCAAGTATTCAGAATTTTACCTCGCAGTGGCATCACTGCTTGGAATTCACGATCTCGAGCTTGTTTCGCAGAGCCACCAGCAGAGTCCCCTTCCACGAAGAAGATTTCTGTGCGGTTCAGATCTTGCTGTGAACAATCGGTCAATTTACCAGGTAGAGCAGGTCCTGATGCGACCTTCTTACGCACGACTTTTTTACTCGCACGCATACGTCGATGGGCGTTGGCAATACATACTTCAGCCAGTTGCTCTGCCAGCTGGGGCTTTTCATTCAACCACAGACTAAAGGCATCTTTCACAACGCCAGAAACAAAGGCAGCGCACTGACGTGACGATAAGCGTTCTTTCGTTTGCCCAGCAAACTGAGGATCTTGCATTTTCACGGACAAGACATAAGAGCAGCGATCAAACACATCATCGCCCGTTAACTTAACACCACGCGGCAGCAAGTTTCGGAACTCACAAAACTCACGCATGGCATCAAGAAGCCCCTGACGTAAGCCATTAACATGCGTGCCACCTTGAGCGGTAGGAATCAAGTTAACATAGCTTTCAGTGATCATTTCACCGCCTTCAGGCTGCCAAATTAGCGCCCAAGTCGCCGCTTCTGTCTCTGCAGAAAACTCACCAGTAAAAGGGACTTCTGGTAAAACGGTATAGCCTTTCACACCTTCAGCAAGGTAATCTTTCAGACCATCTTCGTAATGCCATTTATGATCTTTTCCGTTCACTTTGTCGCTGAATGTGATTTCCAACCCAGGACATAACACGGCTTTAGCTCGCAGGTTATTCACTAAGCGAGTAACGGAGAAGTTTGCGGAATCAAAGTAGCTCGTATCTGGCCAGAAGTGAACACTGGTCCCTTTGTTACGACGCCCACAAGTACCCGTTACTGTCAGCTCTTCAACCTTATTGCCGTTCTCAAACGCCATTTCATAGACTTGACCATCACGGCGAACGGTGACTTCAACACGTTTCGATAACGCATTGACCACGGAGATACCCACCCCGTGCAGGCCACCAGAGAATTGGTAGTTTTTATTGGAAAACTTACCACCAGCATGCAGCTTGCAAAAAATCAGTTCAACACCTGAGACTTTTTCTTCTGGGTGAATATCTACAGGCATACCTCGCCCATCATCAATCACTTCTAGGGATTGATCGGCGTGAAGAATTACTTGCACTTTCGAGGCATGTCCGGCTAGCGCTTCATCGACACTGTTATCGATAACTTCTTGGCCCAAATGGTTTGGACGCGCTGTATCCGTATACATCCCTGGTCGGCGACGTACTGGCTCAAGACCATTGAGAACCTCAATGGCTCCAGCATTATATTGTTCTGTCATAATACGGAAATTTTACTCAAATAAAGATTGATACTTAGCAGCAAAAAGATTGTCGATGATGCATTGCACCATCAGCCTTCATTTGACTCGTAACCAACAAGTCTTAAGGCACACGCGTAAGTACAGACACATCATAGTCTGGCTCAAAGGAAGTGTTGTCAAGTTTCGCACCAAAGTTGGGGGGAAATTTATGACTCCCTCCTCAGCTACACGCTATTTAGTGAAAACGCTACAACTCTAAGAAGTGGATAATCTGCTGTGGATAACGCTCAAAATTAACAAAGCTATGATCGCCACCCGCTTCCACTGTTTGCTTTGAATTCGAATACTTAGCGACCGCTTGGCGGTAATCAAGTACCTCATCTTCCTCTTGTTGCAACAACCAAAAATCGCTAGGCGAGCGGAGGATCGCCACGTCCAACTCTTTTAGTTCGTTGATATGACAAGATTCTAATGTGTATTGCTCATGAGTATAAGGGTTTTCTTGCTCGCCAAGAAAGTCCACCAGCAACTCATAAGGTTTAACTGCTGGATTAATCAACACGGCTTTAAAACCATACTGCGCATTTAACCACGTCGATAAGTAGCCACCTAAAGAGCTACCGATTAAGCCAATTCGATGCGTCTTTTCATAGCGCTGTATAACGTCAACCAAATACGTTGCCGCTTGCTTAGGAAAGCTCGGCATTTGCGGGGCCACCACCGTAATATCAGGACGATTCTCCTGACAAAACTGCTGCATGACTTGCGCTTTATGTGATTGAGGTGAGCTGTTAAAACCATGAATATAGAGCAATAACGACGGCTTTTTATTCATTAGTAACCCTCAGTATTAAAGTTAGTAACCTTCAGCATTAAAGTCGGGACGAAACGCTCCATGTGGTAAACGTTTGACGACGGTATCTAGCTGACCATCATTAAAGAGCTCCAACTCTCGCCACCCTGGCGACAGGGTATCCAGAGAGAATTCATTGGAGTTGGGCTTAAACTGAACACACGTCGACGGCGTTGCTAATACTCTTACACCACGGTGCATCAAATCAAGCTCTTGGTGAATATGACCACATAGCACAGCACGCACATTGTCATGTTTATCAGCAATATCCCAAAACTCTTGTGAGTCCTTTAATGAATGCTGATCGAGCCAAGCACTGTTCACCAATATTGGGTGATGATGGAGCAACACCAAAGTATGTCGGTCATGGTGCTCACTGAGTTTATTATCCAAATATTCGAGTTGGCTGTCGCTTAATCGCCCATGGGGTACGCCCACGACTTGAGAATCCAGCAACACAATTTGCCAATGCTCGCCCAGCAATGTATGCGTTGCGGTTTGTATCAGAGGTGAGTCCAATACACTGTTCATACTTGGTTTAAAATCGTGATTACCCGGCAACCAAAAACAAGGAAGGTTAAGCGGCATAATCCCGTCAACAAACTTTCGATAAGAAGACTCAGTATGATCTTGAGAGATATCGCCCGTTGCCAATAATGCATCAAAATGCGTGCCTTGCTGGCACACTTCAGACACGACAGCTTTAAAGCTATCGTGGGTGTTCACACTCAGTAAGCAGCCATCCTGAGGCGCAAATAGATGCGTGTCGGTCAATTGCAGTAACCTGACGGCACTAGACTGAGATTCACCACTGGGTGTTGTTTTCAAAATAATAAGACCTGAATATCTACTATTGTTTAACTTCGATACATGATCGGAGCTCGACTAATTCCATTTTTCAGACAAAATGTCAGCCAATCACTAAGAAACTGATTAAACTGAAACTTTTCATCCTTTTGAAGCATTTTAGTATTGGGGTAATCATACCGTGCTTTGACTCTAGCGGTTTGTTCACAATGACAAACTTCGGCAACTTTTGCGTCATGGTAGAGCCTCACCACCATTTTAGGCAAAGGGAAAACAGGAAGCTCATCATCTTGGCAAATTTCGACCAATGTTGTGTACTTGGTCACTTCTACAATCACGATTTGATACGTTAATGAACCTGCCTGATAGCAACGCACATCTCCAACTTGTGGTGTCGTTGGGATCAATCGATTTAACTTGGCGTAATTGGTCTCATAGACTCGCATGAGTTCTGCAAGATCAACGTGATACGCTTTACCTTCGATTTGACGTGTTGTTGCCATTTTTACCACTCTTGCTGTAGCTGACGATAATTCAGCTCAAGCCATTGCAGCGCAATAATAGATGCACCGTTCTCAATTTCACCACTGGCTATCATTTGATACGCCTTTTGTCGTGAAACGACCTTGACGCGAATGTCTTCGCCTTCGCTTTTTAGTCCATGAACACCACTCGCTGTTGAGGCATCTACCTGACCCACAAAGACTTCAATTTTCTCTGAACATCCACCTGATGATGGATAGTAAGCGGTAATTCGGGTGAGCTTATTTACCTCAACACCTGCTTCTTCGACCGCTTCTCGCTGTACAAGTTCTTCAACAGATTCTTGTTTATCAACAATTCCTGCAATAATCTCCGTCTGCCAAGGCGACTTATGCTCAAGTGCCCCGACTCGAATCTGTTCGATAAGCACCACTTCATCTCGCTTTGCATCATAAGGCAATAGCGCAGCAGCTCCGCCACGAACTAACATTTCTCTCTGAATGTCAGGGCTCCAACCGCCGTCGAAAAGACGATGCTTAAATCGATACAACACCATTTCAAAAAAACCTTTAAACACCGTTTGTTTAGAGATTATTTCGACATCATGTGATGTATATTTAGGCAATGGCTGTTGTGAATGTTCCATGACAAACCCCAATAAAAATGAATCTTACAGTTTACTCAACGAATCGCACAACTACCAACGACCAGCTTCAACTTTTTACGCAATAATTCAAAAAACATTGGGTTTTGGTTAATTTATTGTCGCATTCTTGCAGGCTCTAGCGTAAAAATTTGCAAAGTTTCGAGTGAATTACGCTCGTTTTAAGTTAAACTGTGAATCATACCTCTTATTCAGTATTCAGGCAGGATTAGGACAAATGAAAAAACTGCTTCCACTATTCATCACAGCTGCATTAGGAAGCGTAAGTGCAGCGACATGGGCCGACTCTTTAACCGAAGTCTATGATCAAGCTAAACAGAACGATCCTCAACTACTGCGTTCAGCTGCTGAGCGAGATCGTGCATTTGAAGCCATCAACTCTGCTCGAAGCACCTTACTACCGCAAATTAACCTCACTGCTGGTTATAATGTAAATCGAAGTGACGATGAATTTGCAGACAGCGATAAAGCTAGTGCTGGAATTGGCTTTTCTCAAGAGTTATACAATCGCTCTAGCTGGCTCACACTCGATACGGCGGAAAAGAATGCTCGCCAATCAGACTCATTGTACGCTTCCGCACAGCAAAACTTGATCCTACGTACTGCTCAAGCGTATTTTGAAGTACTACGTTCAAAAGACAGCTTAGAGTTTGTAAAAGCGAACAAGGCGGCGGTGGCTCGTCAACTAGAGCAAACCAAGCAACGTTTTGAAGTGGGTCTTTCTGCGATTACTGATGTACATGATGCGCAAGCGCAGTATGACCGAGTGTTGGCTGATGAAGTCGTGGCTGAAAACGACTTATTAAATAAGTACGAAGGTCTACGTGAAATCACCGGACAAGAGCACACTAATATCGATGAGCTAGATACGGATCGTTTCTCTGCTCAGCGCCCGACCAATTCGGTTGATTTCTTCATTGAAGAAGCGCAAAGTAAAAACCTTGATTTGCTATCGGCTCGTATCGGACAAGACATTGCTAAAGACAACATTACACTAGCAAGCTCTGGTCACCTTCCTAAGCTAACGCTTGATGGTGGTTATAACTACGGTAACGAAAGAAATGATACCGCTCTACTATCAAGACCAGGCAGTACTAACAGCTTCAACGCTGGTATCAACTTGTCTGTGCCTCTATATAGTGGTGGCAACATTACGTCACAAACTAAACAAGCAGAGTACGCTTATGTGGCAGCAAGTGAACAGCTAGAGCAAACTTACCGCTCTGTTGTGAAAAATGTTCGCGCGAACAATAACAACATTAACTCGTCCATTGGTGCTATCCGCGCTTACGAGCAAACGGTTATTTCTGCGCAATCAGCACTAGAAGCAACCAAAGCCGGTTTTGATGTGGGTACTCGTACTATTGTCGATGTACTAGAAGCAACGCAATCTGTGTTCGACGCTGGTCGTAACCTCTCTGATGCTCGTTACGATTACATCGTCAGCATCTTGAACCTACGCCAATCCGTCGGTACGTTAAGCGAGCAAGATATTATTGATATCAACGCTGGCCTTAAGCGAACAAACTAATTTATTGAAAAATAAATCGGTTGAAAAACAAATCAGTTGAAAAACAAAAGGGACGCCATGGCGTCCCTTTTTAATTACAGCGTTCTCTCGTGCTATAGAAAGGGATTAACCCTGACCACCCTTGATCGCTTCAATAATTTCCGTCGTTGAGCAGCCATCTTCAAAGTTAAGCACTTTAACTTCGCCACCAGCAGCAATCACTTCGGTTCCGCCAGCGATCTCTTCAGGTTTATAATCGCCGCCTTTAACCAATAAACTCGGCAATACTTCTGCGATTAAACGCTGCGGTGTTTCTTCCGAGAACGGAACAACCCAATCTACCGCACCTAATCCTGCAAGAACGGCCATACGACGATCCGTTGGGTTCACAGGACGGCCTGGGCCTTTCAGTGCTCGCACTGATTCGTCGGTATTCACCGCGACGATCAATCGGTCACCTAGCTCGGCTGCGTGGTTTAAATAAGACACGTGGCCGGCATGAAGAATGTCGAAACAGCCATTTGTCATGACGACTTTCTCGCCTTTTGAGCGCGCTTTTTTCACCGCTTCAATCAAAGCTGATTCACTGATCACACCATAGTCCGTATCCTGACTGCCATGTACCGCTTCTGCTAACTCAATAGTAGAAAGTGTTGATGTACCAAGTTTACCCACTACGACACCTGCCGCAGCATTAGCTAACGCACACGCTTCATCTAACGGCTTACCGGCAGCAACAGAGGCAGCTAATACCGAAATAACCGTATCGCCAGCACCCGTCACATCAAAAACTTCTTTCGCTTGAGTAGGTAGGTGGAATGGTGCTTCACCACGGCGAAGTAACGTCATGCCATGCTCACTGCGCGTGACAAGTAACGCTTCAAAGTCAAACTCTTCAATTAACGCACAGCCTTTTTCTACCAGCTCTTCTTCGTTTTTGACTTTGCCTACCACCGTTTCAAATTCAAGCATATTTGGCGTCAGTAATGTCGCACCACGGTAGCGTTCAAAATCCGCACCTTTAGGGTCGATAAAGACGGGTACACCTGCTGACTTAGCTTGTTGAATGTAGGATTGAACGTGTTCTAACGCCCCTTTAGCATAATCAGACAACACCACCGCTTTTACATTAGGCAACGCGTTCTGCATTCTTGTCAGCACTAGCTCAGGATCGGTATTTTCAAACTTGTCTTCAAAGTCTAAACGGATCAATTGTTGCCCACGGCTAAGTACACGCAGCTTGGTAATCGTTGGGTAGTTCTCTAACTCTACAAAGTCACACTTTACCTTCAGAGAAGTCAGCGTATCAGTTAATACTTTCGCTGGTTCATCTTGCCCAACCAAGCCAATAGTGTGGGCGTGGCCACCTAAAGAGGCGATGTTCATCGCTACGTTTGCAGCGCCACCGGGACGTTCTTCATTGTTTTCTACTTTAACAACAGGTACTGGAGCTTCAGGAGATATACGCCCGGTTGGGCCATACCAGTATCTGTCCAACATAACATCACCAACAATCAGTACGCCTGAATCGCTGTAATCAGGTAGGATGGGTTTCATTTCTTACTCCAAATAACGACCGCGATGAGTTGCCTCACCACGTTAAATTGTTTTGTATGCATCACCCCTGCCGCAGTTGCCAAGCTCGATTTGCAACCGATAGCCCGAATAAGCGCAGGTTAAAGCTTTGAAAAGATAGTAGCACAACTCCTACTACCGATACCAAATTCGCGTTACGAGATCATCCATTGCTTCCAAGCTTGAATCACCGCTTCACGCTCGGCAATAAGCTTGTCTTCTGCAACATCCGCATCCAAATTTAGCAGGTTACGATGATGAATTTCATCTCGCAGCGTCGTGTAGGCACGAATCAGCGTCATTGCCTGCTCTTCTTCCATCACCCCTTGTTTGAGCATGGTTTCAAAGATGCGGACATTGTCCGACCAACGAGTAAGCTTTGGTTTGTCATGGCTAAAACGCAGCACTAAGTACTGAGCTAAGAATTCAATATCGGTGATCCCACCGGGATCTTGCTTGAGCATAAACCGTCCCGCTTTCTTTCCCCCAAGATGCGTTCGCATCTTTTCACGCATCTCAACGACTTTGGGTTTCAGTTCCGATTCTTCTCGCGCTTTCGTTAACACATCAACTCGAGTGTTATTGAATGCCTGCTGCAAATCAGCATCGCCATAGATCAAGCGAGTCCGGACTAAAGCTTGGTGCTCCCATGTCCATGCATCATTGTGTTGATACTCATCAAAAGCATCGGTCGGGCTGACCAGCAAACCAGACACGCCAGAAGGACGCAGTCGCGTATCCACTTCATATAAAATTCCTGACGCGGTACGCGTTGAAAAAATATGAATGATGCGCTGCGCTAAACGTAAGTAGAACTGTCGACCATCCAGCTCTTTTTTCCCATCGGTGTACACATTAACCGGGCAATCATGCATAAAGACAATATCAAGATCCGAGTTATAGCCTAGCTCCCAGCCGCCCACTTTTCCGTAGCCGATCACGGCAAAACCTTTACTGCCACGATCTTTAATGTGCGTCGGTTCACCAAACTTCTCGGCCATTTGCTGCCAAGCTTGATTCACACCGGCTTCAACGATCGCTTCAGCCAAATACGTTAAGTGATCACTCACCTTCATTACAGGTAACACACCCGCAATATCTGCCGCGGCAATACGTAAAATACAGGTTTGCTTAAACTGACGCAGCGCTTCCATTTGCTGCTCCATATCCTCTTCTGGAATACGGGCAAGGTAGTCGCGCAACTCTGTTTTATACGACTCTAATGGCACCGGGTTATAAAGGTGGGAAGGATCTAACAGCTCATCCAGCAAGATCGGATAACGACCTAACTGCTCGGAAATCATTGGACTGGCGGTACATAACCGCACCAGCTGAACCAGTGCGGCGGGGTGCTCATCGAGCAACTCAAGGTACGTTGTTCTGGTCACAATGCGGTGCAACACATACAACACTCGAGACAAACCAAATTCCGCGTCCTTATGAGCATAAATCGCATTGAACACTTTTGGCATAAGGCGGTTTAGTACCTCTCGACCACGCGGCCCCAACGTCTTTTTGGCTAGATCTTTTTTAAACTGGCAGATGATCGTTTGCTTCTGCTCTGCCTCTGCAACGTTCAAGTCATGCTCAAGGATATGCTCAACTACTTCAGCATCATGAGCCATGTCCCATAACTCATGGAAGTGTTTTTGTATTGGGTTGGGCTCTTCTTCATCGTCTTCACCAATCAAATCACCAAACACGCAATGCACGTTAAGCATATGCTGCGAGGTTGCCTCTAACATCAACTCCCACGAATCAAACCCCATCACATAGGCCAATTTGATCTGGTCATCTTCCTTTTCAGGCAGCGTTTGGGTCTGCTTATCGCCCATGGCTTGCAGCAAATTTTCTTGGCGGCGTAAAAAGCAGTACGCCTCTCGTAGGTGCGTCACTTCTCTTTGTTCTAGCAGTTTAAGAGTTTCAATGGCATCAAGCGTTTCAAGTAAACCTCGGCCTCGTAAACTCGGTTCGCGTCCACCACGAATCAGCTGGAAAACTTGGGCAATAAATTCCACTTCTCGAATTCCACCGGGACCAAGTTTGATATTGTTCGCTAGGCCACGGCGCCTCACTTCACTGCTGATCATCGATTTCATCCGGCGCAGAGACTGAATCGCACTAAAATCGATATAACGGCGGAAAACAAACGGGCGCAACATCTGACGCAGTTCCTGGTACTCTGGGTACATCTCCCGCCCCATGACTCGCGCTTTGATCATGGCATAGCGCTCCCAATCACGACCTTGCTCTTGATAATAATCCTCAAGTGCCGCGTAGCTCATCACTAATGGTCCACTTTCACCAAATGGTCGAAGTCTCATGTCAACGCGATAGCAAAATCCATCAAAAGTTGGCTGATCAAGCGCTTTAATAATGCGCTGCCCTAAACGAGTAAAAAACTGCGCATTGGCAATAGAGCGTCTCGCGCCCTGTGTTTCACCGTTTTCTGGATAAGTGAAAATCAGGTCGATATCTGAAGAAAAATTCAGCTCGCCACCACCGAGTTTCCCCATACCAATGATCAACATTGGTTGAGCTTCACCTTCTTCATTACAAGGCGTGCCCCATTCTTGACAGCAAGCCTGATATTGCCAATTGTAGGTTTCAAATATCATGGCTTCGGCAAGCATAGACAAGTGATGTAGGCTTTCCTCAAGCGACCAATCCCCCACCATGTCACGCCAAGCAATATAGGTCATCTCACGGTTACGAAACCGTCGTAATACCCTGTGACCATCGGTTTCTATACTGCATTCCGATAAATGAGCATGTAAGAGGTCACGATAAGACTCCGCGCGTTCGGTATGCTCGAGCATCTCAGGAAGCTGCTGGAACAGTGTCTCGTCTTTCAGCAGTGCCTCTTCAACAAACTCACTGACTGACAATACCCGTTGCAATTGCTCATATCGAACAGGCGTCCAATGAGAAATATCTGTATAGCGCTCTTTAATTCGCTCAATAGACTGTTGAGCATGGTGTTGTAATGGTGCTGGCAGTTGCATTCGTCGTCCTTGTCTCGACTCAAAAACAAAAATGGTGGCTAATGCCACCATTTTACTTGTCACTTTGACGCCTAGCTTCTCAGGCCAATGCCTTTTGTCACTAGATGGTGTGCTACCCCATAAAGTACCACGATAAACACCAATAGTACGCTAAATGAGGTCACAATCCCGACATCCGAAACACCTAAAAATCCATAGCGGAAGGCGTTAACCATATAAACAATCGGATTGATTTTTGATACTCCCTGCCAAAACTCAGGCAACAAGCTGATGGAATAAAATACCCCACCTAGATAGGTAAGCGGTGTCAAAATAAACGTTGGGATTATAGAGATATCATCAAAGGTTTTTGCGAACACGGCATTAATCAAACCGCCTAAAGCAAACACCACCGATGTCAAAAATACCGTCGCGATAATAATGCCCCAGTGCTGCACTTGCAGATCGACAAAAAACAGAGATACAAAGGTTACAATAGTGCCGACCAAAAGACCGCGCACAACACCGCCCATCACAAACCCTGCGATTATCACATAGTTAGGTACCGGTGCTACTAACAACTCTTCAATGTTTTTCTGGAACTTAGCGCTGAAGAAAGAAGAAGCCACATTAGAATAAGAGTTGGTGATTACCGACATCATAATCAGGCCTGGAACAATATATTCCATATAGCTAAACCCGTTCATTTCGCCGATTCGAGAGCCAATCAGGCTACCAAAAATAATGAAGTACAAGGTCATAGTGATAGCTGGCGGTACCAGTGTTTGTACCCATATACGTGTGAAACGGTTAATTTCCTTAGTGAGTAAGCTCTTAAATGCGGTCCAATAAATTGAATACATATTATTGCTCTCCTTGCTTTGGCTGGCGAACAATAGACACAAACAATTCTTCCAATCGGTTGGCTTTGTTTCTCATGGACAACACTTTGATATTAGCTCGACTGAGTTGCTCAAAGACATGATTGAGCCCTTGCGTCTTCTCTAACTCGATTTCCAAAGAGCCATTGACGACTTGCTGTGAGTTCACACCCGACAACTCTGGGATCGTTTGGTTAGTCTCAATATCTAGCACAAATGTCTCAACATGAAGCTTATTTAATAATGACTTCATGGAGGTATTTTCAATCAACTCACCGCGTTGAATGATCCCGATATTACGACACAACAGCTCTGCTTCTTCTAAGTAGTGAGTCGTCAAAATAATCGTAATGCCTTGTTTATTAATTTCTTTAAGAAAGTCCCACATAGAGCGACGCAACTCAATGTCGACACCCGCAGTCGGCTCATCAAGAATAAGCAGCTTAGGTTCATGCATTAATGCTCGAGCTATCATCAGACGTCGCTTCATGCCGCCTGATAAATTTCTTGCGCGCTCTTCACGTTTTTCCCATAAATCTAACTGAGTCAGGTACTTTTCGGCACGCTGCTTTGCCACATCACGCGGCACTCCGTAATACCCTGCTTGCTGTAAGACGATTTGTTGCACGGTCTCAAACGGATTAAAGTTGAATTCCTGCGGCACTAACCCGAGTTGCTGCTTTGCCAATTCCAGCTGTTCATCAATGTCATGGCCGAAGACTTTTACCTTGCCCGAGGTTTTATTCACCAAAGAAGTGATGATACCAATCGTGGTCGATTTTCCTGCTCCGTTTGGGCCAAGCAAGGCGTAAAAGTCGCCTTTTTCAACCGTCAGAGTCACCCCTTTCAGCGCTTCAAAGCCGCCTGCATAGGTTTTACGTAACTGTTCTATCTCTAATGCGTACATGTTGTGCACCAATTGTGGTCAGACACGATAACTGGTAGTCAAATGGTTATAATTTGATAATTCCAATTATATCGAAAAATAAATAACGCCAGCAAACACTGTACCACTCAACATGATGTCGCTTTAGCTTATTTTCAATAGCAAAAGCAACATCATGATTAAATTGCCACTATTTATTCTACTTCTCTATGTCATCCGCTCAGTCATGCACTCATGCTATATCGCTAGGTTAGTTTCATTTTCTAACTGACTTGAAGCCGCGCTTAATGCCTGTTCACGCGATGGATACATATTACTGTTTGGCACCAAATCTAGGATGTGAAACTTTTCAAGCTGCTGCTGCGTCTTTTCATTCGGACACAGAAGATACACTTGGCAGTGCGCATCCAACGCATCTTTGATGGCATTCTCCAAAGCCAGGCCAACCGTTACGTCAATCATGGGGACGTCGGTCAGGTCTAGGATCATTGCCTGGTAATCGGCGATACTGGAGTGCTGCCTAGATATCGCTTTGGAGACACTAAATATCATCGGTCCGGAAAGATAAAAGAACAAAATCTTGCCGTTGGCCTGTTCAAGTAATCGGCGTTCATTTGCTGTCAGTGGTACATCGTCCTCATCGGCATCACTAATCGCCTTAACTTGACGTGCCTGTTCACGACTTAAACGTTCAATAATGATGATATTAGAAATGAATACCCCTAACCCTACCGCGACAATAAGATCGACAAATACCGTTAATAGCATCACGCCATACATAACAGCCATGCCTTGAAGGCTGACCTTATGGGCGCGCTGAATAAAACTCCAATCGAGAATATTAAAACCAACGAATACCGCAATCCCCGCCAGCACAGCCATTGGGATCGGTTCGGTTAATCCACCCGCAACTAATACGACAAGCGCTAAGACTAATGCACGAACCACCCCAGATAATGGCGAACGCGCCCCGACTTGAATATTGGTGACGGTTCCCATAGTGGCACCTGCACCGGGTAGTGCGCCAAATAGTCCCGCCACTAAGTTCGCGAGCCCTTGCCCACGTAACTCTTTATCGGAATCGTGCTCTTTTCTAGTCAGTGAATCGCCAATGACAGCGGTGAGTAAGGTATCAATACACCCTAGCGTGCCGAGCACCAACGCATCAATCACCATCGTCGTCAGCATATCGGCATTGATATGTGGCAACACGATGCTTGGCAGCCCTGCGGGAATTTCGCCGATTCGACGAATGCTGTCCATATCAAAAAACAGCACCGACAATAGAGTCACGGCCACTAACGCGACAAGTTGCGGTGGTACGTATTTTTGATACGACTTAGGGAATAAAAACAAAATAGCCAGCGTCAATAGACCTAAGAAAAGCTCAGCGATATCCATATTACTGAGAATATCAGGCACTGCTTGCAGCGTTCCGATGACGCCTCCAGCGGGTGCTGCCTGCCCCAATAGTGGCGCAAACTGAAGAATAATAAGAATGACCCCAATTCCAGACATAAAACCAGAGACGACACTGTAGGGCATTAGCGTCACATACTTACCCAGTTTAAGCGTGCCTAATAGAATCTGAAATGCACCTGCCATCATCACCACGGTAAACGTCATGGCGAGCCCGGTTTCAGGGTACTTAGCCATCATGCTGGTGAGAACGGCGGTCATAATTACCGTCATAGGACCGGTTGGCTCAGAAATGAGTGTTGAAGAGCCACCAAATAGTGAAGCAAATAACCCCACCATGATTGCCCCCCACAGCCCGGCTTCAGCACCAGCTCCGGATGCAACACCAAATGCTAACGCTAAAGGAAGGGAGATAATCGCGGTAGTGACACCACCAAAAAGGTCGCCTTTGAGGCTTATTTCACGAAAACGATGTGTTAACTGCATATCCATCCTTGTTCAATCACTCGAAAACCGCCGTACGATAGCAAATGTAATAGTGTATGAAGAAGTGTTAGTGGTTAATTCAATTGTTATATCTCATATACAAAATGTCACTTCTTGTATAAGTGGTTGATTTTAGCGACATGAAGACGTCAGATGAGTGCTTTTTGACGTAATTTTTACGGGATTCAAATTGTAACATTGTGTATAGTAATTCGAATCAATTAAGGGAATAACCATGCCAGAAATCAAACAACTCTTTGAAAATAACTCAAAGTGGTCAGAGCAAATAAAAGCAGAGCGCCCAGCGTATTTTGCCAAACTGGAAGAAGGTCAGAACCCGGGCTTTCTTTGGATCGGTTGTTCAGATAGTCGCGTCCCCGCAGAGCGCCTCACAGGCCTTTATTCTGGCGAACTGTTTGTACACCGCAACGTTGCTAACCAGGTCATTCATACTGACCTGAACTGTTTATCTGTAGTGCAATACGCGGTTGACGTATTGAAAGTCAAACATATCATTGTTTGTGGTCACTATGGCTGCGGTGGTGTGAATGCCGCGATTGATAACCCACAACTTGGTCTTATCAATAACTGGCTACTGCATATCCGTGATTTGTACCTAAAGCACAGAAACTGGCTTGGTGAACTGCCTCGTGAAATGTGGGGAGACAAGCTTTGTGAAATCAATGTGGCGGAACAAGTCTACAACTTGGGTAACTCTACCGTGATGCAAAATGCTTGGGAACGCGGACAAGAGACAGAAATTCACGGCGTGGTATACGGCATTGGTGATGGCAAGTTACAAGATCTAGGCGTGCGCTGCTCAAGCCGTGAATCTCTCGAAGTTAACTACCAAGCTGCCATGGCAAAAATTTTAAATAGCGGAGTACTGAAGTAAAGCATACTGTAAGTACTCGAATGATAGTGCCTCCTCTTCACTAGAATAAAAATCGCCCACTCTTAACTAGAAGAAGTGGGCGTTTTTATTATTCCTGAGGAACAACTTTACCAATGTAAGGCAGATGGCGATACTTCTGTGCGTAATCAATACCTACACCGACCACAAACTCATCTGGAATACCAAAGCCAATCCACTTAACATCAACAGGGACTTCACGGCGAGAAGGCTTATCCAATAGCGTACAAATCTGGATAGACTTAGGCTCACGCAGCGACAAAATCTCTTTTACTTTCGTCAATGTGTTACCAGTATCAATAATGTCTTCAACCAATAAGACATCCTTACCTTTGATGTCATCATCAAGATCTTTCAAGATACGAACATCACGAGAGCTTTCCATGGTGTTGCCGTAGCTAGATGCGGTCATGAAATCCACTGAGTGTGTAATATCAATCGCACGTGCTAAGTCAGCCATGAATACAAATGAGCCTCTTAACAAGCCAACCATGACCAAATCTTCGCTGCCTTTATAGTGCTCAGTAATTTCCTTGCCCAAGACTTGAACGCGGTCATGCACTTCTTTCTCGGAAATCATCACTTCAATAGTATGTTTCATATCGATCTCGATTATTGTGGTTTACTCAAACGATACGATTCTAACCGCTTTTAACTCAGTAAAATCTAATCCCAAGAGCAGGATAAAATGAACCCCACTTAGAAGCAGAGGAGTCACTCTTAAAGTGGCGGTATGGTAACACTTTCTGTGTTTCGATAAAAATAGCGGCCGAAATAGTCCGATAAAAAGCTTACTGGTCTAAACCAGCCCCCCTTCTTGTTAACTTAACCTGTTGAAACATTGTTACACTTTCAATAAAAGTGTGATGCGCAGGTAAATACGCACTAATTATCATAATTATCAGTGAATGGGCATTGACCAAGTGATATATGCACCATTACACTTATCACTCAATAGAAAAAGCTAAGCAGTATATTTCCAAAATGGAAAAGTGGTTATTTCATGATAGGCACACTTCATGTCAATCGACCATCCCAACATAGGGGCCACTGACTCAGCACAATAATCTGAGCATTTTTAACGTCACATGCTCAAACAACGTTGGCAAGGAACATAAAATGGACTCAATAGTTAAAAGACCAAGAACTCGCCTGTCGCCTCAGAAGCGTAAACTGCAACTGATGGAAATAGCCTTAGAAGTATTTGCAAAGCGCGGCATTGGCCGTGGTGGACACGCCGATATTGCAGAAATAGCTCAAGTCTCTGTCGCCACTGTCTTCAATTACTTCCCAACCCGAGAAGATCTTGTTGATGAAGTGCTCAATCACGTCGTCTGTCAATACTCTAACTTCTTATCTAACACCATCGATCTTGATATCAACATTAAAGAAAACCTGACGAACATCTTAGATAAAGTAGTCGACATGGTGATGGAAGATTGTCATTGGAATAAAGTGTGGTTCGAATGGAGCACATCAACACGTGAAGAAGTATGGCCGTTGTTTATCTCTTCCAATAAAACCAGCCAAGCGCTGATTGAGAACATGTTTATCAAGGCGATTGAACGCGGTGAAGTTTGCCCGCATCATAACCCTAAGCACCTCACAAGCCTGTTCCATGGCATTTGTTATTCGCTATTCATTGAAGCTAATCGTAATACCGATAGTGACGGTATTAAGTCTTTAACAGATTGCTATATGGATATGGTCTGTATCTATAAAAATGAAGGGAATCACTAGGCTTCACTCGGCCAATTGTCGCCTAAGCATGATTCAGACATAACGTCTCACCATAAACGTTTAGGCATAAAAAAAACCGCTCATCTGAGCGGTTTTTTAGATTCTTAAGAAATCTTAATTATTTCTTTTTCTTCGCTTTAGCATTTGGAAGGTCTGTGATTGTGCCTTCAAATACTTCAGCCGCAAGACCAACAGATTCATGCAATGTTGGGTGAGCGTGAATCGTCAATGCGATATCTTCCGCATCACAACCCATCTCAATTGCTAGACCAATTTCACCCAGCAGTTCACCACCGTTAGTACCAACAATAGCACCACCGATAACACGGTGCGTGTCTTTATCGAAGATCAGCTTAGTCATACCGTCAGCACAATCAGAAGCAATCGCACGACCAGACGCTGCCCACGGGAAGCTTGCTGTTTCGTAGTTTAGACCTTCTGCTTTCGCTTCTTTCTCAGTCTTACCAACCCACGCAACTTCTGGCTCAGTGTAGGCAATAGATGGAATCACTTTCGGGTCAAAGTAGTGCTTCTTACCAGAGATAACTTCTGCCGCTACGTGACCTTCATGCACACCTTTATGCGCAAGCATTGGCTGACCAACGATATCGCCGATAGCATGGATATGAGGCACATTAGTACGCATTTGCTTATCCACATTGATAAAGCCGCGCTCATCTACTTCAATGCCCGCTTTTTCAGCATCAAGCAATTTACCGTTAGGAACACGACCAATCGCAACAAGAACAGCATCATAACGCTCAGCTTCTGCTGGTGCTTTTTTGCCTTCCATTGAAACGTAGATACCATCTTCTTTCGCTTCAACAGCGGTCACTTTGGTTTCAAGCATCAAGTTAAACTTGTTTTTGATACGCTTGGTGTAAACCTTAACCATGTCTTTATCAGCTGCAGGGATCAGTTGATCGAACATTTCAACAACGTCAATTTTAGAACCTAGAGAGTGATATACCGTTGCCATTTCCAGACCAATGATACCACCGCCCATGATAAGCAGTTTGCCCGGAACTTCTTTAAGCTCAAGTGCATCCGTTGAATCCCAAATACGTGGGTCTTCATGCGGGATGAATGGCAATTTGATAGGACGAGAACCCGCCGCAACGATCGCGTTATCAAAGTTAATGGTTGTTTTACCATCTTCGCCATCAACGTCGATAGAGTTAGGACCAGTAAATTGACCTAAACCGTTAACCACTGTCACTTTACGCATCTTAGCCATACCGCCAAGACCACCAGTAAGCTGACCGATTACTTTTTCTTTCCAAAGACGAATTTTGTCGATGTCGGTTTGCGGTTCACCAAATACGATACCGTGTTCAGCAAGCGCTTTTGCTTCTTCGATAACTTTAGATACGTGAAGTAGTGCTTTAGATGGGATACAACCCACATTCAAACATACACCACCAAGCGTGCTATAACGTTCGATTAGAACCGTTTCTAGGCCTAAATCGGCGCAACGGAATGCAGCGGAGTAACCAGCAGGACCGGCACCAAGTACTACCACTTGGGCTTTAATTTCTTTGCTCATTTTGACCTCTTGTAGTCATTATCCCTAACAGGCTGAGTGGGTATTGATTTCTTATATTGAGACGTTGTTTTAAACAACATTATCTAAAGTATGTTGCTTAAACAATGTAATTCAGACCGCCAACAGTTTACAGAGATGTTAATGGTGTGAAAAGTAAATCAATTTAGCCTGTGAGCTAGACAACAATTCGATTTGTAAAAATTACAGTATCATCAAATTGTCATTGAATTTTGTCAATAAGGGCGGCTGTTTCAGCCGCCCTAGTTTCTATTTATTTGTTACAGTACCAAACGGCGAATATCGCTCAAGCAGCTGTTTAAATAAGTAATGAAGCGTGCACCTTCTGCACCATCAATCACTCGGTGATCGTAGGATAGAGAAAGTGGAAGCTGTAGGCGCGGTTCAAATTCTTTCCCGTTCCATACTGGCTTCATTTCAGATTTAGATACCCCTAGGATACCCACTTCTGGTGCATTAACGATTGGCGTAAATGCAGTACCACCAATGCCACCTAGGCTAGAGATGGTGAAACAACCACCTTGCATATCGGCTGCAGTCAGTTTACCAGAACGTGCTTTCTTAGAAATTACGGCTAGCTCTTCAGATAGCTCGTAAATGCCTTTTTTGTTCACATCTTTAAAGACAGGAACAACCAAGCCATTTGGCGTATCAACCGCAATACCAACATTCACGTATTTCTTCAGAATGATGCTCTCACCATCTTCAGATAGTGAAGAGTTAAATGCAGGGAAGGCTTCTAGTGCTTTCGCGACCGCTTTCATGATGAACACAAGTGGTGTGATCTTCATGCCTGTGTCTTTCTTCGCTTCAATCGCATTTTGCTCTTTACGGAATGCTTCAAGCGCCGTGATATCAGCATTATCCCACTGTGTAACATGTGGAATCATTACCCAGTTGCGGTGCAAGTTAGCACCAGAGATTTTCTTGATTTTAGACAGTTTTTGAACTTCCGTCTCACCAAACTTGCTGAAGTCAACTTTTGGCCAAGGTAGTAGGCCAAGTGCTGAACCATCACCGCCTTTACCAGATGCTGCTGCACCAGACTCAAGACGTTTAAGCGCTTCTTTCACGTAAGATTGAACATCTTCTTTCAAGATACGGCTCTTACGACCTGAACCTTTAACTTTAGAAAGGTTAACGCCAAACTCACGAGCAAGACGACGCACAACTGGAGAAGCGTGAGCGTAATCGTTGTTTTCTTGGAAGTCATTTGCTGCTGGAGCCGCTGCAGGCGCTTCTGCTTTAGAAGCCGGCGCCGCCGCTGGAGCGGCTGCTTGTGCAGGTGCTGCAACAGGAGCAGGTGCTGCGCCTTCCACGACAAACGTCATGATTAGAGAGCCAGTTGACACGGTATCGCCAGCTGCAATCTTGATTTCTTTCACTGTACCAGCAAATGGTGCAGGGACTTCCATTGAAGCTTTGTCACCTTCAACAGTAATGAGAGATTGCTCTTCTTCTACTGTATCGCCAACCGCTACCATGATTTCAGTCACTTCGACTTCGTCGCCACCGATATCTGGTACGTTGACTTCTTTCTCAGCAGATGCTGCTGGAGTCGCTGCAACTGGTGCTGCCGCAGGAGCAGGAGCTGCTGCCGGCGCTGAACCAGCCACTTCGAATACCATTACTAGAGAACCAGTAGACACTGAATCACCAGAAGCGATCTTGATTTCTTTAACGATGCCCGCGAATGGTGCAGGTACTTCCATCGAAGCTTTATCGCCTTCAACAGTAAGAAGCGATTGCTCTTCTTCTACTGCATCGCCGATTGCAACCATGATTTCAGTGACTTCAACTTCATCACCACCGATGTCTGGAACATGTACTTCTTTAAGCTCTACTGCCGCAGGCGCAGCTGCAACAGGTGCCGCCGCTTCAACTGCTGGCGCAGCCGGAGCGCCGGCCGCTTCCGCTTCGAAGATCATGATAAGAGAACCAGTAGAAACAGAATCGCCTTCTGCTACTTTGATTTCTTTAACGATACCCGCTTGAGACGCTGGAACTTCCATAGAAGCTTTATCGCCTTCAACAGTGATCAGTGACTGTTCTTCTTCAACCTTGTCGCCAACGTTAACCAGAATCTCAGTTACTTCAACCTCATCTGCACCGATGTCTGGTACATTAATTTCGATTGTCATTGTATTTTCCTACCTTAATGGAAGTCTTATGCGTATTGCGGGTTAGTTTTTTCAGTGTCGATGCCAAATTTAGCAATCGCTTCTGCAACTACTGATTTTTCAACATCACCACGCTTAGCCAGCTCAGTCAGCGCTGCTACCACTACGTAACCTGCGTTAACTTCGAAGTGACGACGTAGGTTTTCACGGCTATCAGAACGACCGAAACCATCAGTACCAAGTACTTTGTATGATTCGCTTGGCATAAATGCACGAACTTGCTCAGCGTAGTTCTTCATGTAATCCGTCACTGCGATAGCAGGTTCTTTACCAAGAACGGTTGTGATGTACGGGACTTTCTCTTCCGCTTCTGGGTGAAGCATGTTGTCACGCTCTACCGCTTGGCCGTCACGAGTCAGTTCGTTGAACGACGTGACAGAGAAGACATCAGAGGCTACGCCGTACTCTTCACTTAGAATTTCAGCAGCTTTACGCGCTTCGTTCATGATAGTACCAGAGCTCATTAGTTGAACTTTGCCCTTCGTACCCGCGTGAGACTCAAGCTTGTAGATACCTTTACGGATGCCTTCTTCAGCGCCTTCTGGCATTGCTGGCATTGCGTAGTTCTCGTTCATTACTGTTAGGTAGTAGTAAACGTTCTCTTGCTCAGGACCGTACATGCGACGAATACCGTCTTGCATGATTACCGCTAGCTCGTAAGCAAACGTTGGGTCGTAAGAGATACAGTTAGGTACTGTGTTCGCCATAATGTGCGAGTGACCATCTTCGTGCTGTAGACCTTCGCCGTTTAGCGTTGTACGGCCCGCAGTAGCGCCCAATAGGAAGCCACGAGCTTGTTGGTCACCAGCTAACCATGCCATGTCGCCAATACGTTGGAAACCGAACATTGAGTAGTAGATGTAGAACGGGATCATTGGTAGATCGTTGGTGCTGTATGACGTTGCCGCAGCAACCCAAGACGCCATTGAACCTAGCTCGTTGATACCTTCTTGAAGAACTTGACCAGACGTCGCTTCTTTGTAGTAAGAAACAATGCCCTTATCTTCAGGAGTATATTCTTGACCATGCGGGTTGTAGATACCCACCTGACGGAACAGACCTTCCATACCGAACGTACGTGCTTCATCACAAATAATAGGAACAATGTTTTTACCAATATTCTTATCTTTAAGCAGGATATTAAGAGTACGAACGTAAGCCATTGTCGTCGAGATATCACGCTTTTGCTCACCTAGTAGTGGTGCAAATGCATCAAGCTCTGGCACTTTAAATTCTTGAGTGAATTTAGGCAGACGCGCAGGTGTGTAACCATGTAGAGCATTACGACGAGCATGTAGGTATTCGTACTCTGCCGTGCCTTCTTCCAACTTCAAGTAAGGTAGCTCAGCTACTTTCTCATCAGAAAGAATATCTTGTAGGCCTAGACGGTCACGTAGGTGTTGAACATGAGTCATGTCCATTTTCTTAACACCGTGTGCAATGTTCTTACCTTCTGCTGCATCACCCATACCGTAACCTTTAACTGTCTTAGCTAGGATTACCGTTGGCTTACCACCTGTTTCTTTTGCATTGTTGAATGCAGCAAACAGTTTAGAAGAGTCATGACCACCACGCTTAAGCGCGAAGATTTCGTCATCCGTCATATCAGCCACAAGTGCCGCTGTTTCAGGGTACTTACCAAAGAAGTGCTCACGTACGTAGGCGCCATCTTTAGATTTGAATGTTTGGTAGTCACCATCGATAGTTTCGTTCATTAGTTGAAGAAGCTTACCAGTGGTGTCTTTAGCCAGTAGAGAATCCCAGTTACTACCCCAGATAACTTTAACAACGTTCCAACCTGCGCCTTTAAATAGGCCTTCCAGTTCTTGGATGATGCTACCGTTACCCATTACAGGGCCATCTAGGCGCTGTAGGTTACAGTTGATTAGGAAACATAGGTTGTCTAGTTTCTCACGCGCAGCGAAAGAGATCGCACCACGTGATTCTGGCTCATCCATTTCTCCGTCACCTAGGAACGCGTATACGCGTTGCGCTGACGTTTCTTTCAGGCCACGGCCTTCAAGGTACTTAAGGAAGCGCGCTTGGTAGATCGCTGAGATAGGGCCAAGACCCATAGATACGGTAGGGAACTGCCAGAACTCAGGCATCAGTTTCGGGTGTGGGTAAGAAGGGATACCTTTACCATCTACTTCTTGACGGAAGTTGTCTAGCTGCTCTTCAGTAAGACGACCTTCAACGAATGCACGAGAATAGATACCAGGAGAGATATGGCCTTGGTAATAAACTAGATCGCCACCGTCCGTCTCGTTTGGAGCACGGAAGAAGTGGTTGAAACATACTTCGTAGAACGCAGCAGCTGACTGGTAAGAAGCCATGTGACCACCAAGGTCTAGGTCTTTCTTAGAAGCACGCAATACGATCATGATTGCGTTCCAGCGAATAATCGAGCGAATACGACGTTCAAGAGTGACGTCACCTGGGTAAGCTGGCTCTTGTGCTGCTGGGATGGTGTTGATGTAGTTAGTGTTGATACCAGTTGGCATATCAACGCCGTCTAAACGAGCTTTATCTAGAACTTGTTCTAGTAAATATTGTGCGCGTTCTACGCCTTCTTCGCGTACTACTGACTCTAGTGCTTGTAACCAATCTTGAGTTTCTAGAGCATCAACGTCATGCTTCATGTCAGACATGGCGATCTATCCTTTTGTTAGTTGGATTCTACTAAACATTTAATGCGTCGCTTGATTACGACTCATTACCCTGCTGAATTCGACGTAGAGAACGCTCTCGGCGTGATTCTTCGCGCGTCAAATCCAGCAATGTTTCTTCGATATACGCTAAATGTGAATGAGACATTTCTCGCGCCTTTTCAGGCTGACCAGAAACAATCGCATCTACAATATTAGCTCTATGTTTACTGACTTTCTCCGACACTTCAGTGCGGCGATGTAATAACTTTAAATTTTGTAGAACATTTTGCTCAAGTAGTGGTGCTAAGCTTCTAATAATATGTAATAAAACCACATTATGAGCCGCCTCTGTTAAGGCAATAAGAAAAGCCATAACCGCAGACGCTTCTGCCTCTACATCACGCTTTTCTTGCGCTTCACCGATATTAACTAAGCAACTTTCTATCTGAGCAAAATCTTCTTCGGTACCACGCAACGCTGCAAAATAAGCTGAAATACCTTCCATCGCGTGACGAGCTTCGAGCAAGTCAAGTTGGGTTTCATTGTGAGATGAAAGTAGCTCTAGCAAAGGATCTGAAAAACTTTTCCATATATTGTCACTAACAAACGTACCGCCACCCTGTCTACGGGTCAGCAGGCGCTTTGCTTCCAAGCGCTGAATTGCTTCTCGAATCGAAGGTCGAGAAACATCAAATTGTTTTGCCAGTTCACGTTCTGGTGGCAACTGCTGCCCTGCAGAAAGTGTTCCTTCGACGATCAACCGCTCAAGTTCCTGTTCGATAACATCCGAAAGTTTGGGCTGACGAATCCTTTGATAAGCCATGGCTATAGTTCTACTTTTCTTATGCAGTGAATTGGTATTACCAATTTCAAGTTGGGCTAAAAATTAACACATTTAAAACGCAAATGTCTAGCTAAAAATTGATTCACATCATAGAAGCGGCGGTACATTAACAGCAATGAAACATTTATTGATTAAAACACCAACAGACTTGGTCATACCAATTACATACAAGAAACCTATCGGGCGTTTTTCGTGCTAGAAAAATCATTATAAATCAACAGGTAAGAACGTGATGATTGGGTGAGGGAAGTTGATCGAAATCAAAAAAAGCTTGCAGGATGAGACAAGCTATTTTTAATAATTTAAGTAACAAAATAAATATATCGATGTTGAGGATGTCTAACCCATTGGTGGTATTAGTATTTAATCATAGCCCTTGTTTGAACCGCACCCAGTCAAAAACCAATCCAGGGTCAGTCTTTCTCAAAGGGGCAATATATTGATGTCCAGTTATCCGCTCAGGGGTAATTTGCGGATAATACAACAAAATAACCTTAGTTAGTTCAGCCAAGCTCTGATACTGCTCTGGGCTGTACGGTAAAAAGTCCGTCCCTTCTAACTCGATCCCTATTGAGTAATCATTGCATTTATCTCGCCCAGCGAAACTAGATACACCCGCATGCCAAGCACGAGCAGAGAACGGGACAAACTGCACTACCTCTCCGTCACGCCGAATGAGACAGTGGGCAGAAACACGCATATTCTCGATGACCTTAAAAAATGGATGACGATTCGCATCCAAGTTACCCTGAAAAAATGATTCAATATAATCGCCACCAAATTGCCCGGGCGGCAAACTGATGTTGTGCACCACCAGCAAAGAGATATCTTGCTCATCACTACGGGCGTCAAAGTGTGGCGATGGCACACGTCGAGCCGGTAAATACCAGCCTTGTTCATCTACGGCAAGTGTGGCAGCTTCACGCTGATTCGTATTGGGGTTTTGCATACTAATGATGTCCATCTGCACAAGGTTCGCTATGATTTTATCCAACAACCAACAAAATGCGAGAATTGATGCTGAAATTACGCACAAGCCAGAGTATCATGCCCACTTTGTTCCCCCATATAGATTCCTTAAGCGATGAAAAACACACATAACAGCCAAGAACGCCTTGAGTATTTAAAGCAGCAACTTCCTACTGAAATTACTCGTGCCGTCGCCGATACACTTCGTGAAGACTTGGGCGGAACGCTAGATGCAAGCGCCGACATCACCACCAGCTTGATCCCTGCGGAAACGCAAAATGTCGCGACTATCATTACCCGTGAGCACGGTGTTTTTTGCGGCAAAATGTGGGCGGACGAAGTGTTCAAGCAACTCGGTGGTGAAGTCACCATTGATTGGCATGTTAATGATGGTGATAAAGTGGAACCTAACCAAGTCCTTTGTACTATGTCAGGCCCAGCTCGTATTCTATTAACCGGCGAACGCAATGCGATGAACTTCATCCAAACGCTATCTGGCTGCGCGACCATTACTGCCCAATACGCTGAAAAGATTGCCCACACACAGTGCCGCTTATTAGACACCCGTAAAACCATTCCAGGTCTGCGTAGCGCACTTAAATACGCGGTCGCCTGTGGCGGTGGTTTCAACCATCGTATTGGGGTCTTTGATGCCTACCTAATTAAAGAGAACCACATCATCGCGTGTGGCGGTATCACCAAAGCTATCACAACGGCTAAGCAGTTAAATCCAGGCAAACCTGTTGAAGTAGAAACTGAATCGCTTGAAGAGCTAAACCAAGCCATCGAAGCGGGGGCCGACATCATCATGCTGGATAACTTTACGACCGACATGATGCGTGAAGCCGTGAAGATCAACGCAGGCCGCGCTGCACTAGAAAACTCTGGGAACATCACGATGGACACCATCAAAGAGTTCGCAGAAACAGGCGTTGATTATATTTCTGTTGGCGCGCTGACTAAACATTTAAAAGCGATGGATTTATCGATGAGGTTTAAGGGGTAGGAGCGGGTTAGGAGCTGGGTCCTAGGTCCTAGGTCCTAGGTCCTAGAGGAAAATTAAACTGAGCGGAGTCTGATTAGACTTCGCTTTTTTTATGTCTGTGGTCCTGTGGTCCTGTGGTCCTGTGGTCCTGTGGTCTAGCAAAAAATCAAAAGCATGACATGTCAAGCACAATCCTGCGCCCCATAGGGCCACAGGGCCATAGAACCGCTCTTTCTCCACCTACAACCCAAAACTCAACCCTACTCGCAACCTCTCCTGCATACCTTGCAACAAACTCCAAAAGTTTCCCAACTCACTCGTAGCTCAATCATTGTGCGCTTTATTGCGTATGGGCTGATACCTACTGTAGTTAAGTATCACTATTCTAAGGACAAGATGATGAGAAAAACGAATAAACAACAAGGTTTTACCTTGGTTGAGTTGATGATTGTAGTGGCGATTATTGGAATACTCTCTGCTGTGGCTATCCCAGCATATAAGGACTACGTCAATAAGAGCGAAGCAGCTTCAGCACTAGCAACTATGAAATCATTAATCACACCAGCAGAACTATTAATTCAAGACAACGGAAAGCTATCATCAGCCGTGTCCACCTTAGGAATTACAAAGGATTCAAATACTCTTGGGAAAATAGAAACCGCTGATAAATCCATAACATTTACATTTAATTCAGGTTCATTACTTAATAAAAAAATAACGCTAGCAAGAGATGACACTACTGGCTGGGAATGTACACAGGACACAGGGCTGTCCTTAAAAGGCTGTGAAGCCACACCTTAACAAATGCAATCCAACCTCCCCTCTATCTTGCAGCACGCTAGCCTGATTAGTGCGTCGCAAGCGGAGTCGGTGTTAGACCTCATCGCCACATCGGGCTGTTCCGCGCCCGATGCGGTGCTTGAGCTGAATCTATTCACGCCACAGGAATTCACCCACCAACTGAGTTTGTTATTCGGGCTGGCGGTGACGCCGATTCATAACTTTGATTTTACTGAGCTGTGCCAGCGTTTAGGGTTACGCGACGCCATCACCAACCACAACGCCTTACCCCTTTCTCAATTTAATGGCGTGCTCACCATCGCTATTGGCGATCCCACTTTACAGCATGTTGAAAATGACTTTCGTTTTGCCACTGGCATGCAAATTGAGCTAGTTTTAGCGTGTCATCAAGACATTCGCGCCGCCATTCGGCGTATGTATGGAGAGACAGGAGACAGTTGGCAAAATAGCAGCAAAGATCTCACTTCCGATGACTTAGCCAACCTAGTACAAGTTACCGATGCAGAATTGGATAACATCGAAGATTTAAGTCTCGATGAATCCCCTGTTAGCCGCTTTATTCAACAAGTCCTCATTGATGCGGTTCGTAAGAAAGCCTCCGACATTCACTTTGAACCCTATGAACACGTCTACCGCATTCGCTTGCGCTGTGACGGCATTTTAATTGAAACCCACCAACCAGCAGGGCACCTCAGCAGGCGTCTCTCTGCCCGAATTAAGATTTTGGCCAAGCTCGATATTGCCGAACGTCGCTTACCACAAGATGGTCGGATTAAACTTAAACTGTCCGACAGCGCCGCCGTGGATATGCGAGTATCAACACTTCCTACCATGTGGGGTGAGAAAATTGTCTTACGGATCCTTGATGGCGGCTCGGCCAACTTGAACATTGATCAACTTGGCTATACGTCACAACAACGCACGCTTTACCTTGATGCACTTAAAAAGCCGCAAGGCATGATCCTTATCACCGGTCCGACTGGCAGTGGCAAAACCGTGTCGCTGTATACCGGCTTGAGCATTCTCAATACTGCGGATCGCAACATTTCAACGGCAGAAGATCCGGTTGAGATCCATCTTGATGGCATCAACCAAGTGCAAGTTAACCCCAAAATTGGCTTTGGTTTCCCAGAAGCGCTGCGATCGTTCTTAAGACAAGATCCTGATATTGTCATGGTAGGAGAAGTTCGAGATTTCGACACCGCAGAAATTGCGGTAAAAGCGGCGCAAACTGGTCACTTAGTCCTATCCACCCTGCACACCAACTCTGCGATTGAAACCGTCGTTCGGCTGCAAAATATGGGCATCGACGCTTTCAACCTTGCATCGTCGCTGTCCCTAATCATCGCCCAACGACTGGCTCGTAAACTCTGCAATCACTGTAAGACGCCTGAAGTACTGCCAATTGGGTTACAGCACAACCTCGCTTTATCACCATCGATAACCATTTATCAAGCCAATGAAAAAGGCTGCAACGCCTGCAATCACGGCTACTCAGGACGGACAGGTATTTATGAAGTGATGCCCTTTACGGCTGAGCTCGCAAAGGCGGTCATGCAAAATGCCAGTATTCAAGAGCTAGAGTCTATCGCCAAGTCGCAAGGCATGCTCACCTTAAAACAATCAGGGATCACCAAACTTGAGCAAGGCATCACCAGCTTTAAGGAGCTGCAGCGTGTGCTCTATTTCTAGGCCAGGTACTTTAAGTACTTAGATTCAACATTACCATCTTTGCATTGCAAGCTCTGTATCACTTTGAAGGAAACGACAATGGCGAAAATACAAGCTATTCCGCTAAAAACCTTTCGCTGGAAAGGCATCAACAGCACCGGAAAAAAAGTGTCGGGTCATACGCTTGCCATGACAGAAAGTGAGGTTAGGGATAAGCTTAAAAGCCAGCATGTTCAAATTAAGAAAATCACCCGCCATAGCGTATCCCTTTGGACTAAGCTCACGCATCGCATCCAACGACAAGATATCACCACACTGACACGTCAGCTCGCCACCATGTTAGGTACCGGTATTCCCATTATCCATGCGCTGAAATTAGTCGCAGATAATCACACCAAGGCGGAAATGAAGTCGGTGCTCGGGCAAATATGCAAAGCGATTGAAGCTGGGACACCTATCTCACGAGCCATGCAAATGGCCAGTGTGCATTTCGATAGCTTCTACGTCGACATGGTCGCAACTGGTGAAACATCGGGAAACTTACCTGCGGTCTTCGAGCGTCTCGCACTGTATAGAGAGAAACAAGAAGCACTAAAATCCAAGGTCGTCAAAGCCCTCATCTACCCCGGCATGGTACTTTTTGTCTCGTTCATCGTCACCTTTTTAATGTTGACACAAGTGATCCCAGAATTCGAAAGCATGTTCAAAGGATTTAACGCCACCTTGCCTTGGTTTACCTTACAAGTTCTGCAAGCCTCGCATTGGTTACAAGCTAACGGGGCCATGCTCATCATCAGTATCACTGTCGCTCTTGTTATGTTTCGCTTATTAAGAAAGCAAAATGCCGCGTTTAAACTGCAAACTAGTCGCTTGTCCCTTCGTATCCCCATCATAGGAGGTATCATCACCAAGGCTTCAATCGCTAAGTTTAGCCGTACCCTCGCCACCAGCTTTAGCTCAGGGATCCCTATTTTATCGAGCATTCAAGCCAGTGCGAAAACCGCCGACTGCACCTATTATCAACAATCCATTCTTTCGATTCATGGCGATGTCGTCGCAGGCACCCCTATTCACCTTGCCATGCGCAATGCCAATGCCTTCCCCGAGATGGTGCTACAAATGGTCATGATCGGTGAAGAATCAGGGCAACTCGATGACATGCTGAATAAAATTGCGGCCATCTATGAATTTGAGGTGGATAACACCGTCGATAATCTCGGAAAAATACTCGAGCCATTCATTATTGTTTTTCTAGGGACGATGGTGGGAGGATTAGTGGTCGCAATGTACCTTCCTATCTTTAACTTAATGTCGGTAATAGGCTAACATAGGCAATAACCTGTTGATTCTTTAGGCTAGCACTCAAAAATGGACGTTTTTACCTATTATCCTTGGCTTTACTCGGTCTTCGCCGCCATTGTTGGCCTAATTGTTGGCAGTTTTCTTAATGTGGTGATACACCGTCTGCCCATCATGATGGAAAGAGGTTGGCGCCAAGAATGTGCTGAGGCCTTTCCCGAATATCACATTGAGCCACCTCAAGGTGACTATAACCTGAGTATTCCTCGTTCAACCTGCCCTAACTGCCAAACCGCAATACGAATAGTGGATAATATTCCCGTCTTAAGCTGGGTATTATTACAAGGTAAATGTCGCCAATGTGGTAATAAAATAAGCGCACGCTACCCTATTATTGAATTACTCAGCGCCGTACTTGCCACTGTCGTAGCATTTGAATTAGGCTACAGCCTTTACAGCGTTGCTTTGATTGCGTTTACTTTTACGCTCATCGCTGCAACCTTTATCGACCTTGATACTATGCTGCTGCCCGACCAGCTTACACTGCCGCTTATGTGGGCAGGTATCTCACTGGCATTATTTGGCATTTCTCCCATTTCTCTAATGGATTCCGTTATTGGTACCATGCTTGGCTATCTCTGTCTTTGGTCTGTCTATTGGGCATTTAAACTGCTCACAGGTAAAGAAGGCATGGGCTATGGTGACTTTAAACTGCTGGCAGCCTTAGGTGCATGGCTAGGGTGGGCGCATCTTCCCATCATTGTATTACTTTCCTCTGTAATCGGGGTCATATTCGGCCTCATCCAGCTTCGACTACAAAAAAAAGGCATTGATATGGCGTTCCCTTTTGGCCCTTATTTAGCCATAGCGGGTTGGGTATGCGCACTATGGGGAGACGCCATCATCAACTACTATTTAACCGCTTTTGTGGGAGCCAGTTTATGAGTTATGTCATTGGACTAACCGGGGGGATAGCGAGTGGGAAAACCACCGTGGCGAACCTTTTTCGTGATGAGTTTAATATCGAGTTGGTCGATGCCGATGTGGTGGCGCGAGAAGTCGTGGCAAAAGGCTCCACTGGACTCAACGCAATAACTGCGCAATTTGGTCCATCAATACTGCTGCCTAGTGGAGAGTTGAATCGCACAGCACTAAGAGAACGTATTTTTGCTAGCGAACAGGATAAGCAATGGATCAATCAGTTGCTCCACCCTATGATTCGCCAACGCATGCAAGTGTTACTGGATAACTCAACAAGCCCTTACACACTTTTTGTTGTTCCGCTGTTAGTTGAAAACGGCTTAAATAGCATGGCTGATCGCGTCTTGGTGGTTGATGTTGATGAAGAAACGCAAATTTACCGAACCATGACACGGGACGGTGTACCAGAATCACAAGTGCGTTCTATACTCAATTCACAAGCTGACCGAGAAACTCGACTAGCGTATGCCGATGATGTGATTGATAATAATACGAACAACGCTCAACTTTTGTCCCAAGTCACACAATTACACCAAAAGTACCTAGCATTGTGCAGTCAAAATCGGTGAAAATAATAGGGAAGCGTTTAAAGGCTAGTGAAATGACAACAAATAGATTCGAACATCCTCTTAATGAAAAAACTAGAATTTACCTAAGAGTTGAATCTCTCCTGAGACAGCTTCAGCATTCTTCGTCATTTTCGGACAGTCATCAGTACCAAATTTTCTTTAAATCACTATTTGATTTATTGGAGATATTTGAACAGATGCAACTCAAGAGTGAATTAGCAAAAGATCTTGAAAAGCAAAGACAGACCTATCGTTCGTGGTTAAACATCGACGATGTTGATCAAGAAATGCTCGGTAACCTGCTCCGAGATATCGACGTTGTTCATAAAGAACTCATGATGGCTGAACGTTTTGGTCAGTCACTTCGAGAAGACCGTTTCCTCAGCGCCATACGTCAACGCTTTGGCTTGCCAGGCGGCTCATGCTGCTTCGATTTACCGTCCCTACACTATTGGCTTCACCTGCCTTTAGAAAAGCGCATGCACGACGCGGAGAAGTGGCTCGGTAATCTCAAGCCACTCATGAATGCCCTCAGCATGTGGCTAAAGCTGACCAGAGAAACTGGGCGGATGAAACCTCAGATTGCACGTTCTGGTTTTTATCAAAGCGATGCCGAAGAAGCCAATATTCTAAGACTCACCATTCCTATGGAGTGCGGTGTTTATCCTATGATTTCGGGCCACAAGAACCGTTTTGCCATTAAGTTTATTGCCTTTGAGTCGGGACAAGCCTACCCTAACGATGTTGAATTTGAACTGGCTGTTTGCAGCTAAACAATATGAAGTATGGATCCAATTATGAGTAAACCAACCATCGTTCAGTGCCCTCAATGTAAGGTCGATGTGATATGGAGCGCAGAAGAAAGCCCGTTCAGGCCCTTTTGCTCTAAACAGTGCCAAATGATTGATTTCGGCGAATGGGCTGACGAAGAAAATGCTATCGCTGGCGCGCCCGATATGTCTGACAGCGACGGTTGGTCAGAAGACCAGTACTAGTTTACATGTACCATCGCACAGATAATAAAAAGGCTGAGAATCATCTCAGCCTTTTTATTTAACTTTCCTTATTTTGCTATCTCTCTATGTCGCTACAGCTTTCTTCGCAATAACAGGGTAGCAATCAATAAGAAAATGATACTGGGTCCCAGAGCACCGAAGACGGGCGGAATGCCATACACCAAACTCAGTGGTCCAAAGAACTCACTAGAAATATAAAAGGTAAACCCAGCAACAACACCAGACAGAATTCGAGCGCCCATAGTCACACTACGTAATGGACCAAACACAAACGATAACGCCATCAACATCATGACACCGACCGAAATAGGCTGCGTGGCTTTGCGCCAAAACGCCAACTCGTAGCGAGAAGAGTCTTGTTCGGACGCTTCTAGGTACTTCATATAATCGTATAGACCACTGATCGGCAATTCATTCAAATCAACCGTCACGACTTTCAACTTATCCGGAACTAAGGACGTTTCCCATTGATATGTCGGAAACATTTCTTTAGTGAACGCTTCCGTATTTTCCAAATTGGTTACCTGAACATCGTTCATGACCCAGCCATTTTTTCCAATGTAATCGGCGCTTTCAGCAAAAATGGTGCTGGTTAACTTTTTATTTTCATCAAACCGCCAAAGATTCAACCCTGTTAGGGTGTTATCGCTAACGCTCGATATAAAAATAAAGTCATTACCGTCGCGCGCCCACACACCGTTTCTCACTGAAACAATGCTGCCCCCCGAAGTCGCTTGTAAGCGTAGATCTCGCGCCATCTGTTGCGTCGTTGGAGCGCCCCATTCACCCAGCGCCATCACGATAATCATCAATGGTACTGCGGTTTTTAACACCGATAAACCAATCCGCACTTTCGAGATACCCGCCGCTTGCATGACGACAAGCTCGGAACTACTGGCTAACATCCCTAAGCCGATCAACGCCCCTAACAGTGATGCCATTGCGAAGAATAGCTCTATATCACGAGGCATACCTAACAGTACAAAGTACAGTGCCGACAAGAGATCGTAGCTGCCTTCGCCGACAGAGCGCAGTTGCTCCACATACTTAATGACCGCTGACAAACCAACAAATACCGCAAGCACCAACAAGATGGTGGTAATAATGGTACGACCAACATAGACATCTAAAATTTTAAACATAAATTAGGCTGCCTCTTTTCGTTTGTAACGCTTTTGCCTAAATTTCTCCCGAAACTTGCGCATACCCACCGTGTCGTAAGCGTTGACCATGATGGCCGTGAACAAAAGAGCGATATTAATTGGCCATAATCCAATGTAAGACGGAACAGAGCCATCTTCTAGCGATGACTTCATGGCGCTTATCGCCAAAAAGTAGGTGAAGTAAACCAAAATAGCCGGGCCCATTTTGGCAAACTTCCCTTGCCTTGGGTTCACAGCAGAGAGCGGGACCACGAGCATCGTCAGAAGCGGGATACAGATCACCAGTGAAATTCGCCAATGTAATTCAGCCTGAGCTTTCGGATCTGGATTAGAAAGCAAATCCAACGTCGGTATCGCCATCCAAGAGCGCCCTCGAGCTTGCGCTTCTCGTTGTCCGATCATGCCTTCGTAATCAGAAAACTCCGTCACCATGTACTCTAAACGTGTTGGTGCACCTTCATAACGGACACCATCATACAAAGCGATAATCTGGCGACCATCACTGAGCTCTTTCACTTCACCTGATTTAGATGAAATGACACTTGGCAAAACCGTATCACGGGGGCTAAGTTGTGCAACAAACACGTTTTCGAGCTTTTTATCTTTAATGCTGTCGATAAAAACCACCGAAGTGCCATCGGGAGTGCGTTGAAATTGTCCCGTCTGTAGCAGTTCTACTGAATTCTCTGAGGCCAATTTCTCCCGTATTTGTACTTCTTGTTCTTGTGTCCAAGGCGCTAACCAAAACGCATTAAATGCAGCAAGCGCGCAGGTGATCGCGGCGAGGTACATCGCCGCGCGAATGAGAAATTTGTTCCCTATCCCCGTCGCATTCATCACCGTTATTTCACTTTCGGCGTAAAGTCGCCCAAAAGTCACCAAAATTCCGATGTAAATACTTAATGGAAACATCAATAAGCCCATCGTAGGCATGCTAATACCAACGAGAGTCATAATAAGTCCAGCGGGAATATCTCCATCAGAAGCATCCGCAAGCACATTGATAAATTGACGGCTGAAAAACACTAAAAAGAGCACAAAAAATATGGCTAATTGGCTCTTAACTGTTTCTCTGATCAAATATCTAACAATAATCACAGTGAAAACACCTATACAAAACTTGTTTTTTTGGTTGAATCGCTATAGTTTTCGGATAAACCTTTTATTTTTTACTTTTTGGATCAATTTTTATCTTACAATTATAGGCCGAACTAACGGCTATGATTCAAACTTTGATAATTGATTATCCAACATTTAGTTCTATTTGTCTTTAGGATGTAGGAGTACGCATGGAGTTTAGTGTTAAAAGTGGCAGTCCAGAGAAGCAACGCAGTGCTTGCATTGTCGTCGGCGTATTTGAGCCACGTCGTCTCTCTCCGGTTGCAGAGCAACTCGATAAAATCAGTGATGGCTATATTAGCTCTTTGCTACGTCGTGGTGACCTAGAAGGTAAACCAGGGCAAATGCTACTGTTGCATCAAGTACCAGGCGTGCTTTCTGAGCGTGTTCTACTGGTCGGTTGTGGCAAAGAACGAGAGCTGGGTGAGCGTCAATACAAAGAGATTATCCAAAAAACCATCAGCACCTTAAATGAAACTGGTTCTATGGAAGCGGTATGCTTTCTGACAGAACTGCACGTTAAAGGTCGCGATACGTACTGGAAAGTGCGCCAAGCGGTTGAAGCGACAAAAGATGGCCTTTACACCTTTGATCAATTCAAGAGCAACAAACCAGAGACGCGTCGCCCGTTACGCAAATTGGTGTTTAATGTACCGACACGTCGTGAGCTCAACCTTGGTGAAAAAGCCATTTCTCACGGCCTTGCTATTGCGTCAGGTGTAAAAACATCGAAAGACCTAGGCAACATGCCACCGAACATTGCAAACCCAGCCTACTTAGCCTCTCAGGCTCGTCGTCTTGCTGACGATTACGAGACAGTGACCACCAAGATCATTGGTGAGCAAGAGATGGAAAAGCTCGGTATGACCTCTTATCTAGCGGTTGGACGCGGTTCTAAAAATGAATCCCTGATGTCTATCATGGAGTACAAAGGCAACCCGGATTCTAACGCAAAACCTATCGTACTTATTGGTAAAGGTTTAACATTCGATTCAGGCGGTATTTCACTCAAGCCGGGTGAAGGCATGGATGAAATGAAGTATGACATGTGTGGTGCGGCTTCTGTCATGGGTACAATGAAAGCCTTGGCAAAGTTGAACCTGCCTATCAATGTTATTGGTATTCTTGCCGGCTGTGAAAACATGCCAGGCAGCAACGCTTATCGCCCTGGTGACATTCTAACGACTATGTCTGGCCAAACTGTAGAAGTACTGAATACCGACGCAGAAGGTCGCTTAGTACTGTGTGATGCTCTCACTTACGTTGAGCGCTTTGAGCCTGAGTGTGTGGTCGATGTTGCAACGCTAACTGGTGCCTGTGTTATTGCACTAGGTCATCATATCAGTGGTGTCCTTTCTAACCATAACCCACTCTCTCATGAGTTAGTTAACGCTTCAGAGCAAGCTGGCGATCGCGCTTGGCGCCTACCAATGGCCGATGAGTACCAAGAACAACTCAGCAGCCCATTTGCCGATATGGCAAACATTGGCGGCCGTCCGGGTGGCACAATTACCGCAGGTTGTTTCTTATCCCGCTTCACTAAGAAGTATCATTGGGCGCACTTAGATATTGCAGGCACCGCTTGGAAATCGGGTAAAGCGAAAGGGTCAACGGGTCGTCCTGTCTCCCTACTTGTCCAATTCTTACTGAATCGAAGTGGCCACGAAACTGAAGAATAAAAAAAGGGCCTAACGGCCCTTTTACTTTTTAGGTAGCTATGCAAACTGCAACATTTTATATCGTTGAAGAAGAAAGCTTGGAAGATACACAGCCAGGCTTTTTTGCTTATGTTCACTATCTTTGCCGACACTTTACTGGCCAAGGTGCCAAAATTTATCTCAATGCCGCCGACCGAGTCTCCGCAGAAGCCTGGGCTGAATACTTTTGGCAAGTTGATGCGAGCGCGTTTATCGCTCACAATTTAGTGGGTGAGGGTCCTAAAAATGGTACCCCTGTAGAGATTGGATTTGACGGCTTAAAGCCGAGCTGGAACCGTCAGCTGGTGATAAATGTTGCCGAGACGCACGCAACCTTTGCCCAGACATTCGCTCAAGTGGTAGACTTCGTGCCTTGCGAAGAAAAAGCTAAGCAACTTGCTCGAGAAAGGTATAAAATTTACCGTCAAGCAGGCTACCAGCTACAGACCATCAAGATTCAGCACACTGAATCCTAATCACGGTCAATCCTTATAGGTAAGCGATAATCACGCTTAATTATAAGGTTTGACAGATTTCTTTCACAGTATTAATAAGTTAAGTATCCAGAACGCTATGGAAAAGACATATAACCCAACATCAATCGAACAAGCTTTATACCAAGCTTGGGAAGAGAAAGGCTACTTTAAGCCACACGGTGACACTTCAAAAGAAGCATACAGCATCATGATCCCGCCACCGAACGTCACTGGTAGCCTACACATGGGCCATGCCTTCCAAGATACAATCATGGATACCCTTATCCGTGCTCAGCGCATGAAAGGTAAAAATACGCTATGGCAGGTTGGTACTGACCACGCAGGCATCGCGACACAAATGGTTGTAGAGCGTAAAATTGCCGCTGAAGAAGGCAAAACAAAACACGACTACGGCCGTGAAGCTTTCATCGACAAAATTTGGGAATGGAAAGCTGAATCTGGCGGCACCATCACTCAACAGCTTCGTCGCCTTGGTGCATCGGTAGACTGGGATCGTGAGCGATTCACTATGGATGACGGCCTATCGGCTGCAACTCAAGAAGTGTTTGTTCGCCTGTATGAAGAAGACCTAATTTACCGTGGTAAGCGTCTAGTAAACTGGGATCCTAAACTGCACACTGCAATTTCTGATCTTGAAGTTGAAAACAAAGACAAAAAAGGTTTCATGTGGCACTTCCGCTACCCACTAGCGAACGGTGTTAAAACCGCCGATGGGAAAGACTACATTGTTGTCGCAACGACTCGTCCAGAAACCATGCTTGGTGATACTGGTGTTGCCGTAAACCCAGAAGATCCTCGCTACAAAGATCTTATCGGCAAAGAAATCCTACTTCCTGTTGTAAACCGTCTTATTCCTATCGTAGGCGATGAGCACGCAGACATGGAAAAAGGCACGGGTTGTGTGAAAGTCACACCAGCTCATGACTTTAACGATTACGAAGTGGGCAAGCGCAACAACCTACCAATGATCAACATCCTAACGTTCAACGCTGATATCCGTGATGCTGCAGAAGTATTCACAACGAACGGCGAAGAAAGCGATGTTTACTCAACAGATATTCCAGCTAAATACCAAGGCATGGAGCGTTTCGCCGCTCGTAAAGCTATCGTTGCTGAATTCGATGAGCTTGGTCTGCTTGAAGAAATCAAAGATCACGACCTAACCGTTCCTTACGGCGACCGTGGCGGCGTGGTTATCGAACCAATGCTGACTGACCAATGGTACGTACGTACAGCACCGCTTGCAGAGCCTGCAGTTAAAGCAGTTGAAGATGGCCAGATCCAATTCGTACCTAAACAGTACGAAAACATGTACTTTGCGTGGATGCGTGACGTGCAAGACTGGTGTATCTCTCGTCAGCTTTGGTGGGGCCACCGCATCCCTGCATGGTACGACAACGATGGAAAAGTGTACGTCGGTCGCACTGAAGAAGAGGTGCGTGAAAAGAACAACCTAGCGCCTGTTATTGTCCTTAAGCAAGACGACGACGTTCTTGATACCTGGTTCTCTTCTGCCCTTTGGACGTTTGGTACTCAAGGCTGGCCTGAAGACACAGAAGCGCTAAAAACGTTCCACCCATCTGAAGTACTGGTATCAGGTTTTGATATTATCTTCTTCTGGGTTGCTCGTATGATCATGATGACCATGCACTTCGTGAAAGACGAAGATGGCAAGGCTCAAGTCCCATTTAAAACCGTGTATATGACAGGTCTTATCCGTGATGAAAACGGCGATAAGATGTCTAAGTCGAAAGGTAACGTGCTTGACCCAATCGACATGATTGATGGCATCGGCCTTGAAGAGCTAGTAGAAAAGCGTTGTGGCAACATGATGCAACCGAAGCTGGCAGCTAAGATCGAAAAAGCGACACGTAAGACTTTCGAAAATGGTATCGAACCATACGGTACTGATGCACTACGTTTCACCCTTGCTGCGATGGCTTCAACGGGTCGTGACATCAACTGGGACATGAAGCGTCTTGAAGGTTACCGTAACTTCTGTAACAAGCTATGGAACGCAAGCCGTTACGTATTGATGAACACAGAAGAACACGATTGTGGCATGTCACTGTCTGTAGAAGACCGTGCAAACATGGAGTTCTCTCTTGCTGATAAGTGGATTGAATCTCAGTTTGAAGTTGCAGCGAAAGAGTTTAACGCTCACCTAGACAACTACCGTCTAGACATGGCAGCAAACACGCTTTACGAATTCATCTGGAACCAATTCTGTGACTGGTACCTAGAGCTAACTAAACCTGTTCTTTGGAAGGGTTCTGAAGCGCAGCAACAAGCAACTCGTTACACGCTGATTACCGTTCTAGAGAAGACGCTACGTCTTGCTCACCCAGTTCTACCATACATCACTGAATCGATCTGGCAAAGCGTTAAGCCACTAGTGGACGGTGTGGAAGGCGAGACGATCATGACTCAAGCGCTTCCTCAGTTTAATGAAGCGAACTTCAATGCTGAGATCGTTGATGACATCGAATGGGTGAAGACTTTCATTACTGCAATCCGTAACTTGCGTGCTGAGTATGACATTGCACCAAGCAAAGGCTTAGAAGTCATGATCAAAGTCGCTGATGAGAAAGATGCGGCTCGAATTGAAGCGAATAAGATCGTTCTTAATGCGCTTGCCAAGCTTGATGATATTAAAGTTCTTGCCGACAACGAAGCGACACCAGCGTGTGCGACTAAGCTCGTTGGTAAGTCTGAGCTAATGATTCCAATGGCTGGGCTTATCGATAAAGATGCCGAACTTGCTCGTCTCGATAAAGAAATGGCTAAGATTCAAGGTGAAATTAAGCGTACCGAAGGAAAGCTAAGCAATGAAGGTTTTGTTGCTAAAGCACCTGAAGCCGTTATCACTAAAGAACGAGAAAAGCTCGACGGCTACAAAGAAACCTTAATTAAACTTGAAGAACAAAAACAGACGATTGCATCTCTATAACGGTTAACCGTTAAACAGATATTCTCCATCTGCATTTGTAGTTTGAATAAAAAGACCGAAAGCTAACGCTTTCGGTCTTTTTAATATCATCAACTATTTAAGCACGGTTTCCAGTGCTTTAAGACACAAAGCAACATTCTCTTTTCTTGCCGCATAACCCATTAAGCCTATCCGCCAAGCTTTACCTGCTAATGCACCTAAACCAGCACCGATTTCCAAATTATAGCCTTCCAGCAATTGCTGCCTCACGGCCGCATCATCAATGCCCTCAGGGAAGTACACTGCGTTAAGCTGTGGTAATCGACTCTCTTTTTCTACCACAAAAGTCAGCCCTAATTTTTCTAGCCCATCCGCGAGTAAAATATGCATCTCTTTATGACGCTGCCATGCGTTTTCGAGGCCTTCATTTTTCAGTATCACTAAGGATTCATGCAAAGCATAAAGGCTATTCACTGGCGCTGTGTGATGGTAGCTACGCTTGCCTTCGCCACTCCAATAACCTAGCACTAAGCTTTGGTCTAAGAACCAACTTTGAACGGGTGTTTTACGCGCTTTAATTCGCTCAATAGCAAGAGGCGATAAAGTAACGGGGGATAACCCTGGAACACAAGACAAACATTTTTGGCTACCTGAATACACAGCATCAAGTTGCCACTCATCCACAAGTAATGGAACACCGCCAAGCGACGTCACGGCATCGACAATCGTAAGCATACCATTTTGCTTGGCAAGCTGACTTAACTGCTTAGCATCGCTTACCGCTCCAGTAGAAGTCTCTGCATGTACGAAAGCCAACAATACCGCGTCTGGGTTGTCTGAGATGGCTTGCTGCACTTTTTCAACAGAAACAGGTTTACCCCATTCATCGTCAACGAGGATAGCTTCGCCACCGCAACGAATGACGTTTTCTTTCATACGATCACCGAAAACACCATTTCGACAAACAATGACTTTATCTCCAGGCTCGATTAGATTGACAAAGCAAGCTTCCATCCCTGCGCTGCCAGGAGCAGAGACGGCAATGGTAAAGTCATTCTCTGTCTGAAATGCATATTTGAGTAACGCCTTAAGCTCATCCATCATACCAATAAATAACGGGTCTAAATGGCCAATAGTCGGGCGGCTAAGTGCTTGTAATACCTGTGGGTAGATGTCTGAAGGGCCAGGTCCCATGAGTGTCCTGTGGGGGGGTACAAAGCTAGAAATCGTCATCGAAAGTCCTTTTGTTTTCTAATAATAATGAGGTTACTTGGGTGTAAAGAATCTTTAAGGCTAAATAGTTTGTTCTACAATACGCATGAGATCAACAAATTTGCAACAAATTTGAGGGGTCATATTTTTATTAAATTGCCTCACTCCATTGACATTTGCATCACAAAAACGTTGAATAAACAGGCTATCAAGCAGAAGAGGAGCACTGCCCAGGCAAGTGATGATGTGGAGCCTCAACTCCAACACATTTCACTCATGGGGAGCAGTGCCGAGATAAACTAAATTTGATGGGTTAGTTTATCGGTTAATTGGGCTGAATCCCTTTAACTGTCACCAAACCAAATTGGTGAAGAGCTTCTGAGGTCGATTCATTATCATATGTGCCTCTACTCTTTATTTCTCTTCAAACATCGGACGTTGGGTTTTAACCCTATAATTTTACTTATTGGAATATCCTGGAGAAAACTGTGAGCGCATTCAATGTAGCTAAATTTGGTGGCACAAGTGTTGCTAACTTCGAAGCCATGAGCCGTTGTGCTGAAATCATCGAAAATAACCCTGAGACAAGACTGGTGGTCAGCAGTGCATGTTCAGGGGTGACAAATATCTTGGTCTCACTGGCTAATGGCGTAAAAAATGATAACGAACGATTAGAACTTATCGAAAAACTCAGAGCGATTCACGTTGCTATACTGAGTCAACTCAAGGATGCAACCTCCATTGAGCCACGTATCAACGCGCTCATTGAAAAAGTAGCAACATTATCAGAAGTCGCCTGTATTGATGTTACCGCCAAGCTGACTGATCACTTAGTGGCATGTGGCGAGAGAATGTCGACACACATTTTCGCACAGCTAATGCGAGAGCGTGGCATTGATGCTGTTCGATTTGATATTCGCCAAGTACTAAGGACCGATAGTACTTATGGAAAAGCGGAACCGAACCTAGAGCAAACCAAAACTCTTGCAGAGCAAAACCTCATCCCTTTGTGTAAAAAGCATGTTGTCATCACTCAAGGGTTTATTGGCGCAGATATTGACGGTGAAACCACAACACTGGGCCGTGGCGGCAGCGATTATAGCGCCGCTCTTATTGCAGAGGCTGTCGAAGCAAGTGGCTTAGAGATCTGGACTGATGTTCCAGGGATCTATACTACTGACCCTAGAATCGCCCCTAACGCTCGCCCTATTCCAGAAATCAGCTTTAGTGAAGCCTCTGAAATGGCTAACTTTGGTGCCAAGATCCTCCATCCATCTACATTATTGCCGGCACTAAGGCATCAAATTCCAGTTTTTGTCGGGTCCTCTAAAGCGCCACAAGAAGGCGGAACTTGGGTACGCCAAACAGTAGAAAGTGCCCCGCTATTTCGTGCATTAGCTTTGAGAAATAACCAAACAATGGTGACACTACGGAACCCTAAAATGTTCCAAGCATACGGTTTCTTAGCCGATGTATTTACCATACTGGCCAAGCACAAAATATCGGTAGACCTTATTACAACCTCTGAAGTCAGTGTTTCATTGACTCTTGACCAAACAGACACCAGCGGAAAAGCGCCTGAGCTACCTTTAGATGTGAAGAAAGAACTCGAAGAGCTGTGTATCGTCGAAGTGAAGCAGGATCTTAGCCTAATCGCATTGATTGGTAATAAAATGAGCGAGAAGAAAGGTTCCGCTAAAGCGGTATTTGGAACACTTGAGGAGTTTAATCTCCGTATGATCTGCTACGGTGCTAGCCCTCACAACTTATGTTTCTTGCTTGACTCAGATGTTGCAAAAGAAGCAGTGAAAAGGCTGCATATCGACTTATTTGAATAGTTATCATATAGTTAAATAAGTCCCATACTAAGCCTAAGTTCATAACTTAGGCTTTTTTATACACTCTAAACTTAAAGCAAGCTTTTAGTATTACATACTATTTTATAGCGTCAAAATGCCCTAACCTTTTGACGGGGACGCCTAATCTAAGGCGTGGTATAAGTGGCTGAGTGAGCAGGGCTCGAATCTGTGTAACCAACCACCTATCTGACTAAAAGAAAAATGACTGAGCCGTCACTGACAATTTTCTTCAAACGTAAAAAAGCCTCAGTCTTTCGACTGAGGCTTAGTATAAGTGGCGGAGTGGACGGGACTCGAACCCGCGACCCCCGGCGTGACAGGCCGGTATTCTAACCAACTGAACTACCACTCCGCAGTGGTATCTTTTACTAAATAAAGTCTTAGCGTTGGTCGCTTTATTTAGTTTTGCCTTTAGATTTTTCAAAATCTAAAAACAAGGAAACAAGCCTGGCGATGTCCTACTCTCACATGGGGAAACCCCACACTACCATCGGCGCTACTGCGTTTCACTTCTGAGTTCGGCATGGGATCAGGTGGGTCCGCAACGCTATGGTCGCCAAGCAAATTCTTCTTTTACTTTCAGCTTTTAYTAAAAACTGAAGGCAAAATTAATCTGGAAAGCTTAATAAAAGTTCTTAATACACATTCAATTATGTTCTTGCTTTGAGTCCAATCAAAACCCTTTGGGTGTTGTATGGTTAAGCCTCACGGGCAATTAGTACAGGTTAGCTCAATGCCTCRCAGCACTTACACACCCTGCCTATCAACGTTCTAGTCTTGAACAACCCTTTAGGACACTTAAAGTGCCAGG